>NZ_JBHXEN010000077.1:0-29371 GCF_042724695.1 Streptomyces sp. NPDC127068 | reverse complement strand
GGACGTGGAGCAGCGTCACCGCGACCGCCCGGCCGAGTGGACGGAGGTGTCCGGCCGGGAATCGGCCGGTGGCGGGTCACCCGCTCTCGCGCTCCACGAGGGTCGCGCCCATCAGCTGTCTGGTCAGGGGTTCCGCCGCGGGGTCGTGGACGACCCGGTCGACCAGTCCGGCGAGTTCCTGACCGGAGGGCAGTTCGGTGCGCACCGTGGAGAGTCGGGGGCGCAGCAGCCGTCCGAGCATCAGGTCGTCGGCGCCCACCATGCCCGTGTCGTGCGGCACCTGGACGCCTTCGTCCTGGAGCGCCCGCATCAGCAGCATCGCGTACTCGTCGTTGTAGGCGAAGGCGCCGTCCAGTCCGAGGTCTCGCCATCGGGCGGCGAGTCGGGCGGCGGACGCCTCGTCGTAGCGCAGCGGTACGTCGACCACCTCGGTTCCGGATCCCTCCGCACTCTCACGGACGCCGTCGGCGCGGGGCCGTGAGAACACTTCGAGTCCCTTCTCCTCGGGGATGACCACGCCGATGCGACGGCGTCCGCGTGCGACGAGGTGCTGGCCCGCGGTGCGGCCCACCGCGTGTTGGTCCATCAGCAGGGCGTGGGCCCCGGTCACCTGGTGGGGTCCCAGGGTGATGACTGCTCGGGCTCCGGATCTCTTGAGGAGGGACACGCTGCGCGGTCCCAGGTCGTGGGCTCCAGGGGCGAGGACGGCGACGGGCCGTAACTCCGCCCAGGCCCGGGCCGCTTCCTCACCGGTCAGTCCGACCCGTCCGTACTGGACGACGGTGTAGTCCAACCGGCCCAGGGCCCACTGGAGTTCGCCGAGGAACCGGCTGTAGAGGGGGCCGACCGAAACGGCCGGGGTCGGCATCAGGACCATCCGGCTGTGGCCCGCCCGCAGGCTGCGGGCGGCTGCGTGCGGAACGTATCCGAGTTCCTTGGCGGCTGCGTGCACGCGGCGCCGGGTGGGCTCGCTGATCCGTACGGCACTGGTGTTGTTGAGGACGTAGGAGACGGTCGCCCGCGAGACCCCTGCGAGCCGGGCCACATCGGCGCTGGTGGGCACCGCGCGGGTGAGGGGGCGCGGGGAGGAGCGGGACTGGGCGGGCACGGTATTGCGTACGGGCCTCGCGGAGTGGGATTCCTGGGAGCGCGGGGCACGCCGCGGTACGGGCTCCCGCTCGGCTGACTCATCGGTAACGCGCATGACGGGCTGCTCGGGTATCTGCACCATGACGCTCCGCATCCTTCCATGGGACCAGGCGGCATTTTCGGCCTACCTGGAACCGGCCAACTCCTGTCTATTCCAAGGTCGTTGCCTGGGGAGCGGGGCCACGGGGACGTCATCGGCACCGTTCGCGGCGGGGTGGTGTCACCCGTCCGGGGGCTCCATCCGGCGGGGCGGGCACGTCCCCCCTACGGTGGCCCACATGACCGCTTCCCCCGAGGGCGACGCCCTCAGCACGCCGGGCCGCGCCGGGCCGCACGCCACCTCCGAGGTCGCCCCGCACTCCGTTCGGGAGGTCCGCACCGAGTACGCGCCCGCCCACGACGGTGATCCGGATCCGGGTGAGATCGTGTGGACCTGGGTGCCGTTCGAGGAGGGCGACGGCCGCGGCAAGGACCGTCCGGTGCTCATCGTCGCCCGTGAGGCCAGCGGCACGCTGTTGGCCGTTCCCCTGTCGAGCAAGCGGCACGACGACCGGGAGTGGCTGCCGATCGGCAGCGGCTCCTGGGACCGCGAGGGGCGTGACTCGTGGGTGGACTCCGACCGGGTGTTGCGGGTCCACGAGGACGGCATGCGCCGGGAGGCGTGTGCCCTGGACCGCGCCCGGTTCGACGGGGTCGCCGCGCGACTGCGCGACCGGTACGGGTGGTCCTGAGGGCCCGGGCGGGCTGTCGTCCCGGGTCCGGGAACCGGTGTCGGCGGACTGGTGGGTAGTCGGCCCGGTTCCCGTGGGGGGTGGCGGACGGCCCGGGGTGTGTATCACCCGATCGGTACAAAAGGGGCCTTGAGGGGTCCGATGATGATCGTAGAAATCGGGCACCTTCCGTAGACACGTGTACAGCGCCGAGCCCCGGTGCACCTGCCCCCTGCGGGGCGCACACCCTTGTGGGGGCCGGGTCGGGCTTGCGCCGGCACGGAGGCGAGCACCGCGACCGGGCGCGCGGGCGCCCCGGGTGCGCGGTCGGGCGTCGAGGGCGGTCCGGACGACGGTCCGATGCGCCGATCCGCGGGTCGGACCGGCCGGCCACCTCGCGCCCGATCGGGGCCGGCGCCCACCGCTCCCCTCGGCCACCGGTCGCCGCGCGCCCCCGGCGCGACCGCCCCCGGCGCTGCCCGCCGGTCCGCCTGAGTCGCGGGTGCGGTGCCCCTCCCCCATGCTGGTGCCCAGCACCCGTGCCGGGTGCGACTCGGGCGAGCGCCCGTGCCGTACGGCCGAAACACCTGGCTTCCGTACGATTTCGGCGATGCACGGGCACTCTTGTGCGGGCGGCGCCGACCGTCTTGGGTGGACGGGCAGGACCGACCGGGCCGTCCCCGGCCCCGGTCGGTCCCAGGATCTCCACCCGAGGATCTGGAGGGTCCCGACAATGACCGAAGGAGACTGTACGCAGTCCGTCGCACTGGTCTCGGACGCGGACGTCGAGGCGCTGGTCCGAGGCATCTGCTTCAAGACCGGACCACCTCGCACCATCGGCGTCGAGCTCGAATGGCTGGTCCGCCCGGCCGACCGACCGCACGAACGCGTACCGCGCGCCCGCCTGGACGAGGCCTACACCGCGCTGCGGACGCTGCCCCTGAACTCGGCGCTCACCGTCGAGCCGGGCGGCCAACTGGAACTGAGTTCCGCACCCGCCGCCTCACTGATGGAGTGCGTGACGGCGGTGTCCGCGGACCTCGCGGCGGTACGCACCGCACTCCGCCCCCTGCGACTCGCCCTGGCGGGCATCGGCACCGACCCGTGGCGGGAGCCGGTCCGCTGGCTACGGGCCCCCCGGTACGCAGCCATGGAGACGTACCTGGACCGCGCGGGACCCGCCGGACGCGTCATGATGTGCTCCTCGGCGTCGGTGCAGGTGTGCCTGGACGCCGGGTTCGAGGAACCCGGGCCCCTGGGGCTGGGGCGCCGTTGGCGGCTCGCCCATCTGCTCGGTCCGGTGCTGGTCGCCGCCTTCGCGAACTCACCGTTGACCGAGGCGCGTCTGACGGGCTGGCGCTCCACCCGGCAGGCCCTGTGGGCGGACATCGAACCCGGCCGCTCCGCAGCCCCGCCGCTGGACGAGGACCCGCGGGTCGGCTGGGCCCGTCGGGTGCTGGACGCCCCCGTGATGTGCGTGCGCACCGAGGGCGGGCCCTGGTTGGTGCCCGAGGGCGTGACGTTCCGCGACTGGATACGGGGCGCGCTCCCCCGCCCGCCGACCCGCGACGACCTCGACTACCACATCAGCACCCTGTTCCCGCCGGTGCGACCGCGCGGTCACCTGGAACTGCGGATGATCGATGCCCAGACCGGGGACGACGGGTGGATGGTGCCGCTGGCGGTGACGACCGCCCTCTTCGACGATCCCGAGGCCACGGAGACTGCCTACCGGTGTGTGAAGTCCCTGGCGGAGCGCGCCCAGGGCGCCCCGGCACCCGGCAGTGAACTGTGGCTGACCGCCGCCCGGGCCGGGCTCACCGACCAGGAGTTGCGGGAGGCTGCCGTCATCTGCTTCGACGCCGCGCTGGCCGCGCTGCCCCGCATCGGCGCATCGGCACGCGTCGAGGCCGCCGTGGCCGCGTACGCGGACCGTTACGTGTTCCAGGGGCGGAGCCCCGCCGACGACCTGATCGAGGGCTTCGTCCAGCACGGGAAGGACCTGACCGCATGACCGAGTCCACCGCCCCCGCGGGCGACCCCGGCGTACTGCGGGACCGTGCGCGGACCGCGCTGCTCACCGCCCGTGACCGGACCTCCCTGCTGACCGACTGCGTGCAGGAAGGCGAGCTGACCGCGCAGGTCTCGCCCTTGATGTCGCCCCTGGTGTGGGACCTCGCGCACATCGGCAACCAGGAGGAGCAGTGGTTGCTGCGGGCCGTGGCGGGACGGGCCGCGATGCGCCCGGAGATCGACCCGCTGTACGACGCGTTCGAGCATCCGCGCGCCGAGCGGCCCGCGTTGCCGTTGCTGCCGCCCGCCGAGGCCCGCGCCTACGCCGCCGAGGTGCGCGGCCGGGCCCTGGACGTCCTGGACTCCGCCCCGCTGCACGGGTCCCCGCTCACCGACGCGGGTTTCGCCTTCGGGATGATCGCTCAGCACGAGCAGCAGCACGACGAGACGATGCTCATCACCCATCAGTTGCGCACCGGCCCCGTCGTGCTGACGGCGCCGGACCCGGAGCCGGCGGCCCGGTTCACGGGGCCGGCGGAGGTGCTGGTGCCGGGTGGTCCGTTCACCATGGGAACGTCCGCGGAACCGTGGGCCCTGGACAACGAACGTCCGGCGCACCACCGGCTGGTTCCGGCGTTCTTCCTGGACACGACGCCCGTGACGAACGGGGCCTACCAGGTGTTCATCGAGGACGGCGGCTACGAGGACCCGCGGTGGTGGGAGCCCCGCGGCTGGGACCACGTCCGTTCGCGGGGGATCAGCGCCCCGCTGTTCTGGCGTCGTGAGGGCGGGACGTGGCTGCGTCGCCGGTTCGGTGCCACCGAGCCGGTGGTGGCCGAGGAGCCGGTGGTGCACGTCGGCTGGTTCGAGGCGGACGCCTACGCGCGCTGGGCGGGACGGCGGTTGCCGACCGAGACGGAGTGGGAGAAGGCGGCCCGTTTCGACCCGGCGACGGGTCGGTCCACCCGCTATCCGTGGGGGGACGCCGATCCGGGGCCCGAGCACGCCAACCTCGGTCAGCGGCACCTGCGGCCGGCGCCCGCGGGAAGCTATCCGGCCGGGGAGTCCCCGCTGGGGATACGGCAGTTGATCGGCGACGTGTGGGAGTGGACGTCCAGCGGTTTCCTGCCGTACCCGGGGTTCACCGCGTTTCCCTACCGCGAGTACTCGGAGGTGTTCTTCGGGGGCGACTACAAGGTGCTGCGG
Source organism: Streptomyces sp. NPDC127068 (assembly GCF_042724695.1). NCBI lineage: Bacteria > Bacillati > Actinomycetota > Actinomycetes > Kitasatosporales > Streptomycetaceae > Streptomyces > Streptomyces sp. NPDC127068. Next base: position 24,293 of record NZ_JBHXEN010000077.1, on the reverse strand, counting down.
GGCGGCTCGTTCGCCGTGGACGCGGTGGCCTGCCGGGGCACGTTCCGCAACTGGGACCATCCGATCCGACGACAGATCTTCTCGGGGTTCCGCACCGCCCGGGACGTGAAGCCGGCCGACGAGGCGTTCCAGGAGGCGATCTGATGTGCCGTCACATCGCCTATCTGGGCGCTGAGGTGCCGCTGGGTTCGGTGCTGAGGACGCCGCCGAGCGCGTTGTACCACCAGTCCTGGGCGCCCCGTCACCAGCGGTACGGCACGGTCAACGCGGACGGCTTCGGGGTGGGATGGTACGCGGACGGCGATCCGGTGCCGGCCCGGTACCGACGGCCCGGGCCGATCTGGGCCGACCTGTCGTTCGCGGACCTGGCCCGGGTGGTGCGCACCCGGGCGCTGCTGGCCGCGGTCCGGGACGCGACCGTTCCGGACCCCGACGGGGAGGCTGCGGCGGCCCCCTTCGCCTCGGGCCCCTGGCTGTTCAGCCACAACGGCGCGGTGACCGGCTGGCCCGATGCGCTGGCCCCGCTCGCCGCCGACCTGCCGCCCGCCGACCTGTTGTCGCTGGCGGCCCGGTGTGACGCGGCGCTGGTCTGGGCACTGGTGCTGCGCCGGTTGACCGACGGGGACCCACCGGGACAGGCGCTCGCCGACACCGTCACGGACGTCGCCCGGGCGGCCCCCGGCTCGCGGTTGAACCTGCTGCTCACCGACGGGGACTCCATCGCCGCGACCACCTGGGGCGATTCCCTGTACGTCCGGTCCGATCCCGACGCCGGTACGGTCGTGGCCTCGGAACCCTACGACGACGATCCGCGCTGGCGGCGGGTGCCCGACCGCACCCTGGTGACCGCCACGCCCGCCGAAGTCCAGCTGACCCCGCTCAAGGAGCCCGTCGCGTGAGCCCGTTCCGCGTCACCCGCACCCTTCCCGAGGACACCACCGGAGCGGCTCTGCGCGCCGATGTGCTGTCCGGTCTGACCAGCAGCCCGAAGACCCTGCCGCCGAAGTGGTTCTACGACGCCCGGGGCAGTGAGCTGTTCGACCGGATCACTACGCTCCCGGAGTACTACCCGACGCGCGCCGAGCGGGAGATCCTGCTCGACCGCGCTCCCGAGGTCGCCGCGGCGACCGGCGCCCGGACCCTGGTCGAGCTGGGTTCGGGGTCGTCGGACAAGACCCGTCACCTCTTGGACGCGCTCGTGGACTTGCGGGCCTACGTTCCGGTGGACGTCAGCGGGAGCGCGCTCGAACAGGCGGGTGCGGCGCTGCTCGCCGAACGGCCCGAGCTTTCGGTGCACGCGCTGATCGCCGACTTCACCGGGACGTTCGCCCTGCCGGACGCTCCCGGGCCGCGGCTGATCGCTTTCCTCGGCGGCACGATCGGCAATCTGCTGCCCGAGGAGCGTGCCGCGTTCCTCGGTGTGGTGCGCGCGCTCATGGCGCCCGGCGACGCCTTGCTGTTGGGCACCGATCTGGTCAAGGACGAGGAGACGCTCGTCGCCGCCTACGACGACGCGGCGGGGGTCACGGCCGCGTTCAACAAGAACGTCCTCACCGTGATCAACCGTGAGCTGGGCGGCGACTTCGACCCGGACGACTTCGCGCACGTGGCCGTGTGGGACGCCGAGCGGGAGTGGATCGAGATGCGGCTGAGGGCCCGTACCGGTGTGACGGTGAAGATCCCGGCGGTGGGCCTCGCCGTGGACTTCGCCGCCGGTGAGGAGCTGCGCACGGAGGTCTCCGCGAAGTTCCGCGAGGACGGGGTGCGGGCGGAGCTGGCCGCCGCGGGACTGGAACGCACCCACTGGTGGACGGACCGGGCCGGGCGGTTCGCGCTCTCGCTGAGCACCGTGCGCTGACCCGTGGACCCGGCTGCTGCCGGTCACCCGTGGGTGACGGGCAGCGGCCGGGCTCGTCCCGGGTCGGTCAGGAGAGGGCGCGGGTGATCTGCATCGACGCCTTCTTCGCCTCGTTCGCCGGGTTGCCCCCGGTGAGCACGGCCGACATGTACGTCTTGATGGGGTTGTTCAACTCGACGCTCGCCCAGTTGGGCGAGTTGGGCGTGGCCCGGCCGCGGACGGCGCCCTCGGCCATGGCGGCGACGCCGGGGTCGCCCGCGACGACCCGGGCCAGGGTGGTCTTGTTGGGCACGTAGTCCATCGTGCGGGCGAGGTCCGTCTGCCACTTCTCGCCGGCGAGGGCCTCGATGAGGGCGACGGCCGCCCGGCGGTCCTTGGTGCGCTCGGGGACGACGAGGACGGAGCCACCGGTGAAGACGGCGCACTTCCGGCTCGCGGTCTTGCCCGGAATGGTGAAGTAGCCGAGCTTGTCCGCCATGTCGGCGTTCGCCTGCTCGATGGCACGGGCCTGGCCGGGCACCGCGACGATCTGTGCGATGTTGCCCCGGGCGAACTCCTTCGACTGCGGCGGGTGCTCCTCGTCGGCCCGCTTGGGGCCCTTGCCGAGGGCCTGCAGCTCGGCGTAGAAGTCCATGGCGCGCAGCGCGGCGGGGGAATCGAGCGCGCCTTCCCAGCGGCCGGAGCTGTCCGTGGCGAGGTCGCCGCCCTCGTCCCAGACGAAGCCGGAGAACGCGTACCAGTCCTGGCCCGCGAGGTAGATCCCCTGGACGTTCCCGCTGTTGAGGGTCCGGGTGATGTCGAGCCACTCGTCGCGGGTCTCGGGGACCTTCTTGATGCCCGCGTCGTCCCAGAGTTCCTTGTTGTAGATGACGACCCGGTTCGCCGCGTACCACGGAATGCCGTACTGGCGGTTGTTGAAGCGGCCGGGCTCGGCGAGGCCGGGCAGCCAGTCGTCCATGCCGAGGTCGCGGGCCGACTCCAGGGTCAGTTCGAGCAGTCCGCCCTTGTCGACGTACTGGGCGACATGGGTGTTGCCGACCTCGATGACGTCCGGGGCGGGCGCCTTGCCCTGGAGGACGTCGGTGACCTTCTCGCCGATGCCGGTCCAGGGCTGGATCTGGACGTCCAGCTCGATGTCACCGTGTTCGTCCCCGAACCACTTGGTGAACCGCTCGATGAAGTCGTCGGAGGCGCTGTCCTTCATCAACCACAAGGTCAACTTGCGGTCGCCGGAACCCTGGCCTGGCAAGGCGCCGCACCCGGTGGCGAGTGCGGCGGTGGAGCCCAGGGCTAGTGAGAGGACGGTCCGGCGGCGGGGCATCACGTGGGTCGCTTTCTTCCAACAGCAAGGGGAACTTGAACCCGAGTGTGGGGGAAGAGCGTCAGGCTCAATACGGGTGGGCTCGAAGTCTGGTATGCGTCAAGACGCAGGTCAAGAGGCTGAGTGAGGTCTGTGAGTTTACCGTGAAGGGTGACGCCACCATGAGGCGGAGGAGGAGATCGAGCATGTCCGACCACACGTACCGCGTCACCGAGATCGTCGGCACCTCACCCGAGAGTCTGGACCAAGCGATCCGCAACGGCATCGGCCGGGCCTCGCGCACCCTGCGGAACCTGGACTGGTTCGAGGTCACGCAGGTCCGGGGCCAGATCCAGGACGGTGAGGTGCAGCACTTCCAGGTGGGGCTGAAAGTCGGATTCCGCATCGAAGAGTGATCACGGGCTGCTCGGCGGGACCTCCGACGCCTCCCGGACGGCACCAGGTGCGTCCCGACGGGCCCGCGGGGAGCGGCCGGGAATGAGGGAAGTCTCACGTCCGTACAACCGTTCGCAGACCCCCCGACAGGAGCCCGGGCGGGCCGTCAGGTGCGTCCGGTGCGGCCCTGCGCGGCCGTCAGGGTCGCCGAGGGGGCGCCCCAGTCGGCGTGGACGACCCGGACGCCGGCCCGTCGGGCGTCGGCGCAGACGAGCGGGTCGTCGTCGACGAGCATCCGGATGCGGCGGGTGGCGGAGAGCTTCCTCAGCACGGCCAGCTTGGTGCGGCGGGCGGGCCGGCGGTCGCCGTTGCGGCGCATCAGCAGCCGCCCTGCCGGCAGCCCCTGCGCGGCGATCCAGTCGAGGGTGTCCCGGCGGCACCGTTCGGGACGTCCGGTCAGGTAGAGCACCTCGCAGGTGGCGGCGGTGCGCAGGACCAACGCCACGCCCTCGGTCAGCGGCGGATCGTCCGGGGCCGCCGCGAAGAAGGCGTCCCAGTCGGGCGGGTTCCGCTCCAGGAAGCGCTGTCGGTGTCCGGTGTCCGCGAGCGTGCCGTCGAGGTCGAAGACGGCCAGGGGCTTGGGGTTCTGGGGCATGCGCCCAGCCTAGGCACCACCCCGTCGCAGCACCGGGGGCGAACGCGGGTCAGGTCATCAGGCTGGCCGCGATCTCACGGGCCCATCGCAGCGGTTCGGCACGGCGCTCGCGGACGGCGGTGACCGTGGCCCCGTCCATCAGCAGGACGAACCGCCCGGCCAGGGCCGCGGGTTCCGACTGCCCGGCGTCGGCGAGCAGTTCGGCGAAGAAGTCCGTGACGGCCCGTTTGTGGGCGACGGCGAGCCGGTGCACCGGGCCGCCCGCGTCCGCGCACTCGATCATGGCGTTGATGAAGGCGCAGCCGCGGAACTCGCCCCGTTCGACATCCGCCGCGAGCACGTCGAAGACGGCCAGCGGGTCTCGCCCCCGGGCGTCGACCCCCTCGGCCAGCCAGCGCCGCCAGCGACGGTCGCGCTCCGCGAGGACGGCCACGACCAGCTCGCCCTTGCTCGCGAAGTGCCGGTAGAAGGAAGCCCGTCCGACGCCCGATGCGACCAGCAGCCGTTCCACTCCGACGGCCCGGACGCCCTCGGCGAGGAAGAGCGCGTCCGCGGTGTCCACGAGCCGCCTGCGTGCATGGGTGGCCATGGCTTCACGGTAGTCGCACTTGACGCCAGACGGAACCGATCAGTACCGTCATTTTCCTTGAACGGTACTGATCGGTTCCGTTCTGGAGGGGGGACACCGTGCCGACCGCGCCCTCAGGTCCGCCGCGCCCGGCTCGGCACCCGCGGTCGTCCGCCCCATCGGTGCACCACCTACGACGGGACGCCCATGGACAGTGACCTCCACGACGACGCCCGGCCCCCGACGCCGGCCCCGGTGAAAACGAGTGCGGTGGACGCGCCGCCCCCGCCGCAGGGGGCACGGGGCAGCGTTCTCGTCCTGGGTTTCGCCACCTTCGCCATCGGCACCGACGAGTTCGTCCTCGCCGGCGTCCTCCCCGAGCTCGGGCGGGACCTCGACGTCTCGGTCACCACCGCCGGCCAGGTGGTGACCGTCTTCGCCCTGACCTGTGCGGTGCTCGCGCCCGTTCTGGCGACCTTGACCGCCCGCCGCGCCCGACGGGCGATCCTGTTGGTGGCGATCGCCGTGTACCTGGTGGGGAACGTGGCCACCGCCCTGGCCCCCACCTTCGCGACGGTCCTGGCGGCGCAGATGGTGGCGGCGGCCGGTGCCGGGCTCTTCGTACCGACCGCCGCCGTCACGGCCGCCTCGCTGGTCGCCCCCGAGCGGCGCGGTCGTGCCATCGCGGCGGTGACCACGGGCTTCACCGCCGCCACCGCGCTCGGTGCCCCGATCGGCACCGCGCTGGGCGGCTGGCTGGGCTGGCGGTCCACGATGTGGTTCGTGGCGGCGCTGGCCGTGCTGGGCCTGGTCGGGGTCCGGCTGTGGGTGCCGGCCCGGGTGGCGGCCCCGGCACCGGAGGGCCTGCGGGAGCGGCTCGCCCCGCTGCGCGACCGTCGGGTGCTGGCCATCCTGGCGACCACCCTGGCCGGGTTCACCGCCGTGTACCTCCCGTACACCTACATCGCGGTCGTCTTCGAGCCCGCCACCGGCGGCAGCGGCGACCGGCTGGCCGTGCTGATGTTCACGCTCGGGGTCATCGGCACCCTCGGCAACCTCGCCGCGGGGGCGCTCGCCGACCGGATCGGCGGACGCGCGGTGGTGGCGCTCGCCCTGCTGTGGATGGCCGGCAGCCTGCTTCTGATCCCGCTCGCCACGGGCACGTTCACGGCCGCGCTGCCGATGATCGTCGTCTACGGGATCGGCGCGTTCGCCATCACCTCACCGCAGCAGCACCGGTTGATCACCCTCGACCCGGGGGCCGCGTCCGTGCTGGTCTCGCTGAACGCCGCCGTCCTGTACCTGGCGATCTCGTTGTCCGGGGCCGTCGGCGCGGTCGGCATCGGTTGGGCGGGAGCCCACGCGGTGCCCCTGATCGCGGCCGGACTGGCGGTCGTCGCCCTGCTGTTCTCCGAGTGGGGACACCGACTGTCCCGCACGGCCCTCCCCCGCTGACGACCGATCCGCACGCACCGGGGTCGCGGGAATCTTCCCGCGACCCCGGTGTTGAAAGGGAGGTGAGTTCCGTACTGGAGTCCGTCCGCTTCTCCGTCCTCGACCGCTCGCGCACCCGGGAGGGCCACGACGGCCCACAGGCGTTGCGGGACACCGTCGACTTCGCCCGGGAGGCAGAAGCGCTCGGGTACCACCGCTTCTGGGTGTCCGAACACCACTCGGTGCCCGGAGTCGCGGGGTCCGCGCCGACCGTGCTCGCCGCGGCGGTCGCCGCCGCGACCCGGTCCATCCGGGTCGGCACCGGTGGGGTCATGCTCCCCAACCACCGACCGCTCGTCGTCGCGGAACAGTTCGGCGTGCTGGAGTCCCTCTTCCCCGGGCGGATCGACATGGGCCTCGGCCGCTCGGTCGGCTTCACGGACGGCGTCCGCAAGGCCCTGGGACGGGACAAGGAGGACGCCTCCGCCACGGACTTCGCCGACCAGGTCACGGAATTGCTCGGCTGGTTCGAGGGCACCTCACCGACCGGCGTCCACGCACGCCCCGCCGAAGGACTGCGGGTGCCGCCGTTCCTGCTCGCCCTGGGCGAGGGCGCGGACGTCGCCGCCGCCGCGGGGCTGCCGCTGGTCATCGGCGACCTCCGCGGTCGGGACAAGATGCTCCGGGGCGTCGAGCGGTACCGGGCGGCCTTCCGCCCCTCCCCCTGGGCCGCCGAACCGTACGTCGTCGTCTCCGGCACGGTCGCGGTGGCGGCGACGGAGGAGCGGGCGCGCAGGCTGCTGCTCCCGGAGGCGTGGGCGATGGCCCGGGCCCGGACGCACGGCGCCTTCCCGCCGCTGGCCCCCGCCGCGCGGATCGAGGCGCTGGAGATGACGCAGCGCGAGCGCGGCTACTTCGAGGCGGGGCTCACCGGCCAGGTGCACGGCACCGAGGACCAGGTCGCGGCCGAACTCGAAGCCGTGGTCAAGGAGAGCGGCGCCCAGGAGGTGCTGGTGACCACGAGCACCCACGACCGGGAGGCGATGTACGACTCCTACCGACGACTGGCCCGGGTGGCGGGACTGCGCGGAGCCTAGGATGGTGGGGTTTGCCGCCCCCGGTGACCCGGACGGGCACCGGCCCGGGGCGGGTGTCGGCCCCCGTACGGAGCACGTCGATGTCCTCGTTCCCTCCCCACGACCCGTACGTCCGGGTGCGCGGCGCCCGTGAGCACAACCTCCGGGGGGTGGACGTCGACATCCCCCGTGACGCGCTGGTGGCGTTCACCGGTGTCTCGGGGTCGGGGAAGTCGTCCCTGGCCTTCGGCACGGTGTTCGCCGAGGCGCAGCGCCGGTACTTCGAGTCGGTCGCGCCGTACGCGCGGCGGCTCATCCACCAGGTCGGGGCGCCGAAGGTGGCGGAGATCACCGGGCTGCCGCCGGCGGTCTCGCTCCAGCAGCGGCGTTCCACCCCCACCGCACGCTCCTCGGTGGGCACGGTGACGACCCTGTCGAACTCCCTGCGGATGCTGTTCTCGCGCGCCGGAACGTACCCGGCGGGTGCGCACCCGCTCGACTCGGACGCCTTCTCCCCGAACACCGCCGCCGGCGCGTGTCCGGCGTGCCACGGTCTGGGCCGAGTCCACCACACCACGGAGGACCTGCTCGTCCCCGATCCGTCGCTGTCGATCCGGGAGGGGGCCGTCGCCGCCTGGCCCGGCGCCTGGCAGGGCAAGAACCTCCGGGACGTGCTGGACGCCCTCGGACACGACGTCGATCGACCGTGGCGGGAGCTGCCGCCGGCCGCGCGGGAGTGGATCCTCTTCACGGACGAACAGCCCGTCGTGACCGTGCACCCGGTCCGGGAGGCGGACCGCATCCAACGTCCCTACCAGGGCACGTACACGAGCGCCCGGCGCCATGTGCTCAAGACCTTCTCCGACTCGAAGAGCGCGACCCTGCGGGCGCGGGCGGAGCGGTTCCTCACCAGTGTTCCTTGCGCGGTGTGCGACGGCCGGCGGCTGCGCGCCGAGGCGTTGGCGGTGACGTTCGCGGGGCGGGACATCGCGGAGTTGGCGGCGCTGCCGCTCGCCGAGCTCGCCCGGACCCTGGGCGCGCACGGCGACGACTCGCCCACCGCCCGGGTCCTCACCGACGACCTGCTGTCGCGGATCGCCCCGGTGACGGAGCTGGGGCTCGGCTACCTGAGCCTCGACCGGACCGCGCCGGGCCTGTCGGCCGGGGAGCTCCAGCGGCTGCGGCTGGCCACCCAACTGCGCTCGGGGCTGTTCGGTGTGGTCTACGTGCTCGACGAGCCGTCGGCCGGGCTCCATCCCGCCGACACCCGGGCGCTGCTCGGGGTGCTCGACCGGTTGCGGGCCGCGGGCAACTCGGTGTTCGTGGTGGAGCACCACCTCGATGTGGTCCGGCACGCGGACTGGCTCGTGGAGGTGGGTCCGGGCGCCGGTGAACACGGGGGCCGGGTGCTGCACAGCGGGCCGGTGGCCGGCCTCGCGGACGTGCCGGAGTCGGCGACGGCGCGCTTCCTGTTCGGCGGGCGGAACCCCGGCCGCCGCGGGGACGGAACGGGACGCCCGGGGAGCGGGTGGCTCACCGTCGGACCGGTCACCCGGCACAACCTGCGCGGCGCGACGGCGGAGCTGCCGTGGGGCGCGTTCACCGCCGTGACCGGTGTCTCGGGCTCCGGCAAGTCCACGTTCATCGGCGCGATCACCGAGGACCTCGCGGGCGTCGGCCGGCTGGTGAGCGTGGACCAGCGGCCGATCGGCCGTACCCCGCGCTCGAACCTCGCCACGTACACGGGACTGTTCGACACGGTGCGCAAGCTGTTCGCCGCGACCGACGCGGCCCGGGAGCGCGGGTACGGGGTGGGCCGGTTCTCGTTCAACGTCGCGGGCGGGCGGTGCGAGACCTGCCAGGGCGAGGGGTTCGTGTCGGTGGAACTGCTGTTCCTGCCGAGCACCTACGCGGCGTGTCCGGACTGCGGTGGCTCCCGCTACCGACCGGACACGCTGGAGGTGCGCCACCGCGGCCGCAACATCGCCGAGGTGCTGGACCTCACGGTGGAGTCCGCCGCGGCCTTCTTCGCGGACGCCCCGCCGGTGCGACGCAGCCTCGGGGCGCTGCTCGACGTGGGGCTCGGCTATCTGCGGCTCGGTCAGCCGGCGACGGAGCTGTCCGGGGGCGAGGCGCAGCGGATCAAGCTCGCCACGGAACTCCAGCGGGGCGGGCGCGGGCACACCCTCTACCTGTTGGACGAGCCGACGACCGGATTGCACCCCGCCGACGTGGAGGTGCTGATGCGTCAGCTGCGGAAGCTGGTCGCGGCGGGGCACACGGTGGTCGTGGTGGAACACGACATGTCCGTGGTGGCGGGCGCCGACTGGGTCGTGGACCTGGGTCCCGGCGGCGGCGACGAAGGCGGCCGGGTGGTGGTGGCGGGGCCGCCGGAGACGGTGGCCGGGACCGACGGCAGCCGGACCGCTCCGTTCCTCGCCCGGGAACTGGGGACGCCGCGAGACGGGTGACACCCGCCGGGTCGAGCGCCGGTTGACGGGGCCGGGGATGAGCACCACTCCCGGCCCCGTCCGTTCGCTGGATGGTGGCGAACGGTCCTGGGGGCGCCCGACGACGGGGGCCTAGCGCTTGCCGGAGGCCCGGGTGGCGCGGAGCCACTCGCGGTTCATGCTGGTGATGGAGACCAGCGGGATGCCCTTGGGGCAGGCGGTGGCGCACTCCCCGGCGAGGGTGCAGCCGCCGAAGCCCTCGGCGTCCATCTGGGTCACCATGTCGAGGACCCGGCTCTCCCGTTCGGGCGCGCCCTGCGGCAGTACGTTGAGGTGGTTGACCTTCGCGGAGGTGAAGAGCATCGCCGCGCCGTTGGGGCAGGCGGCGACACAGGCCCCGCAGCCGATGCACTCGGCGTGCTCGAAGGCGAAGTCGGCGTCCGGCTTGGGCACGGGGGTGGCGTGGGCCTCGGGCGCCGCACCGGTGGGAACGCTGACGTAGCCGCCGGCCTGGATGATCCGGTCGAAGGCGGAACGGTCGACGACGAGGTCCCTGACCACCGGGAAGGCCGCCGCGCGCCAGGGCTCGATGACGATGGTGTCGCCGTCCTCGAAGGACCGCATGTGCAGTTGGCAGGTGGTGGTGCGCTCCGGGCCGTGGGCGTCGCCGTTGATGACGAGGCTGCACGCGCCGCAGATGCCCTCCCGGCAGTCGTGGTCGAAGGCGACCGGCTCGTCGCCCTTGAGGATGAGTTCCTCGTTGAGGGTGTCGAGCATCTCCAGGAACGACATGTCGGGTGAGATCCCGTCCACCTCGTAGGTGGACATGGCTCCGTCGGCCTCGGCGTTCTTCTGGCGCCAGACGCGCAGGGTGAGCCTCATGCGTAGCTCCGCTGGGTGGGGTGGACGTACTCGAAGACCAGGTCTTCCTGGTGCAGGGTGGGTGCGGTGCCCGTCCCGGTGAACTCCCAGGCCGCCGCGTACGCGAAGGATTCGTCGTCGCGTCGCGCCTCGCCGTCGGGGGTTTGGGACTCCTCGCGGAAGTGACCGCCGCAGGACTCCGCGCGGTGCAGGGCGTCCAGGCACATCAGCTCGGCCAGTTCCAGGTAGTCGACGATGCGGTTCGCCTTCTCCAGCGACTGGTTGAACTCCTCCCCGGTGCCGGGGACCTTGATCCGGCGCCAGAACTCCTCGCGGATCTGCGGGATGCGCTCCAGCGCCTTGCGCAGCCCCGTGTCGCTGCGGGCCATGCCGCAGAACTCCCACATGAGCTCGCCGAGTTCGCGGTGGAAGGAGTCGGGGGTGCGGTCGCCGTCGACGGCGAGCAGGAGGGCGATCCGGTCCCCGGTCTCCGCGAGGACCTCCTGGACGGCGGGGTGGTCGTCGGTGATGTCCTCGTCGACGGGGTGCGGGTGGCGGGCCAGGTAGTCGTTGATGGTGGACGGCAGGACGAAGTACCCGTCGGCGAGGCCCTGCATCAGTGCGGAGGCGCCCAGCCGGTTGGCTCCGTGGTCGGAGAAGTTGGCCTCGCCGATCGCGAAGAGCCCCGGCACGGTGGTCTGGAGGTCGTAGTCGACCCAGAGTCCGCCCATCGTGTAGTGGACGGCGGGGTAGATCCGCATGGGCGTCTCGTACGGGTTCTCCGCGGTGATCCGCGCGTACATGTCGAAGAGGTTGCCGTACTTCTCCTCGACCTTGTCCCGGCCCATGCGCGTGATCGCGTCGGCGAAGTCGAGGTACACGCCCTGTCCACCGGGTCCGACGCCCCGGCCTTCGTCGCAGACGTTCTTGGCCGCGCGGGAGGCGATGTCCCGGGGGACGAGGTTCCCGAAGGAGGGGTAGATGCGTTCCAGGTAGTAGTCGCGCTCGTCCTCGGGGATCTCCCCGGCGGGTCGGGTGTCGCCCTGGGCCTTGGGCACCCAGATGCGGCCGTCGTTGCGCAGCGACTCGCTCATGAGGGTGAGCTTGGACTGGTGGTCACCGGTGCGCGGGATGCAGGTGGGGTGGATCTGGGTGAAGCAGGGGTTCGCGAAGTACGCACCCCTGCGGTGGGCGCGCCAGACCGCGGTCGCGTTGGAGTTCATCGCGTTGGTCGACAGGTAGAAGACGTTGCCGTAGCCGCCGGAGGCGAGGACCACCGCGTCGCCGAAGTACGTGTCGATCTTCCCGGTGACCAGGTCGCGGGCGACGATGCCCCGGGCGCGCCCGTCGATCACGATGAGGTCGAGCATCTCGGTGCGGGCGTGCAGCTCGATGGTGCCCGCGGCGATCTGTCGGGACATGGCCTGGTAGGCGCCGATGAGGAGTTGCTGACCCGTCTGTCCGCGGGCGTAGAAGGTGCGGGAGACCTGGACGCCGCCGAAGGAGCGGGTGTCGAGCAGTCCGCCGTACTCGCGGGCGAAGGGCACGCCCTGGGCCACGCACTGGTCGATGATCTCGACGGACACCTGGGCGAGGCGGTGGACGTTGGACTCCCGGGCGCGGAAGTCGCCGCCCTTGACCGTGTCGTAGAAGAGGCGGTGGATCGAGTCACCGTCGTTGCGGTAGTTCTTCGCCGCGTTGATGCCGCCCTGCGCGGCGATCGAGTGGGCCCGGCGCGGGGAGTCCTGGTAGCAGAACTGGACGACGCGGTAGCCCTGTTCGGCGAGGGTGGCGCCCGCCGCGCCGCCCGCGAGGCCGGTGCCGACGACGATCACGGTCTGCTTGCGGCGGTTGGCGGGGTTGACCAGCTTGGCCTCGAACCGCCGCTTGTCCCAGCGTTCGTTGATGGGGCCGCTCGGGGCCTTGGCGTCGACCAGCGGCTCGCCGGTCGTGTAGGCGTGGTACTCGTGGGGGGCCATGGTCAGCTCACCAATCCGGTCATGACGCCGACGGGGACGGAGACGAAGCCGACCGTCAGCAGCAGAGCGAGCGCGTTCGCGGAGGTCTTGAGGAAGCGGTCCCGGGACCTGCTGCCCACGCCGAGGGTCTGGGCGGCGCTCCAGAACCCGTGTCGGACGTGGAGTCCGAGGGCGAGCACGGCCGCGATGTAGACGACGTTGCCGTACCAGGTGGAGAAGGTGTCGACCACGTTCTCGTACGGGCGGCCCTCCTCGAAGCCACCGGGGTGGGCGTGGCCGGTGGTCAGGTCGAGGATGTGCCAGACCAGGAACAGCAGCAGGATGACCCCGCCCCAGCGCATGGTGCGGGTGGCGTAGCTGGTCCGCGGCTTCTTGTGGACGTACCGGGTGGGTCGGGCCTTGATGTCCCGGCGGCTGAGCTGGTAGGCGGAGACTCCGTGGGCGACCACGGCGACGACCAGGACGACGCGCACCATCCACAGCGCCCACTCGTAGTGCAGGATGGGCTCGCCGAGGGTCCGCAGCCAGTGTGCGTACTCGTTGAAGGAACTCGTACCGAAGAAGATCTTCAGGTTGCCGATCATGTGGGCCACGAGGTAACCGAGCATGATCAGACCGCTCACGGCCATCACGGTCTTCTTGCCGACGGTGGAGTCCCAGATGGTGCGCGTCATGGACGACCGTCGGTCCGTCCGCGTTGCCAGAGCCATGTCACAGCACGCTACGGGCCCCTTTCCGATCGGTCCAAGACATGGACTAGCTCATTTCCATAGCTGGGCACTATGAGGGCCTCTACACTGGTCCCATGCAGCTGCAACAGCTCCGCTACTTCGTCACCGTCGCCGAGACCCGGCACTTCACGCGCGCTGCCGAGCTGGTGCACGTCGCACAGCCCTCACTCTCCCAACAGGTCCGGGCCCTGGAGCGGGAGCTCGGGGCCGACCTCTTCCTGCGCGCCCGCGGCAACATCACCCTCACCGACGCCGGCGAGGCACTGCTCCCGCTGGCCCGACGGATCCTCGCGGACGTCGACACCGCCCGTCTCGAAGTGCAGGAACTCGCCCAGCTACGACGGGGCAGGGTCCGGCTCGGCGCCACGCCGAGCCTGTGCACCGGACTGCTGCCCGAGGTGCTGCGCACCTTCCGCGACCGCTACCCCGGCATCCAGCTGATGATCGAGGAGGGCGGCTCGCACGACCTGGTCCGCGAGCTGGCCCGAGGCGCACTGGACCTGGCGCTGGTGGTGCTCCCCCTGCCGTCCCCGTCGCCCGCGCTGACCACCGTCGAGGTGCTGCGGGAGGAGCTGGTGGTGGTCTCCCCGCCGGACGCACCGGCCCCCGGCCGCGGCGGCGAGGTACGCGTGGCGGACCTCGCGGGCGAGCCCCTGGTGATGTTCCGGCACGGTTACGACCTGCGGGAGCTGACGGTCGCCGCGTGCCGCGCCGAGGGCTTCGAACCCGACTTCGCGGTCGAGGGCGGGGAACTGGACGCGGTCCTCGGTTTCGTCCGCGCGGGCCTCGGGGTCGCCGTGGTGCCCCGGATGGTGGCGACCCGCCCCGGGCTGGACCTCCGGGTCACCCCGCTGTCCCGCCCCGGGCTCCACCGCACCATCGCGCTCGCCCACCGCAGCGACGTGGCGCCGCCGCGCGCGGCCCGGGAACTTCAGCGGTTGCTGTTGGGCCGGGAGAGCGCGGTGCACGTCTGAGCGGTCCGGGCGTCAGGTCGCCCCCGCGCAGGAGTCGTGCCCCGGTCAACCCGCGTGGTCGTGGTCGGCGAGGACCTCGTCGATCACGCGGTGGTGCCCGGCCGCCTCTTCCGGGTCGCCGTCGCCGGGGGCCAGGGAGATCAGCGCCTTCCACAGGGCCCAGCCACGGGCCCGCGCCCACATCGCGTCGTCCTGGTCGAGGGCGCCGCGGAACTCCGCACGGCTCGCACCGGCGAACTCCGTCCAGGCGATCACCAGGTCACAGGCCGGGTCGCCCACCCCGGACGTGCCGAAGTCGAGGACGGCGGCCAACTCGCCGTCGCGGACCAGCAGGTTGTTCGCGGCGATGTCACCGTGGAACCACACCGGCGCCCCCTGCCAGGGCGCGTTCAGCGCCGCGTCCCAGACGGCCGCCGCGCGCCGGGTGTCGACGCGGCCGTGCAGGGCCGTCAGGGCGCGCCGGGTCTCGCCGTCGTAGTGGGCCGGCGGACCGCCCCGGTGGAAGCTGTGGGCCCCTGCGGCCGGTCCGCCGGTGGCGTCGACGCGCTGGAGGGCCCGGAGGAAGTCGGCCACCGATCCCGCGAAGCGCGTCGGGTCGTCGATGCGCTCGGGGCGGGCGACCTCACCGTCCAACCAGCCCCGGATCGACCAGTCGTACGGATACCCCTCGGCCGGTTCTCCCTGTGCCACGATCGGCGGTACCGGCAGCGGCAGCAGCGGTGCGAGCGCCGGAAGCCACCGGGTCTCCTTGGCGATGGCGGCGGCGTACCCCGCGGCCGTGGGCAGGCGGACGGTCATCGTCTCGCCGAGCCGGTAGGTCCGGTTGTCCCAGCCGTCGACCTCGACCGGGGTGACGTCGAGGCCGCTCCACCGGGGGAACTGCCCGGCGATCAGCCGTTTGACCAGCGCCGCGTCGATGCCGGCGCGGCCGTCGTGGGCGAGGGGGGAAGTCATCGGGACAGGGTGTCCGCGACCGGTGGGCGACGGCAACCGGATTTCCCCCCAGGGGCCCGGGGGCGGTCCGGTGAAGGCACGCCCCGGTCCGTCACGAACGCGTCGGCGTGCTGCCGGACCTCCTCAGGGAACCGCCGTCGCGGCCTGAGGGAGCATCACCCGTGCGCCCCGCAGGGCGACGGGCCCGCCGGAGTGGTCAGCCGGTGGCGTCGGCGAGGGCCAACTCGTGCAGTCGGTCCGGCGGTCCCGGACGTGCGTAGTACCACCCCTGGGCGGTGTCGCAGCCCAGTTCGCGCAGTTGCTCGGCCTGGGCCCCGGTCTCGACGCCCTCGACGGTCACCGCGAGGTCCAGGCTGTGGGCGAGCGCGACGATGCCCTCCACGATCTTCAGGTCCACGGGGTCGGCGGGGAACTGCTGCATGCCCTGGGTGAAGGAACGGTCGAGCTTGAGGACGCTGACGGGCAGACGGCGGAGGTTGGCCAGGTTGGAGTAACCGGTGCCGAAGTCGTCCAAGGCGATGTCGACGCCCATCTCGGCCAGTCGCCGCAAGGGCTTGAGAAGGTCGTCGTCGGCACCGATCAACGCCGATTCGGTGACCTCCAGGCAGAGCGCGGCGGGTGCGAGACCCGCGCGTTCGAGGATCTCCACGGTGTCCGAGACCAGACCCGGATGGGTGAGCTGGCACGGGGAGAGGTTGACGTTGACGCGGAGCGGTCCGCCGGCGTCACCGTGCCGTTCCTGCCATAGGCACGCCTGGCGCACGGATTCCTCCAGCACCCACCGGCCGAGCGGGACGATGAGCCCGGTGCGTTCGGCGAGCGGGATGAACCGGTCCGGGCCGAGGACGCCGTGTTGGGGGTGGGACCAGCGCACCAACGCCTCGGCACCGCTGACGCTGCCGTCACCGAGCTGGACGAGGGGCTGGTACTCGATGAAGAACTCGCCGCGTTCCAGGGCGGTGGGCAGTGCCGTGGTCAGACCGTGCCGGGTGATGGCCCGGGCATCGGCCTCCTCGTCCGCCATCTCGTAACGGTTGCCGCCCGCGGACTTGGCGCGGTACATGGTGATGTCGGCGCTGCGCAGCACCTCGGCGGCGCCCCGCTCCCCCGCCGGGCCCTCCACGATGCCGATGCTGCCGCGCACGGACAGCTCCCGGCCGTCGACCAGGATGGGGGTGGACAGGGCGGCGAGGATGCGTCCGGCGAGCTCGTCCACCTCGGCCTGGGTGCCGGTTCCGGTGGTGAGCGCCACGAACTCGTCACCGCCGAGTCGGGCGACCATTTCGCCGGGAGCGGTGGCGCACGCCTGGAGTCGGTCGGCGACCTCCACGAGGAGCCGGTCGCCCGCCGCGTGCCCGAGGCTGTCGTTGATGATCTTGAAGCCGTCGAGGTCGAGGTAGCAGAGCCCGAAGCGCTGGCCGTCGCCCGCGGAGAGCGCCTTCTCCAACCGTTCGAAGAACAGCGTGCGGTTGGGCAGGCCGGTCAGGGCGTCGTGGGTGGCCTCGTAGCGCAACCGCAGGTTGAGCAGGCGGCGTTCGGTGGTGTCCTCCATCAACGCGAGCTGGTACTGCGGCTCCCCGTCGGCGCCCCGCAGCAGGGAGACGGTGAGGTTGGTCCACAGCGCGGTGCCGTCGGGGCGGTGGAACGCCTTCTCCACGCGGTAGTGCTCCCGCTCGCCGCGGATCAGCTCGGAGTACAGCTGCCACACGTGGGGCGGATCGTCGGGATGGGTCCACTCGACGAGGGGACGGCCGCGCAGTTGGCGTTCGCCACTGCCGAACATCCGGACCAGCGCGTCGTTGACCTCCAGCACCATGCCGTCGAGGTCGGCGATGCAGATCCCTATCGCCGCGCCCTCGAAGACCGCCCGGAAGCGCGCCTCGCTGGCGTGCAGGGCCTCGGCGACCGTACTGCGGGCGATGAGCGCGGCCCGGGAGATGGCCTCCTGCTCGGACAGGGTGCGCTCGCGCAGCGCCTGGGCGAACCCGGCCGCCGCGGCGTGCTGGAGCCGCGCCGAACGGGCCTGCAACTCCTCCTGGGGACCGTCGCCGCCGCAGTACAGCACGAGGTACGCCTCGAACACGTCGAGGGTACGGCTCAGCGCCTCCGGGTCGGTGCAGTGCGCGTGGACCAGACCCGCGCCGATCGCCTTGCCCTCGGCCGCGTCGAAGACGCGGGCGAGGAGGGCGTCCCGCAGCCGTCGGGCGAGCGGCAGCAGTTCCCGTTCGAATTCGATCCGGGTGCGGGAGGTCGCCGTCACCGGGTAGATGGTGCGGCTCCAGATGGTGGCGAATCTGCGCGCTCTGTCTTCCGGCCCGTCCGGCTCCGCGCTCACGCTGTGCGTCCCACCCCGACGAATCCGCCGAACAACGACGGGTCCGCCTCCTTCGGATCGGTTTCGGGCCGCCAGTACGGCAGCGGCACGAGCCCGGGTTCCCACATGTCGTATCCCTCGAAGAACCGCGCGATCTCTTCGCGCGAGCGCATGATCAGCGGATTGCGTGTGCTCTTGTAGACCTCCACGGTCCCCTCCGCGCGTTCCGCGGCGATCTTCATCCCTTCGTACGAACCGTGAGTGATGGTCAGCAGGCTTCCGGGAGCGAGCGCGTCCCGGAGTTGTGCGACCGCGGCGTGCGGGTCATCGGCGTCCTGCACGAAGTGGAGCACGGAGACGAGGAGGAGCGCCACCGGCCGGTCGAGGTCGAGCAGTTTCCCGACCGGTTCGGAGGTGAGGATCTCACGGGGCCGGCGCAGATCCGCACCGACGACGTCGGCCAGCTCGTTGTCGGCCAGCACCGCCTTGCTGTGCGCCACGGCCACGGGGTCGTGGTCGACGTACACCACGCGGGCCGACGGATCGGCGGCCTGGGCGACTTCGTGGACATTGCCGAAGGTGGGAATGCCGGAACCTATGTCGAGGAACTGCGTCACGCCTTCGGCGACGGCGAGTTCGATCGTCCGGCGCATGAAAGCCCGATTCGCCTGCGCGACCTTGGGGATGGCGGGAATGAACTCCATGGCCTGTCGGGCGGCTTCCCGGTCCACTTCGAAGTTGTGTGAACCTCCGAGGTAGAAATCATAGATCCGGGACACGCTCGGTACCGTGATGTCAATGCCCTGGGGGGCCCAGGAGGGGCGGTCCATCGCAGTCTCCTACGCGTCGTCCGGACGGTGTTCGAGCTGAGGCTACTGATCGCCCGCCAAGGGAGCGAGTCAAAGCGGAAATTGGCGGTCCGTTCTCGGTCACTGCCACCGGCAAGTGCCGATGGATGGTCGTACGAATACCGCCGGATCGGCCCTGTTGGCAACCGACGAGGAGTGACCGCACGCCGAACGGGCCGATCCGCTCTTCCCCGGGTCGTGCGGGAAGAGCGGACCGGCCCGGCCTTGCGCACCCGATGTCGATCTCGCGCGCCTTTCCGTTCGTCCAGGGACCGGGTTCCGGCGCTCCCGTGGGGCGCCTTCCGCTCCCGGGATCGTGCCGGACGACCCCTTGCGTCTGCGTCGGCGGAGCCCCGGGTGTTACTGCTTGACGAGCTTGCCGTCCGGCCTGACGGCGAACCAGGTGCCTCCCACACCCTGCCCGTTGGTTTCGCCGGCCTTCTTGTCACCGGCGAAGGTGTACAGCGGCCAGCAGTCGATGGTCTGCTGTTCGGCACCGTCCGGGCGGTCGAAGGTGACGTAGCGCTTGAGGAGGATGTTCTTGGTGTCGGCCTTCGCGACCGGGGCGACGACCGGCCACTTCTCCAGACAGGCGCCGGTGCAGGCGCTCTTCATGGGCCAGGCCGAGTCCTTGGTGAACCGGTAGACGGTCCGTCCGTTCCCGTCGACGACGATCTCGCCGAGGCGGCGGTCCACCCGGGTCGACAGCCCCGGGCGCTCGGCGGGCCGGGCCTTGGTGCCGTCGGGCGCGGCGGCGAACCAGGTTCCGCCGACCCCCTGCCCCTTGGTGTCGCCCGCCTTCTCGTCCTTGGCGAAGCGGTACACCGGCCAACCGGCGACGGTCAGCTGCTCGGTGCCGTCGGCGCGGGTCACGGTACCGAGCAGGCTCGCGTCGATGCCGGCCGCGGCACTCGCGCCGTCCGCGGGAACCGGCGGCCAGGCCGTCGCACAGGCGCCGGCGCAGGAGGACTTCGAGGGCTTGGCCGTGTCCTTGTCGAAGCGGTACAGGGTGAATCCGGCGCTGTCCGTGAGGAGGTCACCGAGCTTCGTGTCGCTGCGGACGGCGAGCCGCCCCGCGGACTTCGCCCTGCCGGTGCCCGCGGCGTCCGCTCCGGAGCCGTACCCGTCGCCCGCCCCGTCGGGGCTGGCCGATGCGGCGCCCGCCCCACCGCCGGCAGGGGCCGCCGCACCCACGTTCTGCCCGCTCGCCGGTGGCTCGGCACCTCCCTGACCGCACGCCGTCGTCAGGGCCAGCACGGCCGCGGCCGTCACCGCGAGTGAGGCGCTCCGCCAGGTCTTCATGACCAACTCCCTTTCCCTGCTTGGGTGTTGAGCAGGCCACTGGCACCGCTCGTGACCCCAAGTACGGACCAGGACCACGACTACGTTCAACGACTTCGAAAAAAGTTCGCGGAGGAGTCGCCACCGGGTGCGCGGCACCCTGCCCGCACCTCTCGGGACGACTCCCCCATGGCTCGGGCGTTCGTCAACTCGCCACGCCGCACGATCACCCGTTCGGAGCATTTGTGTCCGCTCGAAGCATGAGGCCGGGGCGTCCCCTCCATGCTCAGGGGCGTGTATGGATACCGGCGGACCTGGTCCGCCATGCTGATACGGGCGCTCGCTCCCCTTGCACTCGCGGGGCTGGCCGCCGCGCCCGCCGTGGCCCTGTCGCCGTCGGGCCCCGTGACCCTCGCCCCGGTGGACGCCTGCGCGCACGCATCCACCGGGGACGGCGGTGGAGCAGTGGCGGTCGCTGGCAGCGCCCCGTTCTGCTCCCCGCACCCCACCCCGCCCAAGCCGACCCCCACGAAGAAACCCACTCCCACACCGAAACCCACCCCGACGCCAACGCAGAAACCCACACCTACGCCTACGCCCACCCCGATTCCCACACCCACCCCGACTCCCACCCCGACTCCCACGCCGACGCCGACGCCGACGCCGACCAAAGCGTCCCCGACCCCGTCCGCGAGGCCCGCTCCCCCGCGGCCCCCGGCCCCGACCCGCCGGGCGCCCGAGCCGGCGGAACCCTCGCCGTCGACGACGCCCCGCCCTCAGCCGGTGCCGGCGGCCAAGCCGTCCCCGTCGCCGTCCGCGGTACGGACCTCCCCGAAACCGACGGCCCGACCCAGCGCACGGCCGTCACCGAAGAAGGTGACGTACCCCGAGTACCGGCCCACCGTGCGTCGCGCCCCGGCTCGACACGGCCCCTCCCTCGTCTCCATGACCCTGCTCATCACCGCGCCCGCAGTGCTCGCCGTCGCCGCGCTGCGCCCGCGCTGACCTTCAGAAGGATTGATCGATGCCGGAATGGCTTGTTCTCACCCTCGCGATGGTTGCCGCGTGCGGTGTCGTCCTCGCCGTAACGCTTCTCCAGCACCGCAGGATCGGGGTCGATGACGACCCGTCGGAGACCCCTGACGTGATCGAATACATCACCATGATGATCGGCGTCGTGTACGCCATCGTCCTGGGACTGGCCATCGCGGGCGTCTGGGAGGCCCGCAGCGCGGCGGATGACCACGTTCGCGCGGAGGCACGGGCCCTCCATGAGATCGACGAACGCGTACGGGTCTACCCCGCAGACACGCGGGACCGCATCCGGGCCGACGTCAATGCCTATGTCGGCCACGTGGTCGACGTCGAGTGGAAGAAGATGGCGGACACCGGGGCGCTGACCGAGCGGGGCCAGGAGCTGATGGACCGCATCCGCCACGACGTGACCGACTACCAGCCGGCGAACGACTACGAGGCGCAGGCGTACCAACCGCTCGTCGACCAGGTGGCGGTGGCCGACCAAGCCCGCAACGGGCGCGGGGCCTCGGCCGAGCCGACGATGCCCGGGGTGGTGTGGTTCGGACTCATCATCGGTGCGCTGGTCACGCTCGGGATGATGTTCGCACTCCAGATCAGGAGGACCGCCCGCGAGTTGGTGCTGGCCGGGCTGTTCTCGGCGCTGATCGCCTTCTTGCTCTTCCTGATCTGGGACTTCGACACGCCGTACAGCCAGGGCGTCGCAGCCGGCGCCGAACCGTTCCTGACCCTCTTCCCGGACCTCGGACCCTGACCGTCCGACCCGACCCCAGCCGACCTGATCCGAGCCGGCCGGCGGCTAGCTCGGACGGGTCGCGGTCTCGATCTGGGTGAGCTGGGCGGCGAGGATCTCCTCGAACGCGGCGCGACGGTCCACGCCGAGGGGACGGACGTCGCGGGCGAAGTGGGCCAGCGCCGGGAAGCGTTCGGGGTCGGCGCCGAGGACCGCGACGCGGAACAGTTCCCTGCCCTGTTCGTGCTCTTCGGGGGTGACGGTGCTGACCCCGGCCTCGGAGGCGACCAACGCGGCGATGAGGACCGCGATCCGGTGGTAACGGGCCGGGATCTCCGCATCGGGCAGCCCCGATGCCCGCAGCGCCTGGAGCACTTCCTCCATGACCATGCGGGAACCGGTGCCGCTTGACGCGTAGCGCCCCCAGACCGCGGCGAGTTGGGGCTGCTGACCGAACGCCTCCCGCACGCGCAGGGCCAGGCTCGTGATGCGTTGCTTCCAGTCGCCCTCGGGGCGGTGCCCCGCCACGGCCGCGAGAAGGATCCGGTCGGCGACCGCGCGCAGCAGTTCGGTCTTGCTGCGGAAGTGTCGGTAGAGGCTGGAGGAGTCGGTCCCGAGGGCCGCGGCCAGCTTGCGCACGCTGAACGAATCCGCGTCGCTCGTGCGCAGCAGCTCCGCCGCCGCGTCCAGGATCTCTTCGGTCGACCAGCGCCTTCGGCCTGCCATTTCTCTCCTCTCGCCGGGTCTCAGCCTAACTCATGCACTCAGCGTTGCACGCACCGCGTGCATAATGAGGACATGGGTGGGCCGGGCGACCGGCAGGAGGCGGGCGGGTGCCACTCGTGCCCTCCCGTCCGAGTCCGGCGACCGATGCGGAGCTCACCCCCGGGGACCTCGAAAGGACGCATGACGTGAAGAACCCACTGGATTCCGCGGCGCTGAACGCAGCCGCCGAAGACGTCCACCGCGCCGGAGTGCCGGGCCTGTTCGCCGAGGTGCGCGACGGCGACCGGATCTGGCGCGGTGCCGCCGGGGTCGCCGATGTCGCCACCGGTCGCCCCGTCACCGCCGATCTGCGGCACCGGGTCGGCAGCGTCACCAAGACCTTCACCGCCGCCGCGGTCCTGCACCAGGTCGAGAGCGGTCGGATCGGTCTCGACACACCGATCGGCCGGTACCTTCCGACGCTGGTTCCCCGCGGACGCGGCGACCTGATCACGGTGCGGATGCTGCTCAACCACACCAGTGGTCTCGCCGAGTACCTCCCGTACGCCTACCCCTCCCTCAAGGCGCTCCCCGCCCTCGCGGACACCGGACCCGAGAGCCTGGACGACCACCGACTCACGCGGTTCCACCCCGCCGAACTGATCGAGCTGGGGGTCACGGCACCTGCCGTCGGCATCCCGGGCGGTACGCCGGGGGTGTACTCCAACACCAACTACCTGCTCCTCGGCGCGCTCCTGGAACAGGTGACCGGCACCACGGCCGAGCAGTCCATCACCCGGAGCGTCATCGAGCGCGCCGGGCTCCGGGACACCGGGTTCCCCACTGGACCGGACATCGACGAGCCGCACGCGAAGTTGTACGAGGCGTGGTTCGGCATGATCGACCCGCCGCGCGACTACAGCGTCTACGACATGTCGTGGGTGGGACCGTCGGCCTCGCTGATATCGACCGTCGCGGACCTCAACCGCTTCTACGGCATGCTGCTGGCCGGGGAGGTCGTCAGCCCGTCGTCACTGGCCCAGATGCAACGCACCGTCCCGGTCGTCTCCCAGGAGGGGAGGACGATCGACTACGGCCTCGGCCTGCACCCGATGGAGGGACCCGGTCAGGGCGTCTTCTGGGGCCACGGCGGCACGGTGTGGGGTGGGGGGACGCTGGCCATGACCCGCGCCGACGGCCGTCGGCAGTTGGCGGTCGCGGTGAACCTCCAGCGGTGGAACGGGCTCGATTCCTCCGGCCGGCCGCAGCCCCATCCCGTCGACGACGCGTTGGCGGCCTTCCACCAGGTGGCGATGTACGGCTGACCGGGCGGCGCCACGCCGTCGCCTCCCTCATCCGGGCGACGGGAACGGCGTGGCGGTTCCCCCGCACGGCCCAGCCCCGTAGCCCGTTCGCCCGACAGCGATCGCGGGCCGCGGAGGGCGTACCTAGCGTGTCGGGCAACGAGGGACACGACCGACAACGAGCGGAACAGGTCCGCGGCTGCCCCTCGGGACCGGAGGATGCATCATGCGCGCGATACGCCTGGCCTCGGCCACCGCGCTGGCGGGCACCGCACTGATCGCCAGCGCCCTGGCACTGGCGGCTCCCATCGCGACCGCCGAGGACCGCGGCACGGAGGAGGAGCAGGGCTCCGGGCACAGCAGGTTCGACGCGAGTGCCGCCCCGACCACCATCGCCGCGGGCGGGCAGATCACCCTCCGCTCGTCCGGCTGCTCCGGGGAGACCCGGGTGACCTCGGGCGTCTTCGACACGGTGCGGCTGCGTTCGGGCGACCGTTCGCGCTCGGTCACCGTCGACTGGGACGCGCGGGCCGGCGCCGAGTACGCGGTGACCTTCTCGTGCGAGGAGGGCGCGAGTCGCACCCTGCACCTCACCATCGCGGGCAGCCGCTCGGAGGGCGGTCACCAGAGCGGGACGGACCTTGAGGAACGGCGCGGGGTGCGGGCCGGCTTCGGCGGGACCGTCGCCGGATTCGACCTGGGGGAGATCGGCCTCGGTGCCGCTCTGATCGGCGGTGCGATCGGCTCGGCCTGGTACGTGACCCGGCGGAGGACCGACGAGAACGCCTCCTGAGGTCACCGTGATCGGCACGCAGGGGACGGCCCTTCTCCCCGGAC
>NZ_JBHXEN010000076.1:0-30012 GCF_042724695.1 Streptomyces sp. NPDC127068 | reverse complement strand
GTCCCACCCCCCCTCCCCGCCGCGTGCCGTGGCCCCCTGCGCCTGCCCGGGCGCCCCCCCGCCGCGCCCCGCGCCGGGGCGCGCCCCGCACGGGCGCAACCGGTCGCGGGCCGCGGCGCGTACCGTCGGGGACGGAACGCGGTGCCGGGGTGAATCCTTTCGCGGGTCCGGTGGCTCTCATGGGTGTGCCGACCACCCGGTGGGCACACCCCACCTGGAGGTAACCATGCTCGTCGGTGCGATCGTCACCGCTGCCGTGCTCGTCTGTCTGTGCACGGTGTACGCCCTGCGTCGGCGGGGGCGATCCCGTGGCTGACCGCAGCTGGCCCGGTGAAGGGCTGGTCCTGGCCGCGCAGCGCGGGGACGCCGGGGCCACGGCCGAGCTGGTCACCGGCTCCCATCCGCACGTACGGCGCTTCGCCCACTCGCTGTGCGCGTCGCCGGAGGACGCGGAGGACGCGGCGCAGGAGGCCCTGATCGTCCTCTACCGGAGGATCGGCATGCTCCGGGCCTCCGGCGCACTGGCGTCCTGGATGTTCCGGGTCGTCCGCAACGAGTGCCTGCGCCGGGTCCGGGCGCGGGTCCGAAGGGCGGACGCCCCCGCCCCCGACCCGGGCCTGCCCTCCGCGGAGGAACAGGTGTTGGAGCGGTTGGAGGCCCAGTGGGTGGTGGACGCGATCCTCGCGCTCCCCGCCGAGCAGCGCCGGGTACTGATCATGCGCGACATCCAGGGGCACAGCGGGCGGCGGACCGCCGAGGCGCTGGGCCTGTCGACCGCCGCGATGAAGTCCCGGCTGCACCGGGCGCGCAGCACCCTGCGGGAGCACCTCGCCGCGGCGGGTCCGGTTCCGGGGGACCCGTCGTGACGGGCGCCCCCACGTTCGCGAGCCGGTCCGTTCCGGTGCACCTGCTCCGGGGCCTGGTCGGATTCGGTGCGCTGGCGGCTTCGGTGCTCCTGCTACCCGTCACGGGGGCGTGGAGCCTGCTGCTCGCCCCGGTCGGTCTGCTGGCCCTGCGCGGCTGCCCGATGTGCTGGACGGTCGGCCTCGTGCAGACAGTCTCACGGGGACGGCTGCGGCGGTCGTGCACGGCCGGGCGGTGCGAGGTGACCGTCGCCGGCCGGACGCCCCCGACGCAGGGGTGAGGTTGTCGCGGCCCGGGCCGGGGTGACGCCCGGCCGGGGCCGCCCGGGTCAGTACCGAGGGGGATGGAAGCGTCCGCCCGGTTCGACGCCGGCCCGGGACAGTACGTGGTCCCGGGCGCCGTCGACCAGACCGACGACCCTGCTCTCGTCGACTCCGACCAGTTTCCCCCCGGCCTTCACCCGTCGTCCGGCGACCCACACCGAGTCGACCAGTCCCGGGTGTCCGGCCAGGACGACGGCACCGGCGGCGCTGTTCATCGGCGCCATCTCGATGCCGTCGGCGCGCAGCAGCACGACGTCGGCGTCCTTGCCCGGGGTGAGCGATCCGATCCGGTGGTCGAGCCGCAGCGCCTTCGCGCCGTTGATGGTCGCGAACTCGATGACGTCCCGCGTGTTCAGCGGAAGCTGCTCCTCCAGCACCTCCCCGCGTCGTGCGGCCCCGGCGTGCGCGAAGGCGCGTTCCACGAGGAGCACCGTGCGCATCACCTGGAAGAGGTGCCCGCTGTTGCAGGTGGCGATGTCGATGCCCAGGGTGGGGGCGAGTCCCGCGTCGAGGAGGCGTCGGGTGGCGGGCCAGCCGTGGCCCATCTGCATCTCGATCTCGGGGGTCATCGCCGCCGAACAGCCCGCGTCGGCCATGATCTGGAACTCGTCGTCCGCCAGCGAGTTGCAGTGCGCACAGACGACGTCGGGGCCCAGCAGCCCGTTGTCGGCGAGCCAGGCCACCGGGCGGTCCCGTCCCCAGGCGCCGTCGCCCACGTGCACCGAGATGAGGACGTCCAGCTCCCGGGCGAGCGCCCAGTCGTCACGGGTGACGTCCCGGGTGGCGTACTGGGGCCCGCGCAGCGCCATGCCCATCTGGACGAGTTGTTCGTCCGAGGAGAAGTGTGCGGAGCGCACCCGTCGGGCGTCGGCGGCGTTCGTCGGTTTGTCGCTGACCGGGAGCCATTCGTCGTTGGCGTTCCCGTAGCACATGACGAACCGGCCGTGGGTCTCCTTGAGCGCGGCCACGGCGGCGTCCGCGTGTTCGGGGGTGTTCATGTTGTGCGACCAGTCGAGAACGGTCGTGACCCCGGCGTTCAGCGCTTCGTAGGCTCCGGCCAGGTTCCCGGCGTAGACGTCCTGGGCACGGAAGTGTCCGCCGAGTTGCACCCGGACGCCGGCGAAGTACTGGCTGAGCGTCCAGTCCGCGGCGATGTTGCGCAGGACGGTCTGCCAGAGGTGGCGGTGGGTGTCGATCATGCCCGGCATCACGATGGTCCCGCTGCCGTCCACGATCTCGGCGCCGTCGGCGAGGAGACCGGGACCGACCGCGGCGATCTTGGTGCCTTCGATGAGCAGGTCCGCCCGGTCGAGGTTCCCGATGTTCGGGTCGACGCTGATCACGCTGGCGTTCTGGATGAGGGTGCGCTTCACCACGTTCTCCTCTGTGCTGCCCGAGCCCCTGTGCTGCCCTGGTGCGTGCCGTCACGGAGGCTGGGCTGTGGTGCGCCTCACGTGCGGCGAGCGTAGGAACCACCTCTCCGGACTGTCAAGCGTCACTGCACGCATCCCGTCGCCGCGGAGCACCGATCAGGGCATCCCTCCAGGGGGCGAGTCATTCGTACAGTCTCTCTATACACACCAGGTGTGCGGTCTAGACTGACGGGCGTGACTCACTCGACGCCCCCGCTGCCCCCGCCGCCCTCTCCGTCCGGCACCGCGGCGCTCGGCGGACGGCTCAGGTCGGCGCGGCAGGCGCGCGGCGAGTCGGTGCGCGGACTCGCCCGGAAGATCGGCTGTTCGGCGAGCCTGCTCTCCCAGATCGAACTCGGCAAGTCGGCCCCCTCGGTGGGTGTCCTCTACAACCTGGCCGACGCACTCGACGTGTCCACCGACTTCCTGCTGCGGCGGGAGCCCGACTCCGGACCGTCGGCCGGCAACGGCCGGTCCCTGCCCCCGGGTTCACCGGACGCCACCGGTCCGACCCCCGCCGCGGGCGCCCCGTCGCACGACGGGTTCCGCTCGTTGCGCACGCTCCCGCCCTCCTACCGGGTCCAGGTGCAACGGGCCGCCGACCGGCAGGCCGTCGACTTCGGCGGGGGCGTCCGCTGGGAGCGTCTGACCACGACCTCGCAGACCCTGGTGGACTTCCTGGAGATCGTGTACCAACCCGGCGGGTCGTCGGACGCCGACGACCACCCGGCGGGCCACGAGGGCTACGAGTACGGCGTGGTGACCGAGGGGGAACTGACCGTCCGGGTCGGCGAGGAGGAGTACCTGCTCGGCGCGGGCGACTCGGTGGCCTTCGACTCCACCGTGCCGCACGTCTTCCGGAACACCGGCGCGGTGGCCGCGCGCGCCGTCTGGTTCGTCCTGCACGGCACGCGCGGCCTCCCCACCGGGCCCTCCTGACCCGACGGTGGCGCCCGGCCACGAATGGCAGGCGCGCAGCGGACGTGCGACGCTCGCAGGGTGAGCCCGACCAAGGACCGCGTGAAGTGGGGGGCGACCAAGGAGTACACCGGGACCTTCTCGTGCTGGTGGAACCGGTCCCGGCAGTCGGTGGTCATGTCCCGACACCGCGAGGCCGAGGCGGAGATCGACCGCCGGGTCCTGGACTACATGCGGCGCCGCCACGTCCCCGGCATCTCCCTGGGCATCGCCCGGGGCGAACGGCTCTTCCTCGCCAAGGGGTACGGATGGGCGGACCAGGCGCTGTCGCACGGGCCGGCGGGGCCGCTCCGGCTCCCCGTCTCGGCGCAGCCCGAGCACCTGTACCGCATCGCCAGCATCTCCAAGCCGATCACCGCCGTCGCCGTGATGACTCTCGTCGCGAACGACCGACTCCATCTGGACGACCGGGTGTTCGGTGCCGACGGCGTCCTCGACGCCCGGTTCCCGATCCCCGTCGCGGCGCCCGACGCGGGGAGGTTGCGCAAGATCACCGTCCGCCACCTGCTGGAGCACACCAGCGGGTGGGACCTCGGCGGCGACGACGACGTGATGTTCGTGAACGATCCGGCCGGACCGCAGCTCAGCATGGACCAGGACGAGCTCATCACCTGGGTGCTGGCCCACCGGGCGCCGGCCGCCGAGCCCGGAACCACCGCGCACTACTCCAACTTCGGGTACTGCGTCCTGGGCCGCGTCATCGAGACGATCAGCGGACACCCCTACGCGACCTACGTCCGGGCCGCCGTGCTCGACCCGTGCGGCATCGCCGACATGCGCATCGCGGCGAACGAACGCCTCGGCCGGGCCCCCGGCGAGGTGCGGTACTACCCGAACGGCACCGGGACCTCCGACCCCTGTCACCGCATCGTCCCGAACAAGCCCTACGCACTCAACGTCAGCCGGATGGACGCGCACGGCGGTTGGGTGGCCTCGGTGGTCGACCTCCTGCGGTTCGCGGTGCGCACCGACGGGTTGTCCACGGTCGCCGACCTGTTGACCCCGACCGGACTGCACACCATGACCACCCCGTCCGCCGCCGACGCCTCGCGCGGGCTCGCCTGGGAGATCCGCACCACCTACGAACTGATCCCGGGCCCCTACCCGCCGCGGCTGCGCCGGCTACGGACCTGGGGACACCGCGGCCTCATGGTGGGCACCCTGGCCCATCTGCTGATCCGCGACGACGGGCTCGCCCTCGCCGCGCTCGGCAACAGCCGCCCGGGCGAGGACTGCTCCGCCACCGAGTTCGTGGAGATGCTGGAGGACATCGCCGAAACCGTGTCGGGGTGGAGCTACTGGCCGGTGTACGACCTGTTCGCCTGTTACTGACCGCGGACGGGGCGAGGGAACCGGTCCCCGAGGAAGCCGCCCGCCCGTGCACTGGGCCACAGGAGGGCACCTCGGCGGGGCTCCCGGGTGTTCCGGCGTGCCGGAACGCCAAAAGGGCCCGCGGCTTATAGCTATGTTTCATGAGTGATGTCCCTCGCGTCGCCCGGCGCGGTCCTTCGGCTCCCGGGGCCGTATGGCGGCGCTGATCCTCGCCCACTTCCTCCTCGCCGCGTGCGCCGGCCCGCTCGTCGGACGGCTCGGGACACGGGCCTTCCTGGTGCTGGCGGTCCCCCCCGTCGTCACCGTGGTCTGGGCCGCGACGCAGTGGGGCACGGCCGCGCGCGGCGGTGCGGTGTCCTGGTCGGTGGCGTGGCTCCCGGCGTACGAGGTGTGGATCGCCCTGCGGTTGGACGCGCTGGCCCTGCTGATGGTGCTGCTCGCCGCCGGGGTGGGGGCGCTGGTGCTGCTGTACTGCGTGCGCTACTTCGACGACCGGACCCCCCTGCTCGGCCGGTTCGCGGGCAACCTGCTGGCCTTCGCCGGTGCGATGCTCGGACTGGTCCTCGCGGACGACCTGGTCGTGCTGTACGTCTTCTGGGAGCTGACCACCGTCTTCTCCTACCTGCTGATCGGCCACGGCAGCGAACGCAAGCAGAACCGCCGGTCCGCCCTCCAGGCGCTCACGGTGACCACGCTCGGCGGGCTGGCGATGCTGGTCGGCTTCCTGATGATCGGTCAGGAAGCCGGCACCTACCGGATCTCGGAACTGCTGGCGGACCCGCCCGCCGCCTCCACCACCCTGTCCGTGGCAGTGGTCCTGGTACTGCTGGGGGCGCTGTCGAAGTCGGCGATCTGGCCGTTCAGCGTGTGGTTGCCGAACGCGATGGCGGCGCCGACGCCCGTCAGTGCGTACCTGCACGCCGCGGCGATGGTGAAGGCGGGCGTGTACCTGGTGGCGCGGCTGGCGCCCGCGTTCGCCGACGCCCCGCCCTGGCGGCCGATGCTGCTGGTGCTCGGCTCGGTGACGATGCTGCTGGGCGGGTGGCGGGCGCTGCGCCTCGGCGACCTGAAACTGGTCCTGGCGTACGGAACGGTCAGCCAACTCGGCTTCCTCACCGTGCTCGCCGGTGCCGGCAACCGGGACGCCGCGCTGGCCGCCGCGGTGCTCGTCCTGGCGCACGCGCTGTTCAAGGCGCCGCTGTTCCTCGTCACCGGCATCGTCGACCGCGCGACCGGCACCCGCGACCTACGGCGTCTGTCCGGAGTGGGCCGGGCGCTGCCCTGGGTGGCGGGGACGGCGGTGGTCGCGGGCGCGTCGATGGCGGCGCTGCCGCCGTTCCTCGGCTTCGCCGCGAAGGAGGCGGCCTTCGAGGCGCTGCTGCACGGCGGCACGGCCGACCGCTGGGCGCTCGCTGCGGCGACCGCGGGTTCCGCGCTGACCTGTGCCTACACCCTGCGCTTCCTGTGGGGTGCGTTCGCCCGCAAACCGGGGCTTGCCGACACTCCCGTCCGTCCGGTGGGCGCGGCGTTCCTCGCTCCCCCGGCGTTGCTCGCCCTGCTCTGTCTGGTCTTCGGGCCCGGGGTGTCCTGGTGGAACGGGCTGCTGGGCGCGTACGCGTCGGCCTTCCCCGAGCCCGCGCATCCCTACGTGCTGGCGTTGTGGCACGGTCCGGGCACGGCACTGCTGCTGTCGGCCGTGGCCTGGGCGGGGGGCCTCGTGCTGTTCCTGATGCGCGAACCGGTCACCCGGCTGTCCCGACGGATCGCCTGGCCCACCGCCGACCGGGTGTTCGGCCTCGGGCTGCTCGGCCTGGAACGGCTCGCCCTCCAGGTCACCGGCTTCTTCCAACGCGGGTCCGTCTCGGTCTACCTGGCGACCGTGCTGAGCGTGCTGCTCGGAGGTCAACTCGCCGTGCTCGTCGTGGACGAACCCTGGGTCGGGGCGTCGCCGCCCCGGCTGTGGGACTCCGGCGTCCAGGGGGCGATCGCCCTGCT
The DNA here is from genome assembly GCF_042724695.1 of Streptomyces sp. NPDC127068. Classification (NCBI taxonomy): domain Bacteria; kingdom Bacillati; phylum Actinomycetota; class Actinomycetes; order Kitasatosporales; family Streptomycetaceae; genus Streptomyces; species Streptomyces sp. NPDC127068. The sequence goes on along the minus strand of NZ_JBHXEN010000076.1, from coordinate 23,108 downwards.
GACCTGCACGGCGGCCCTGTTGTGTCTCCCGGTGCAGCGCCGGATGAAGGTCGTGGTGCTGGCGGGCCTGACGGGATACGGGACCGCGCTGCTGTTCGTGGTGCACGGCGCCCCGGACCTGGCCCTCACCCAACTCTGCGTGGAGACCGTCTCCCTGCTGGTGTTCGTGCTCGTGCTGCGTCGGATGCCGATCTACTTCCAGGAGACGATCAGCCGGCGGCGGCTGCTGATGCGGGTGCCGCTGGCGCTGGTCGCCGCGGCGGTCGTGGCGACCGCGCTGTGGGTGGTGGCCGCGGCACGGATCGCCCCGCCCGACGGTGCGGCGCTGGTCACCGCCACCGCCGGGCTCGGCGTGAAGGACGTGGTGGCGACGGTGCTGGTCGAGTTCCGGGCCTGGGACACCCTGGGCGAGTCGGCGGTGCTCGCGGTCGCCGCGGTGGGCGTGACGAGCCTGATCTACCTGCACCGCAGGGCCGGCACCGCGGAGGCCGCAGAAGCCCTGGCGGTGCCCGGCACGGCACCGGAACCCCTCGCACCCACCTCGCCCGCCGGGCCGACCGCGTGGTCGTACGGTTCCCACTTCGTCACCCGTGGACCGGTGGCGGAGGACACCGCACCCGAGCGGACCTGGCTGGCCGCCGGGCGCACCCTGGCCCCCGAGTACCGGTCCGTGGTCTTCGAGGTGGTGGCCCGGCTGGTCTTCCACCCCATCCTCGTGCTCTCCGTCTACCTGTTGCTGTGCGCGGAGAACCTGCCGGGCGGCGGGTTCGTCGCCGGGCTGGTGGCGGGGCTCGCGATGATGGCGCGCTACCTGGCGGGGGGACGTCATGAACTCGCCGACGCCGCGCCGGGCCATCCGGGGCTGCTGACGGGCCTGGGTCTGCTGCTGTCCACCTCGGTCGCCGTCATCGGGCTGCTCGACGGCGCCGTGCTCCACCCCTTCTCCTACGACGGGCACCTGCCCGTCCTGGGCCACTTCCACCTCGGCACGCCGGTGTTCTTCGACACGGGGGTGTACCTGCTGGTCCTCGGGGTCGTGTTGGACATCGTGCGGGCGCTGGGGGCCCGGGTCGACCAACAGATCGAACGGGCGGCGCACGAGGTGGCGAAGGGGGCCGGGCCGTGACGGTCAGTCTGACCCTGTTGGTGACCGGCGCACTGTTGTGCGCGGTCGGCGGCGTCCTGCTGCTGATGCGGGCCCTGACCCGCATCCTGACGGGCGCGGTGATCCTGAGCAACGGGATCAACGTCCTGATGCTGACCGCCAGCGGTGCGGCGGGTGCGGCGCCGCTGCTGTACCCACGGGTGGACCCGGCGCGGGTCAGCGATCCCCTGCCGCAGGCGATCGCGCTCACGGCCATCGTCATCACGCTCGCCACCACCGCGTTCCTGCTGGCGATGGCGTACCGCAGTCAACGGGTCAACGGGACCGACGAGGTCATGGACGACATCGAAGACCGCCGGGTCGCCCTGCGCGCCGAGGTGCAGGAGCAGCGGTCCGCGCTGCGGGAGCGGCACGGACCGCGGGGGCGGGGGCCGGAGGGCGACCGGGACGCGTACCGCTCGGAGCGCCGGCGGCTGCGGGGCGTGCTGCGGGAGGACCGGGCGCTCCAGGCCCGGGCCCGGGACGCTTCGGGTGACCTGTGGAACGACATCCTCGGCGAGGACCCCGAGGAGGTCGCCCCGTGAACGCGTTGGTTGCGCTGCCCGTGTTGTTGCCGCTGTTCGCCGCCGGCTTCGAACTGGCCCTCGGCACCCGGTTCCCGCGTGCCCAGCGGGTGGTCGGCGTCGTCGTGCTGACGGCGGTGCTGGCGCTGTCGCTGGCGATGCTGGTCGCGGCCGACCGGGACGGTCCGCTGGTGATGCACCTGGGGGACTTCGCTCCGCCGGTCGGCATCAGTCTGGTCGCGGACCGGCTGTCGGCGCTGATGCTGACGGTCTCGGCGGCGGTGACGCTGTGCGTCCTGGTGTACTCCATCGGGCAGGGCATGGCGGACCGCGAGGACCAGTCCCCGTTGGCCGTCTACCACCCGGCGTACATGGTGCTGGTGGCCGGAGTGTCCTGCACGTTCCTCGCGGGTGACCTGGTCAATCTGTACGTCGGGTTCGAGATCATGCTGGTGGCGAGCTTCGTCCTGTTGACCCTCGGTGGTACGGCGGCGCGGCTGCGGGCGGGGGCGACCTACGTCCTGGTGTCGTTGGTCTCCTCGATGGTGTTCTTCACCGCGGTGGCGTTGACCTATGCGGCGGCGGGCACCGTCAATCTGGGGCAGTTGGCGGTGCGTCTGGCCGAACTGCCGCTCGGGGTGCGGACCCTGCTGGAGGCGACGCTGCTGACCGTGTTCGCCGTGAAGGCGGCCGTGTTCCCGCTCGCCGCGTGGCTGCCCGACTCGTACCCGACCACTCCGGCCCCGGTCACCGCGGTGTTCGCGGGGTTGCTGACCAAGGTCGGGGTGTACTGCGTGCTGCGGGTGGAGACGCTGTTGTTCCCCGGCAACCGGCTCGGTGACCTGCTGTTGGTGGCGGCGCTCGCCTCGTTGGTGATCGGGGTGCTCGGCGCGGTCGCCCAGACCGATCTGAAACGGGTGCTGTCCTTCGTCCTGATCAGTCACATCGGCTACATGATCTTCGGTATCGGGGTCGGCACCCGGGCGGGGCTCGGCGGGGCGATCGTGTACGTCGTCCACCACATCACCGTGCAGACGGCGTTGTTCCTGGTGGCCGGGTTGATCGAGCGACGTACGGGCACCACGGAGCTCACCCGGGTCGGCGGTCTGGCCCGGGCCGCGCCCGCGCTGGCCGCGCTGTTCCTGCTGCCCGCGCTGAACCTCGCGGGGATTCCGCCGATGTCCGGGTTCATCGGCAAGCTGCAACTGTTGCGGGCGGGCGTGGCGGACGCCGGGGTCCTCGCGTACGCGCTGGTGGCCGCCGCCTCCCTGACCAGTCTGCTGACCCTGTACGTGATGGCGAAGGTGTGGAACCTCGCCTTCTGGCGGGCCGCTCCCCCGGGGCGTCCGGCGCGGGGCACGGTGTTGGAGGAGACCGACCCGGGCGACGACGGGGCCGACTCCCCCGAGGAGAGCGACGCGGCCCGCCGGCCGGCGCCCGCGGGGCAGGCGGTGACCGCGACGCTCTCGGGCCGGGCGATCACGACCACCACCGACCGGCTGCCGCGCAGCATGACCTGGGCGACCGTGGCGCTGGTGCTGCTGTCGCTGGCCTACACGGTGTGGGGTGACCCGTTCACCACCCTCACCGAGCGGACGGCGGCCGAACTCCTGGAACGTTCCCCCTACATCGAGGCGGTGCTCGGCCGATGACGTCCCCGTGATCTCGCTCCGGTTCCGCGAACCCGGACTCCCCCCGTACAGCTGTGTGGTGGTGGGCCGCAGGCGTCGGGTGCTCGACCTGCCGTTGATCGCTTGGCTGACCGTGGTCTGGATGCTGTTGTGGGGCACGCTCAGCCTCGCCAACGCCGTCACCGGGGTGGTGGTGGCGGTGACGGTGTGCCTGGTGTTCCCGCTGCCGTTGGTCAACGTCGGGCTGCGGCTGCATCCGGTGGGCATCGCCCGGCTGACGGTCCGGCTGTTGTGGGAGATGTACACGGCCGGTCTGAAGGTCTCCCACCAGATGCTCGACAACCGGCCCTTCCGGGCGGCCGTCCTCGCCGTCCCGTTGCGTTGCCGCAGTGATCTCATGCTCACCGCCACGGCGCTGGCCGTCTCCAACGTGCCCGACGGCTCCGTGGTCGAGGTGCACCGTTCGCAGGCCACCCTGTTCGTGCACGTGCTGGAGGCGGACGACCCGGCCACGCCGGAGCGGGCGCGCCGGGCCGTCTGGCACATGGAGGAACTCGTGGTGCGGGCGTTCGGCGACCGGACGGAGATCGCCCGGGTGCGGCAGCCCCCTCCGCAGCTGAGGGGTGCGCGGTGAGCGCGGCGCAGACGGTCGACCGGGTCCTGTTGGTGGCCGCCGCGGTGATGATCCTGCTCGCCGGGGCCCTGGTGCTGTACCGGGTGTGGCGGGGGCCGTCGATGCTGGACCGGGCGATGTCGCTCGATGTGTGCGCGGCGCTGATGATCGCGGGGATCGCGGTGCGGTCGGCGCTGACCCGGGACGCCTTCTACTTCCCGGTGATGCTGGTGCTGGCCTTCCTGGGGTTCACCGGTTCGGTGGGGATCGCCCGGTTCATCGCCGTGCGGGACCGGGCGCCGGACCTGCCCCGGGCCGGGGAGGAGGGGCGATGAGTTCATGGGCCCAACTCGCCGATACCACGGGGGCGGTGTTGCTGTTCCTCGGCGCCGCGGTCAGTCTGCTCGGTGCCATCGGCATGGTGCGGATGCCCGACGTACTCTCCCGCAGCCATGCGGCGACCAACCCGCAGTCGCTCGGGATGTTGCTCGTGCTGATGGGCGTGGCGCTGCGGCTGCGCAGCGGCATCGACCTCGGCACGCTGGGGCTGGTCGGCTTCTTCCAGTTGCTGACCGGGCCGGTGGCCGCCCATCTGGTCGCCCGGGTCGCCTACCGCACGGGGTACGCGGGGCGCGAGGGCCTCGTCTTCGACGAGTTGGACGAACAGCTCAGCTCGCCGCCGCCGGGCGGCGAGAAGGGATGAACGGGGCCGCGGTGCGGGCGGCCCCGTCCTCGGGTGCTCCGGTTCACTCCCCCTTGGTCCGCAGCGGGGCGAGCGCGGAGCTCCAGGCGATCACCTGGTCCAGCATCGCGTGGACGGCGTCAGTCTGGAGGGGCTGCGGCGCCAGGGTGGTGAAGTTCTCGAAGTCGTTGAACAGGGAGAGCATCACCTGGTTGCGGACGGTGGCCACCTGGACCTCGGCCATGATGTGTCGCAGGTGCTCGATGGCGCGGGAGCCGCCGGCGCTGCCGTAGCCGACGAATCCGGCGGCCTTGTTGTTCCACTCGGTGTAGAGGAAGTCGATGGCGTTCTTCAGCACGGCCGAGGTGGAGTGGTTGTACTCGGGGGTGACGAAGACGTACCCGTCGTAGCCGTCGACGGTGGCCGCCCACTGCTTGGTGTGCTCGTTCTCGTACTGCTGGAGCGACGGGGGCAGCGCTTCGTCGAGGAAGGGCAACGAGACGTCACGGAGGTCGACGAGGTCGAAGGCGGCGTCGTCACGGGTGCTGGCGATCTGGTGCACCCACTCGGCGACGGATCCGCCGACCCGACCGGGACGGGTGGCGCCGATGATGATGGCGATCTTGGGCTTGGGCATGGGATTCCTTCGGGAACGTCAGGGACTCGGATGGTTCGGAGGGGGTGGGGGGAGCAACGGTGTTGCGATGGCCGGTGGGGCACGGGGGACGTCCGTGGTCGTGGTGGTCACACCGGGGCCCGTTCGTGGTCGGCGTGCGGCGTGCCGTGCGCCGTGAGGTGGTGCTGCAACTGTTCGCTGATCGCTTGTAGTTGTCGCAGCTGTTCGTCGCTGAGGTGGTCCAGCAGCCGGGTGCGCGCACAGGCCGCGTGCCAGGGGGCGGCGTCCTCCAGGGCCCGTAGCCCGGCCGGGGTGAGGTGCGCCAGATGGACGCGCCCGTCGGCCGGGCTGGCGAGGCGCTCGACCCGACCCTGTTGTTCCAGTCGGTCCACGAGGTGGGTGAGCCTGCTGGTGGAGACGCCGGTGCGGCGCGCCAGAGCGGTCATCGGGAGGCTGTGTCCGGGCGCGTCCGAGAGCCAGGCGAGGACCTCGTAGTGGATCTGGGACACGTCACTCTCGCGGCGCAGTTCCCTGCCGAGTTGCTCGGACAGCAGGCGCGCGGCGGAGAGGAAGGCCCGCATGGTCCGCTGTGCGGTGAGGTCGGACCCGGCGGGTGCTGTGGACATGACGTGCCTCCTTCGGAGCGGGGCGGGGACGGCGCCGGGGTGCGGTGCCCTCGGCGGGGGCCCCGCACGGGTCAGGCGGCGCGGGGAGCGGGGTGCACGATGTGTTTGATCTCCTGGAACTCCTCCAGGGCCCGTTCGCCGTTGAGGCGGCCGACTCCGCTCTGCTTGAAGCCGCCCTCCTCCATCTGGTCGACGATGACGGCCCAGGTGTTGGACCACACCGTGCCCGCCTCCAGTTCGCGGGCGACCCGCAGCGGCCGGTCCGCGTCACGGCTCCAGACGCTGGCGGCGAGGCCGAACTCGGTGGCGTTGGCGCGGGCGATCGCGTCGGCCTCGTCGTCGAAGACCTCGAAGGTGGCGACCGGACCGAACACTTCCTGCTGGACGATGGGCCGGTCGACGTCCTGGACCTCCACGAGGCTGGGTCGGACGAACGCGCCCCGGGCGAGCGGACCCTCGGTGATCCGGCCGCCCCGCACCAGGACCTCGGCGTACTCGGCGGCGTCCGCGACCACCCGGTCGACGCGGTCGGCATTGGCCAGGTCGACGAGCGGGCCCATCTCGCTGGCGGGGTCGGTGCCCGGCCCGACCCGGACGGCCTCCAGTGCCGCCGACAGTCGGCTGCGCAGGGCGTCCGCGACGCCGCGCTGCACCAGGATGCGACTGCCGGTCATGCAGAACTGGCCGGTGAAGGTGGTGATGGCCTTGGTGAGGACGGGCACGGCGGCGTCCAGGTCGGCGTCGTCGAAGACGATCATCGGGGTCTTCCCGCCGAGTTCCAGGGACATGCCCTTCAGCGAGGCGGAGGCGTCGGCCATGATGGCGCGCCCGACCCGGGTGCTGCCGGTGTAGCTGATCACGTCCACGCCCGGGTCCGCGACGAGGTGGCGGGCGCCGGCGCTGCCGGACTCGGTGAACGCGTTGAACACCCCGGGAGGCAGGGCCGTGGTGGCCGCGACGATCTCGTACAGCAGGTGGTTCGTCAACGCGGTCTGGGCCGGCAGCTTGAGCACCACGGTAGCGCCCGCTGCGAGGGCCGGCGCGAAGGAGCGCACGGAGAGGATGACCGGTGAGTTCCAGGGGGCGATCACGCCGGCTACCCCGACGGGCTGGCGCAGGGTCATGGAGTACAGGCCGGGCTTGACCTCCGCGGCGCGCCCCGACTCCGTCAGGGCCAGCGCCCCGTAGTAGCGGATCTTGGAAATGGTGAGGTCGACCTCCAGCGCCGCTTCGGCGGGGATCTTCCCGTTCTCCCGGGAGAGCAGGGCGACGAGTTCGTCGCGGCGCTCGGCCATGCGGTCGGACATCTCGAAGAGGGCCCGTGCGCGCAGGTCCCGGTCGCGGGCCCAGTCGCCGGTGCGGAAAGCGCGCCGGGCCGCGTCGACGGCGGCCTTCGCCTCGTCGGTGCCGCCGTCCGCGTAGGTGCCGAGGACCTCGCCGGTGGCCGGGTCGAGGGATTCACCGACGGTGGTGGAGTCCGTCCAGACGCCGTCGATCAGGTTACGGGCGTGGGCGGTGTTCTGGGTGGTCATCTGGTTACTCCTGGTGTGCAAGCGAGGGCGGTGCCTCGGCGGCTGCTCCGGGGACTCGGGAGCCGTGGGGCGCTTCGGCGCCGATCGCGGTGGCCCGGGGTGCGCGCCCCGGAAGGCGGAGAGACGGTGGAGTGGACGAGCCGGCGGGCCCGGTCGTCGCGATGTGTCGGCCGAGCCGCGGGTACGCGTGTCCCGGGAGGTCCACGAGCACCGCCAGCCGGGAGAGTAGTTCGTTACGCAACCAACTGTAAAGGGGTCAGCGCTCAACCGGAGGCAAGTATTCCCATGGATCCAAGGGCGACGGACAGAGCCCGAACGACCCGCTTGACCCTTGACCAAAGACGTGCTTATTCTTCGTTGCACAACGAACTACATGGGGTCGGATTCCGGCACCGAGAGACGCACAGCCGCCCGCTGCCGCACTGTCCCCGGCCCCCATTCCAGCCGCTTCGGCGGCCCGTGGATCACCGCCCCCGCCCGTGGCCGAAGGCCCGCCCGGGGAGCGCATCCGGTTGGGAGAATCGATCATGGCGGCAGCATCAGGCGGCCCCGCCCCGCACGCACCCGACGCCCCGCACTCCCCCACCACCCCCGTCAGGGCGGCGGTCGTCACGGAGCAGGGCGGAGCCTTCGTCTTCGAGGACCTCGTACTCGACACCGACCTGCGTCCCGACGAGGTCCTCGTCAGGGTCGTGGCGACCGGCGTCTGCCAGACCGACGTGCACGTACGGGACCAGGCACTGCCCGTGCCGCTCCCGGCCGTACTCGGTCACGAGGGCGCCGGCGTCGTGGAGCGGGTGGGCGACGGGGTCACCTCCGTCGCACCGGGTGACCACGTGGTCATGTCGTACCAGTCCTGCGGTCGGTGCACGCCGTGCCTGAGCGGGAACCCCGCCTACTGCGCGGTCTCCTTCCCCGCGAACTTCGGCGGCTCCCGGCTCGACGGCACCAACGCACTGCACCGCGGCCCGAACGCGAGCGGCGAGGAGGTGCACGGCCACTTCTTCGGCCAGTCCTCCTTCGCCACCCTCTCCCTGGCCACCGAGCGCAACGTGGTCAAGGTGCCCGACGACATCCCGCTGGACCTGCTCGCGCCGCTCGGCTGCGGGCTCCAGACCGGGGCGGGCGCCGTCCTGAACTCCCTGGCCGTGCCGGCCGGCGCCTCGGTCGTGGTCATCGGAACCGGAACCGTCGGCCTCGCCGCCGTGATGGCCGCCCGCGTCGCGGGAGCGGCACCGATCATCGCGGTGGACATCGTGCCGGAACGCCTGGACCTCGCACGGGAACTCGGCGCCACGCACACCGTCAACGCCAAGGACGAGGACACCGCCGCCCGGATCGCCGCGATCACCGACGGCGGCGCCGACTACGTCCTGGAGATCACCGCGCGCCCCGAGATGCTGACCCTGGCGGTCGACGCGCTCGCCCCCCTGGGCACCGCCGCGCTCATCGGCGGAGCGCCCGCGGGCGCCCACGCCCCGGTGAACATGAACGCGCTGCTCGGCGGCCGGACCGTCCGGGGCATCGCGCAGGGCGACTCGATCCCCCAGCTGTTCGTCCCGCAGCTGATCGACCTCTACCGCGCCGGACGCTTCCCCTTCGACCGGCTCCTCACGCACTACGGCTTCGACGAGATCAACGAGGCCGTCACGGACACGCGGACCGGGGCAGCGATCAAGCCCGTGCTGCGCATCGGGGCCTAGTCCCCACCCCTCGATCAGGAACGGCGGCGCCGACCGCGCCACCGCCGCGTCGCTTCCGGTCCCCCCGGGCCGGATACGGAACCAGAGCAAGGACACGCACCATGAACGACCAGCAGAAGCCCGGCACCCCGACCGACCGTCACCAGCTGGGCGCGGCCGGCATGCCGCTCAACACGCTCGCCGACTACCGCCCCATCCCCGCGGACGGGTACGGCGCGCTGTTCCTCCCCGGCCGGCTCACCAAGGGCTACCACGTCGAGGAGATCAACGACGGCGCGTACTACGTGACGTCGGGCGCGTACGACACGATGTTCGTCCGCACCGGCAACGGGGTCGTCGTGGTCGACGCCCCGCCGCTCCTCGGGGAGAACCTGAACCGCGCGATCGCCGAGGTCACCGACGAGCCGGTCACCCACCTGATCTACAGCCACTGGCACTCCGACCACATCGGGGCCGCGGGCATCTTCGCCGACGCCAAGCCCAAGGTCATCGCGCACGACTACACCCGCGAGATGATCGAGCGCTGGCCCGACCTCGGCGGCGAGCAGGGCATACCCGTTCCCACCGAGACGATCACCAGCAGCGACAGCCTCGTCGTCAACGGCGTCCGCTTCGACCTCGACTACCACGGCGTGAACCACACCCCCGGCAACATCTTCATCTACGCGCCCCAGCAGAAGGCGCTGGCCGCGATCGACATCATCAGTCCCGGATGGAGCGCCTTCAAGCACTGCGACGCCTCGGAGAACATCCGTGGCTGGGCCGAGGCCCACGACTGGATCCTGCAGTACGACTTCAAGGGCGTCGTCTCGGGCCACGTCAACCGGTACGGCACCCCCGAGGACGCCAAGGCGTCGCGGGACTACACCAACGACATCATCGAGTTCTCCAAGGAGGCCCTCGACCACGGGCAGGAGCTGGAGTACATCGAGCGCCTCGGATTCAGCAACGCCTGGGTGCTCTGGGAGAACTACTTCAACGAGATGACCAACTACGTCACCAAGAAGACCCTGGAGAAGGTCACCGACAACGGTCAGACCTGGGCCCAGCGGCTCGCCGGTGCGGACGTCATGACCAAGTACCACGCCTACTCGGTCCTGGAGGCCCTGCGGCTGGAGTACGGCATGGTCTCCGGCTTCGAGAAGCTGATCCTGCCGCAGCCCCGCGCCTGACCCCGGATGGTGACCGGACGGCCCGGCGGCACCCTCAGCCGGGCCGTCCCCCACGTGGCCCCGCCTATCATTCGTCGTGGAACACACCAGCTGGGAGGGGCCATGAGCCTGAACACCGAGACCGGGTCAGCGGAGCGCGCCGGCGCCCCCGCCTCGCCCTCGCGCCCGCTCAACCCCACGGAGCGCGCCGTCTGGCTGGGCCTGCTCTCCACCCACCTGCGCCTGCTGCGCACCCTGGACGCGGAGCTGGTCGCGGCCGAACGGCTGCCGATGTCCTCCTTCGAGGTCCTGCTGACCCTGGCCGAGTCCCCCGAGGGGCGGCTGCGGATGAAGGACATCGCCGCTTCCCTGCTGATCAGTCGCAGCGGTCTCACCCGCATCGTCGACGACCTGGAACGCCAGGGCCTGGTCGTACGGGAGAAGTGCCCCACCGATGCGCGCGGCTTCGACGCCGTCCTCACCGAAGGCGGCAAGAAGGCGTACCGGCGGGCGCGGAAGGTGCATCTCACCAACCTCCGGCGCGAGTTCCTCGACCGGCTCAGCGAGGAACAGTTGGCCTCCCTCGCGGACATCTGGCGCACCCTCGGCTTCGACGACGGTGCCGACGCCTGCTGAGCCGTCCCCACCCGCGCGCCCCCCGACGCCCCCCAGGAGCCGGGCGCGCGCCGCAGACGACAAGGCACACCCATGACCGACTCCGACCCCGGCGCGCGTTCCGGCACGCCCGCCGTCCCGCTCGTTGCGGCACCCGTGGCGCCGCCGCCCCCTGACCCGGCCGGACCCGTCGACCTGCTGGACGAGTCGACCCGTCCCAGGGCGCCCAAGCACCCGGCTCCGGCACCACCCGTGCCCGGTGGCACCGGCACCCGGCTGAAGCTCATCCACCAGGGCCTCCGCCGCGAGATGCGCCGCATCCGGGACGCCGTACAGGAGGTCGCGGCCGGCCGGCTGGACGCCGCCGACGCGCGGTCCGAGATCAACCGGCTCGGCCTGACCCGCAACTACCGGACGCTGGGCGCCTTCTGCACGGCGTACAGCCGCACCCTCACCCTGCACCACACCATCGAGGACCAGTTCATGTTCCCCGAGCTACGGGAACGACAGGCGTCCCTCGGGCCCGTGGTCGAGCGGCTGGAGCAGGAGCACGAGGTCATCGCCGAGACCTTGGCACGACTCGACGCGGCCCTGGTCGCCCTGGTCCACGGTGGGGGTGGACCGGACGAGGTGGAACGCCTCACCGCCGTCCTCGACCGCACGCTCTCCTCCCACCTCGGCTACGAGGAGGACGAGCTGCTGGAGCCGCTGGACCGGCTCGGCATCCACGTCTGACCCCGGGCGCTCGCGTCGGACCCGCCCCGACCTGGCGGAATACTTCCACACACTCTCCATGTTGTTCGTTGCGCAACTAACGATCTAACCGGACCTGACCAGCGGAGAGAACCTCTCATGGCTTTTGAACTCGGCATCTACCACTTCGGTGAGCTGACGCCCGACCCCGTGACGGGTCAGCCGCCCGCCCCCGGGCCCCGGCTGCGGGAACTCGTCGAACAGGCGAAGACCGCCGACGAGGCGGGCCTGGACGTCTTCGCGGTCGGCGAGCACCACCGCACCGACTTCGTGGTCTCCTCCCCCGCCGTCGTCCTGGCGGCGATGGCGGAGAACACCCGCTCCATCAAGCTCTCCAGCGCGGTCACCGTGCTCAGCTCCGACGACCCGGTCCGGGTGTTCCAGCAGTTCGCGACCCTCGACCTGCTGTCCGGCGGGCGTGCCGAGATCATCGCCGGACGCGGCTCCTACATCGAGTCCTTCCCCGTCTTCGGCTACGACCTGAGCGAGTACTCCGAACTGTTCGCACAGAAGCTGGACCTCCTGCTCAAGCTGCGCGAGGAGAACCCCGTCACCTGGCGGGGCGCGCTGCGACCGGCGCTGGTGGACGCCGACATCACTCCGCGTCCGGACCGCGAGCTGCCCGTCTGGGTGGCCGTCGGCGGCACCCCCGCCTCGGTGGTCCGTGCCGGACGGCTCGGCCTCCCGCTGTCGCTGGCGATCATCGGCGGTAGCTACCGACAGTTCGCCCCGTTCGTCGAGCTGTACCGGTCGGCGGCGGCGCAGGCCGGACACGACCCGGACGTGCTCAAGGTGTCGGTGAACTCCCCGGGTTTCGTCGCCCGCACCCACCAGGAGGCGATCGAGGTGTCGCACCCGTACTTCCAGGCGGGCTGGATGGCCAACCACCACCAGCGCGGCCAGGGCGTCCCGATGCCGAAGCCGGCCTACGAGGCACAGGCCACCGAAGCCGGGGCCTTCTTCCTGGGCAGCGCACAGGAGGTCATCGACAAGATCATGGCGCAGTACGCACTCTTCCGGCACGACCGGATGATGATCCAGCTGGGCTTCGGCAACCTGCCGCAGCGCGAGGCCCTCCGGTCCATCGAACTGCTCGGCTCCGAGGTGGCACCCGTCGTCCGCAAGGAGATCGCCGCCCTCGCGGCGTCCGGGACGAAGGTGGCGTCATGAGCCGCCCCCTGCGGGTGACCGCCGTGGTCGGCACCCTCAGTTCACCGTCGAAGACCACGGCCCTGGTCGAACTGATCCTCCGGACGCTGGAGGCACGGACCGACACCGAAAGCCGACTCGTCGAACTGCACGCCCTCGGTCCGGCGTTCGCCACCACCGTGGAACGGGACGGGCTCGGCGCGGATGCCGAAGACGCACTGCGCGCAGTGGAGGAAGCCGATCTCGTCATCGCGGCGACCCCCGTCTTCCGCGGCTCGTACACCGGGCTGTTCAAGCACTTCTTCGACCTGGTGGACCCCTACGGACTCGCCGCCACACCGGTGCTGCTCGCCGCGACCGGCGGCAGCGACCGCCACGCGCTGGTCATCGAGCACGCCATGCGGCCCCTGTTCGGCTTCCTCCAGGCGTGGACCGCGCCGGCCGGCATCTACCTCAGCGCCGGTGACTTCGACGGCACGACGATCCTCAACCCCGAGGTCTACGAGCGCATCGAGATGGCCGTGGGCGACGTGGTGCCCGTGGCCCGGGCGCTCGCCGAGGCAAAGACCGCGAGACCAGCGAAGACCGCGCAGGCACCGGGCTGACCGAGGGCCGCTCGGCCCTACGGAACAGCCCCTCGGCGGCCGGGCACGCCCGCGCGGCCGGCCACTCCACCTGAGGAACGGACAGCATGCCCGACACACCGCCCAGCGCGCTCCGCACGGAGGAGCGCCCCCCGCCCGCCGTGCCGCCCCGGCCGGAACGGCGCACCCTCGCCCGCCGGGCGGGCAGCGCCGCGCGGCCGGTGCTGCTGCCGGTGACCGTCGCCGTGGCCATCGGCGCCATCTTCATCAGCGTCTACCTCTCCGCCTTCCACGCCCCGGTGGCCCGCGACCTGCCGGTGGCCGTCGTCGGTACCGCGGCGACGGCCCAGCAGATCGCGGACCGGATGCCGGACCCGCCGTCGGACACCTTCCGCGTGGCGGCGGTCGCGGACCGGCAGGCGGCCCGGGACGCCGTCGAGCACGGCGAGGTGTTCGCCGCGTACGTACCCGGCCCCGGCGGTGCGGAACTGCTCCACGCGGGGGCGCACGGACCGGCGGTCACCACGCTGGTGACCACCGGACTGGGGCAACTCGCCGAGGAGGACGGTCAGCGGCTGGAGGTGACCGATGTCGTTCCCGCCTCACCGCAGGACACCCGTGGCCTCGCGGTCTTCTACACGACCTTCGGACTGGTCCTGGCCGGGTACCTGTTCGGGATCATGACCTACCAACTCGCCCCGGGGGTGTCCATGCGGCGGCGGCTGGCCGGACTCGCGGCGTTCGGGATCGTCGGGGGCTTGGCCGTGGCCTTCGTCGTCTCGGCGTTCGGTGCGCTGCCCGCCCCGTTCGCCGGGGTCGCCGCGCTGGTGGCGCTCGTCGCCATGGCGGTCGGCGCCGCCACCATGCTGTTGGTGCGGGCGCTCGGCGTGTTGGGGTCGAGTGCCGCCGCCGTCGTCTTCATGACGGTCGGCAACGCGACCAGCGGAGGCAGTCTGCCCGCCGAGTTCCTGCCCTCGTGGCTCGCGCCGTTCTCCGAGGTGCTTCCGGTGGGCGTGGGGGTGCGGGCCGTCAACGGGCTCGCCTACTTCCACGGCGACGGCGTGCTCGTCGGCGCCCTCGTCCTCGCCGGTTGGACGGCGGCCGGGGTCGGCGGGCTGCTCCTCCTCGAACGGATCGGGCTGCGGCTCCCGCTGCCCGGTGTCCCCCGGCCGTCCTGACGGGTGGGCGGCCCGGTCGTGACGGGGCCCACCCCCTCCGACCGGGTCAGGCGAAACGGTCGGGGTCGCCGGCACCCAGTCGGACGATCTCGGGCTCGCCGTCCGAGAAGTCGACGACCGTCGTCGGCTCGGTCCCGCAGTCCCCCGAGTCCACCACCACGTCCAGGACGTGTTCGAGGCGTTCCTTGATCTCCCAGCCCTGGGTCAGCGGCTCCTCCTCCCCCGGCAGGAGCAGGGTGCTGGACAGCAGCGGCTCCCCGAGGTCGGCGAGCAGGGCCTGGGTGACCGCGTGATCCGGGATGCGGACCCCGACCGTCTTCTTCTTGGGGTGCAGCAGTTGGCGCGGCACCTCCTTCGTGGCCGGCAGGATGAAGGTGTACCGGCCGGGCGTCGCCGCCTTGACGGCACGGAACACATTGTTGTCGATGTGCACGAACTGCCCCAACTGGGCGAAGTTCTGACACACGAGGGTGAAGTGGTGCCGGTCGTCGAGCTGCCGGATGGACCGGATCCGGGCGAGGCCCTCACGGTTGCCCACCTGGCAGCCCAGCGCGTAGCAGGAGTCCGTGGGGTACGCGATCAGCGCACCGGACCGGATGCTGTCGGTCACCGTGCTGATCATGCGCCGCTGGGGGTTCTCGGGGTGCACGTCGAAGTACTTCGCCATCCGGCGAGTTTACGGCCCGGCGGGATGCTCCACTGACCGGCCGGGCCGGTACTCCCGGCTGCATCGGGCCCGGGGCGAGGGGGCGGCGGCCCGCGTCCGGCGGCACCCGCAGGAAATCCCCTGCGCCGCTGACGGTGCATCAGCGAGACTCGCCCCATGTCCTCCCACTTCACCGTGCGCCCGGCTCGCCCCGCCGACGCCGGCCCGCTGGCCGCACTGCGTTGGGCGTTCAAGCACGAAGACCACGAAGGACGGCGCCCCGCTCCGGTCGGCCCACCGGAGGAGGCCGTGCAGTGGATCCGCGACCGGCTCGACCACGGCACCTGGCTGGCCTGGGTCGCCGAGTCGGACGGCGAGGTCTTCGGCCAGGTGTTCCTCCACCTGGTCGAGAAGGTGCCGGAGCCGTACGGCGACAACGCCCCCCTGGGCTATGTGACGAACTTCTACGTCACGCCCTCGCGGCGCAACGGGGGAGCCGGCTCGGCGCTCCTCACCGCCGTGGCCCGGTACGCACGCAGCGCCCCGCTCGACACCCTGGTCGTCTGGCCGTCGGAGCGGAGCGACCCCCTCTACCGGCGGCACGGATTCCGACCCCCGGCGGAACTCCTCGAACTGCCGCTCGACGCCTGAGCGGCGTCCCGGCTCCTTCGGTCCCCGCGGACCGGGCCGGGGCACCGGTCCCCGTTCGCGCCGCTCCGCTAAGTTGTCCGACATGAGCAACCTTGACCGCGCACCGGAACCCGCGCTCTGTGGAGGCCGGGGATTCGTCGTCGCCGAACCCGTTCGCGAACTGCTGAGCCCGCGTCGCGTACAGCTCGGCGAGTCCACCGAGGTCCGACGGCTCCTGCCCAACCTCGGCCGGCGCATGATCGGCGCCTGGGCCTTCGTCGACCACTACGGCCCCGACGACATCGCGGACGAGCCGGGCATGCAGGTGCCCCCGCATCCGCACATGGGGCTCCAGACCGTGAGCTGGCTGCACCAGGGCGAAGTGCTGCACCGCGACAGCACCGGAAGCCTCCAGACGATCCGGCCGCGCGAGCTGGGCCTGATGACCTCCGGTCGGGCGATCAGCCACTCGGAGGAGTCACCGAAGTCCCACGCCCGTTTCCTGCACGGCGCGCAGCTCTGGGTGGCGCTCCCCGACAGTGACCGCCATGTGGAGCCGCACTTCGAGCACCACAGCGCGCTTCCCACGGTCACGGCCCCCGGTCTGACGGCGACCGTGATCCTGGGCGACCTCGACGGCTCCCGCTCACCGGGCACGACGTACACCCCGATCGTGGGCGCCGACCTCGCGCTCGCGGCCGGGGCCGATGTGCGGTTGCCGCTGGTGCCCGACTTCGAGTACGGCGTGTTGGCCATGTCGGGGGAGGTCCGGGTCGACGGTGTCCCCGTGCTCCCCGGTTCGATGCTCTACCTGGGCTGCGGCCGGTCCGAGCTGCCGCTGCGCGCGGAGTCCGACGCGGGCCTGATGCTCCTCGGCGGAGAGCCGTTCGCCGAGGAGTTGATCATGTGGTGGAACTTCGTCGGACGAAGCAACGAGGAGATCGTACAGGCGCGCCGGGACTGGGCGGACGGCACGCGCTTCGGTGAGGTGAAGGGGTACGACGGTGCGCCGCTGCCCTCCCCCGCACTCCCGCCGGGGCAGCTGAAGAAGCGGGGGCGCACGGGCTGACCTGGTGTTTCTCGCCAGCCAGCAGGTGGCCTGCTCACAGGTGGTCGTCCAGGAACTCCCCGAGCGCGGCCCCGGTCATCGGGCCGCTCCCGGCCGTGGTCGCCTCGCCCCGATCGATCAGCACGAAGGAGGGCGCTCCGGTGACGCCGTACCGCCGTACCGGGCCGGGGCACCTGGCGATGTCGGCCCGCACGACGATCAGCCGCCCCTGGTATGCGTCGGCCACCTCCCGCACCAGGGGCTCCATCTCCTTGCACGCTGCCACGGCCTTGGGCCACACGCCGTGGAAGTACGCGAGCACCGGGACGTCCGCCCGCGCCAGGATGAACGCGAATTCGGCGTCCTCCTGGGGTTGATGGACCCTGTCTGCCATCGGCACTCCTTGACGTGCACTCGACGTGAGGCAGTGGGTTGCCTCCTGGTGTCCGCTGACCGCGGCGGCGCGCACCGCCCGTCAGTGGGCCTTGCGCACCCGGCCGGCCTTGCGGGCCTCCGCCAGCATGCGCGCCTCCGCGGCCTTCCGGGATTCCTTCGGCGGGCGGCCCGCGTGGGTGCCCAGACCCCGGAACGCCGCGTTGCCGGTCTTTGCCTTGTCCTGCACCGGCGGGCGCTTCGCGCCGGTGAGGGTGGTCAGCCTCTCCTCGCCGGAGCGAACCTGGGTAACCGTGGGCCGGATGCCGGCATCCGCCATCATCCGGTTCACGTCCCGGCGCTGGCCGGGCGTGACCAGTGTGACCACGCGGCCGGACTCGCCGGCGCGCGCGGTGCGCCCGCCGCGGTGGAGGTAGTCCTTGGGTTCGGCGGGCGGATCGACGTTGACGACGAGGTCCAGGTGCTCGACGTGGATGCCACGGGCAGCGACGTTGGTGGCCACCAGCACCGTGATCGCGCCGTCCTTGAACCGGGCCAGCGTGTGCGTGCGCTGCGGCTGCGACTTCCCGCTGTGCAGAGCACCCGCGGTGATGCCGCTGCTCCGCAGATGGCGGGTGAACTGATCCACGGCGTGCTTGGTGTCCAGGAACATCAGCACCCGTCCGTCCCGGGCCGCGATCTCGGTGGCTGTCGCGTACTTGTCGGCAGGATGGACGTGCAGCACGTGGTGCTCCATCGTCGCGACCGAACCCTCCGCCCGGTCGACCGTGGCGAGCACCGGCTCACTCAGATGGTGCCTGACCAGTTGATCGACGTTGCGGTCGAGCGTCGCGGAGAACAGCATCCGCTGCCCGCCGCGGGGAACCAGGTCCAGGGTCTGCGAGACCTGTGGCAGGAAGCCCATGTCGCACATCTGGTCCGCCTCGTCCAGCACCGCGATCCGTACCCGGTCCAGGTGGCAGTCCCGCCGGGCGACGAGATCGGCCAGCCGTCCCGGCGTCGCCACCACGACCTCGGCACCCGCCCGGAGCGCCGCCGCCTGCCGGTTGATCGCCAGCCCGCCCACCACGGTCACCGACCGTAGTCCGAGCGCCTCCGCATAGGGAGCCAGCACCTCGCTCACCTGCTGCGCGAGTTCCCTCGTCGGCACCAGGACCAGCGCGAGAGGGCGCTTCGGTTCGGCGCGATGGCCCGCCGTGCGGGCGAGGAGCGCCAGCCCGAAGGCGAGGGTCTTCCCCGATCCGGTCCGCGCGCGGCCCAGGACGTCCCGGCCGGCCAGCGCGCTGGGCAGGACGGCCGCCTGGATCGGGAACGGATCCCGTACCCCGAGCTCCGCCAGCACCCTCATCAGCTCGACCGGCAGCTCCAGCTCCGCGAAGGACACGGCCGGCGGAAGGCCGGGGGCCGACGTCCCCGGCACGGAGAGCTCGCCCCGCGGGGCCCTCCCCTGGTCGGACCTGCCTGGTCCGGAGCGGCCGGAGGACGGCTGCTTCGCCTTCATGGGGTCCTTCCTCAGTTCGGTGCCCTGAACGGGCCGGGGCCCGTGCCTTGTCCGGCACGGGCCCCGGTTGTCTGCGAGCGTGGCCTCCGACTTTACCAGCGCCGGACTCACGGCCCGTGTCCCGGAAACGCGGGTGGGGTTCCGAGGCTCCGGAGACCGGGCCAGCCGCCCTTCCCACCGGGAGGAACCGCAGCACGGGCCCGGTGTCGTGCGGTGCCGACGGCTCCGGGAGCGGATGTCGGCCCCTGCCCGTGGTGATCACCGTTTCCCTCCGGACCGGCGCCAGCGCACATCGTCGATGGTCACGTACCGCATGTCCGCGTCGGGCCGTGCGCACGTACGTCGAGGTCCCGGGCTCCTCGGCGGGGTGCGCTCCGGAACCGGCTCGGCGTTCGGCAAACCACTCTTTCGAAGGGCGCTCAAGGAGCAGCGCGGGGACGTTTTCGGGCGTTTGAGAGAGGGGCGGCAGTCAGAAGTGCGCTCCCTGTGACGGGGGTGAAGCACGAAGGGAGAAGGCTGTGCGACGGCGTCGGTGAAGCCGTCCGGCAAACCCGGTGCGGGCGGTTTGGCGAGGAGCCGTCAGCGTCGCTTTTCGTGCCTCTCCGACTGTGCTCTGATCCTCCATCGGTCCCGGCTCCGCCGGGACCGTGCCCGTGGTCCGGCCGTCCGGACGCACCCCAGCAGCGCCGAAACAAGGGGAAGAACTGTGACCACGCCTCCGTCCACTCCGCTCCGGGTCGCCCTGGTCAACGGCGGCTTCGAAGAGCCGGTCCTCAACGCCACCTTCGAGTACCTGCCGGACTCGACCCAGTCGCAGGCCAGGAAGGTCCCCGGCTGGATCACCACCGCGACCGACCATCTGATCGAGCTCTGGCGCTCCGGCCACAACGGCGTCCCGTCCGCCGTGGGCTCCCAATTCGCCGAGCTGAACGCGTATCAGGTGTCCACGCTCTACCAGGATCTGCCGACCACGCCGGGGACCAAGCTCTACTGGCGGCTGTACCACCGGGGGCGGGCGGGCACGGATGTCATGGCACTGGACATCGGCGCGCCGGGGGCCGTGGTCCAGCAGCGGACCTTCAGCGACGGCAACACCGCATGGGGCTTCTACACGGGGACCTACACCGTGCCGGCGGGCCAGACGCTGACCCGGTTCGCCTTCCGATCCGTCTCCTCCGTCGGCGGTGCGACGTCCGGGAACTTCCTGGACGGGGTCTTCTTCGGGACCGCCCCGGTCGTGGTCCTGGAGAAGACCGTCTCCCCGGCGGGGCCGGTGGAGGTCGGCAGCGTCCTCACCTATCGCGTCAAGGCGACGAACACCGGCGGCGACGCGGCCGAGGCCCTCGTCCTGACCGACGCCGTCCCGGCCGGCGCCACCTTCGTGCCCGGCTCGCTGCGCATCGTGGACGGGCCGAACGCCGGCGCGAAGACCGACCAGAGTGGCGACGACCAGGCGAACTTCGACGCCACGGACAACAAGGTGGTCTTCCGGCTCGGCACCGGTGCCTCCGCGACGCAGGGCGGCGCGCTGGCCAACACCGCCGCCCTGCCCGCGGGAACCACGGTGGAGTACAAGGTCACCGTGAACGCCGCGAGCGGCGGCGGGCGGATCGCCAACACGGCCTCGGCCACCTATGAGAACCGTCTCGCGGCGCCCCCGGAACAACTGACCGCCACCTCCAACCAGACGTCCGTCGAAGTCCGCCCGGCAGCCGACCTGACCGTGACCAAGGCCGCCGACGCGACCACCGTCACCGTCGGGCAGACCGTGACCTACCGGATCACCGTCCGCAACACCGGCCCCAACCCGGCGACCGGTGTCACCGTCACCGACCAGCTCCCCGCCTCCCTCGTCTTCCTCTCGGCCGAATCCTCCACCGGGGCCTACGACCCGGCGACCGGTCGATGGGCCGTCGGCGCCCTCGCCCACGGCGCCACCGCCACCCTGACCCTCCGGGCCAAGGCCACCGCCCCCGGCCGGGTCACCCACACCGCCACCGTGACCGGCAGCGAGAGCGACCCCGACCAGGCGGACAACTCCGACAGCGTCATCGTGTGCGTCACCGCCGCGCCCGTCTGCGCCGCGCAGGCATAGGGAGCCGGGGACTCACCTCCTGACGGGGCCGCACCCCCGTGACGGCGCCGCCCGCCCGGGGGCCGCCCCGGGCTCGGGGCGGCCCCCGGTGCCGGGCCGCCGACCACGTCCCGAGTGCCCGCCCCCGCTCACCCGCGCGGCCCGTCAGAGCCGGTGCGTCCGTGTTCCGCCCGTCGCCCAGTGCCAGTTGACGACCGGGCCCCACGCCTTCGCCCACTCCTTCTTCAGCGCAGTGCGCTGTTTCGTGTGGATCCGGAGGGCCTCCGCCACCACCGGACCGAGTTCGGTCAGGTCGTCGGGGATCGGTATGCGCAGCATCAGGTGTTGGGTCCTGTGGACCAGGACGAGTGTGCCGTCCGGTGAGACCTCCATCGGCGTGAACCGGGTCAGCGCCTTGAACTGCTGCTCCTCGGTGGCGAGTCTGGCCCGCAGCGAGCCGTCCGCCGTCCACGCGAACAGGCCGTACCGGTTGAGGTGGAACGCGTGGCCCCGGTGCGGGTCCGCGACCAGGTTGAAGCAGTGCCCGGTGAAGGGGCTGTCCTTCCACGGCTCCATTCCGCCGAGGCCGCCGGTCACCCGGCCGTCGGTGTCGACGAGCAGGAACGCGTGCGGCTGGCCGCGGCTGCCTCCCCGGTAGGTGCGGGCGAAGACCGGCACGACGAACAGCTCGGCGCCGATCGGCGCGGGCCTGCCCATCCGCGACTGGTCCCAGACGTACGAGTTCCCCGTGTCCCGCCGCAGATGGTCGACGAGCGAGTGCGGCCGGTTGCCGAGCCCGACCGGTGCGCCCGCGTAGGTCACGTGGGGCCGCAGGTCGTTCTCTGCGGTCTGGTGCGCCGGGCTGCCGTCGAGGGAGACCAGGGCGCGCACCTCGGGCTTGTGGCCCGTGGCCGGGACGGTTTCGGCGAGACCGACGATGTTGGGGAGGCTGTTGCCGTACCGGTGGGTCCCGTACTCCGTGGCCACACAGAGCAGCCGGCCCGAGGGCATGACGCTCATCGAGGTGACGAACGGGTCGCCCGGCAGCGGTCCTTCGTCGTACGGTCGGTTCGGCATGGACCAGGCGGCCAGGACCGTGTCCAGCCCGGGTGTCAGCACATGGGTGCGGTCCGGTTTGCCGGACAGCGCCACCTTGCCGTCGGGCAGGACGCAGAGGCTCATGTCCTCGGACGACTTCACGGCCGACGGTGTCCCGTCGGGGTGGTCGTGGCAACAGAGCGCCGTGTTCAGCGCGGTGCCGTCGGGCGCGTACCGGGTGAGGATCCCGTACGTGAGCCGCTCCTCGGCGGGGCTCGCGGCGACTTTCCGGAAGCCCGGCCCGGCTCGCCATAGTGTGTACAGGGCGTAGAACTCGCCCGTGGGAGCGGTCCGGACGTCCTCCGCCTCGACACCCCATCCGCTGGTGTAGGGGGCGGCGAGGTCGATCTGGTGTTCGTCGACGAGCTCGGCGGGCAGGGGCAGCGGCAGTGTCTGGACCATGCCCGCATTGTTCACCGCCGCACTGACAGCGGCCGGTGTCACGAGCGCGGGCGCGGACCGGTCCGTACCGCAGCAACGTGCGCCGGGCCGGGCCCGGCTGGCTCACGGTTTCCAACGGAAGAAGCGCGGCCGGACGGGCTGACCCGCGGTTGCGTACCGCGCACCGGCATCGAGGCGGCCCGTGGCACGTCCGTCACGGGCGCCCGTAGTGGTTCACGTAGGTGGCGATCAGCTCCAGCAGCGCGATCGCCCGGTGCCGGTCCTCCCGCTGGGCGCGCAGCGCCGTTTCGGCGGCGCGGAGACGGGCCTGGGCGGACGGGTCACCGTCCACCAGGGCGTCGACCACCGGCTCGGTGAGCAGGTCCAGGCATTCGGTGAGCAGTCGTCGGGTGGCCGGCGACGGCGGGGCCGGGTCCGGAGCCCCGCCCGGTGTACCGCAGGCAGCGCGGGAACACGAGTGGTGGTCTCGGACGACGCGGAGAGGTACGGCAGTGGGAACTCGGCCCCGACGAGCTTGCGGCTGCTCGGGTCGAAGCGAAGGACGTCGGGCGTGTCCCACAGCCGGTGCCCGCTGCCGAACGTGTCCGCGGCGAACCGCTCCCGCTCCTTCACGTCCGCGTGCTGCACGAGGCACAGGGAGTCGCCCGCGAAGCGGGGAGTGACGGAGAGCGGGTCGCCCGTCACCGTGGCACGCCAGCCGTCGTCGAACGACAGGTTCGTGTTCATCGACGCCTCGTCCGATCTGCACTGCGGGGGTCAGGCTGTGGAGCCCTCCGGGGAGTCTGTCACCCACGAGGTCCTCGTGGGTGACAGAC
>NZ_JBHXEN010000075.1:0-30286 GCF_042724695.1 Streptomyces sp. NPDC127068 | reverse complement strand
CGCCCGGTTACATTCCGAACCCGGAAGCTAAGCCTCACAGCGCCGATGGTACTGCAGGGGGGACCCTGTGGGAGAGTAGGACGCCGCCGAACAAATTGTGAAGAGAAGGAGTGGTTCCCAGGCCTTAGGGTCGGGGAACCACTCCTTTTTTGTTTTGAGTGGTGTTGCCGTCACCGGCCGTTCATGTCGTGGCGCGAGCATCGCCGCATGGGGACAGCTGCGATGTTGCGTGCCGCCGGTGTCGGAGCGGGAGACGAGGTCGTCGTACCGGCCTTCGACGACGGCGGGGCGGCCCGGGCGGTGGTGGCGGCCGGGTCGGTGCCCGTCTTCGCCGACATCGACCCGACGACGTACTGCCTCGACGCGGACCGGGTGGACGCCGTGGTGGGTCCACGGACCGCGGCCGTCGTCCTGGTGCACCGGTTCGGGCGGCCGGCGGCCACCGGGCCGCTCACCGAACTCGGCCGGCGCCGCGGGCTCCTCCTGCTCCAGCAGCAGGAGGAGGGCGACGAGGGCGCCGACGAGGAGCACGAGGTGGCCGGACGCCGGTTGCACGCACGGTATTTCGACGGGCGACTGAGGGGCGTTCGCGTTCCCGAGGGCAGCGCGGGGCACACCTACCGGCAGTACGTGGTCCGGGTGCCCGGCAACGGACGGCCCGACCGGGACGCGTACGCACGGGTGTTGCGGGCCCGGGGCGTGGACTGCCGCGTACCGGTGCCGACCCCCGTCCACCGGCTGCCCGCGTACCGGCGGAGCGTGGTCCTGCCGGAAACCGAACGGGCCGCGGACGAGACGCTGGCCCTTCCCCTGGGCGACGGACTCACGCGCCGTGAGGCGCGCCGGATCGTCTCCGTGTGCAACTCGCTCGGTGACGTCGTGCGGCCCGCTCCCGCCGCCTGGCTGGCCGCTGCCTTCTGAACGCGGAAGCGGTGTGGAGCACCCCCGTGTTCGGGGTATGATCTATTCCGTTGCAAGGCGGGAAACCGCAGAGCGACAGGCCCCTATAGCTCAGTCGGTAGAGCGTCTCCATGGTAAGGAGAAGGTCAACGGTTCGATTCCGTTTGGGGGCTCAGCGAGACGAAGGGGGAAGGCCCCGGCCGTGAGGGCCGGGGCCTTTTCCGTGCCCGGGGCCCTACACGTCCAGGCCCGGGACGCGCATCACGAGGATCGCCATGTCGTCGGAGGGCGCGGCGCTCGCGAAGCGGTCCACCGCGCGCATCACCCGGGCCGCCACCGCGCCCGCGGTGAGCCCGGTGGAGGAGGCCAGGACCTCCGTGAGACCGTCGTCCCCCAGCATGCGCGTCCCCTCGCGGCGCTCGGTGACCCCGTCCGTGACGCACAGCAGGACGTCGCCGGGGTCGAGGGTGACGGTCTGCTCGTACAGCTCCAGGTCCTCCATCACGCCGAGCAGTGGCTGGGGTTCGGCGGCGGCCTCCACGGTGCCGTCCTGACGTAGCCGCAGCGGGAGCGGGTGGCCCGCGCAGACGACCTTCAGGACCGCGCTGCCGTCCTCCTGGGGCCACAGCTCCCCGTACAGCAGGGTGAGGAAGCGGCTGCGGGCGCCCTCGTCGAGGATCGCCGCGTTCAGCCGCTCCAGGACCGCGGGGCCGCCGAAGCCCTCCCGGGCCAACAGCCGTAGGGCGTGCCGGGCGAGACCGGTCACCGCGGCGGCCTCCGGGCCCGTGCCGCAGACGTCCCCGATCGCGAAGCCGTAGGCGCCGTCCCGGATCGGGAAGAGGTCGTAGAAGTCGCCGCCGACCTCGTTGCCCTCACCGGCGGCGCGGTAGATGACCTCCACCTCGACGCCGGGGATCTCGGGCGTCTGCGGGGGCAGCAAGCTGCGCTGGAGCGACTGGCTGATGGCCGTGCGCTCCGAGTACAGGCGGGCGTTGTCGAGGGCGAGGGCCGCTCGACGGGACAGGTCTTCGGCGAGTTCCAGGATCTCCTGGCGGAAGTGGTCGTCGGCGGGTCGGCCGAGGGTGAGCATGCCGATGACGCGGTTGCGGGCGACCAGGGGGAGGACCACGGTCTCGCCGCCGGCCGCGCCGTGTCCGGAGAGCGCGCCGCGGTCGGCGTCGGCGGCCTCCTGGGCGGCGCGACCCGGTGCGTGCCAGACCCGGGCGCCCGGGGCGGGGACGGGATCCGGCGGGGCGATGCGGGCCAGGAGTTCCTTGAGGCCGTCGATGCGGTCCTCGTCCTCGTGGAGCACGAACGACAGATAGGGGTCCGAAGCCTGGTCGGCGATCGTGTAGACCGCGCACCAGGTGGCCAGCGTGGGGACCGTCATCTGGGCCATCAGGGCGAGCGTCTGGTCGCGGTCCAGGGTGCCCGCCAGCAGGTCGGACGCTTCGACGAGGAAGCTCAGGGACCCGCGGCGCAGTCGTTCGAGTTCGCCGAGGCGGGCGGACTCCACGGCGAGGGCGATGCGGTCGGCGGCGAACTGGAGCCGCAGGGCCTCCTCGTTGGAGTAGCGGTCGGGGGATTCCGCGGCCACGCCGAGGGAGCCGGTGAGACGGCCCTCGACCTTCAGCGGGACCGTGACGACCGAGCGCATGCCCGTGCCGTGGAGCAGGGGGACGGCGCCCGGGACGACCGACAGGTCCTCGTGGACCGCCGGCATCCGGGCGGAGCCGTAACGTCCGGGGCCGGCCTCGACGGGGACGCGGGCGAAGCGCTGGCGGGCGGAGGGCAGCCCGGTGGAGGCACGGACCTCCAGCTCCGTCTCGTCGTCCGTGGCGAGCAGCAGGAACGCGGCGTCGGCGTCCAACATGTCGCGGGCGCGTTCGACGGTGCGTTGGAGGAGGCCGTCGAGGTCGTCGGGGGCGGGGGAGCCGATGAACACCTCGAACGGGTCGGCGGGGCCGGACTCGGCCGCGGAGCCCGTGTCGGGCGCCGGGACGCGTACGGGTGTCTGGATCACGGCGCGTTCGTGGTCCCGGACGAGGAGGCAGACCGTGGACGGTTCGCCCTCGGTGTCGCGGACGCGCAGGTGCGAGGCGTAGACGGGGACGACCCGGCCGGTGGCACTGCGGATGCCGTAGCTGCCCTCCCAGCGGGAGAGCTGGAGGGCCTCGACGATGCCGGTGCTGGTGCCGGGGGTGTGGGGCCAGGCGGCGAGGTCGGTGAGCGGTTTGCCGATGACGTGTTCGGCGCGGTGGCCGAAGAGTTCCCCGGCGTCCTCGTTCCAGGCGTTGACGGCGCCCGCGCCGTCGACCTGGAGCACCGCGACCCTGACCCGGCCGTCGGTGACCGGGAGCAGGCCGGTGGGGAGGTGCGGGCCCGCGGTGCGGGTGCCGACGGGGCGGTCGGGCAACTCCATCTGGAACCACACCCGTTTGTGGGTGGGCGTGTACTCGACGCCCCAGCGGCCGGCGAGCGCGGCGCAGAGCTGGAGTCCCCG
Source organism: Streptomyces sp. NPDC127068 (assembly GCF_042724695.1). Lineage (NCBI taxonomy): Bacteria > Bacillati > Actinomycetota > Actinomycetes > Kitasatosporales > Streptomycetaceae > Streptomyces > Streptomyces sp. NPDC127068. Next base: position 26,883 of record NZ_JBHXEN010000075.1, on the reverse strand, counting down.
GCCGCCCTCGCGGTCGGGGCTGCGCAGGGCGGCGTGGGCCTGCTGGAGCGGGATCTCACGTTCCGGGTAGCGGTCGGACACCTCGATGCGGACCGTGTCGCCGGAACGCAGACACTGCACTTCGGCCGAGGTACCCGCGTGGATCACCGCATTGGTGACGAGTTCGCTGGTCAGGACGACGGCGTCGTCGATGACGTCGGCGAACCCCCAGCCCTGGAGCGTGTCCCGGACGAAGGAACGGGCCGTGGCCACGGACCGGCTCGCGGGTGGGAATGCGGCTGCCGCGCGCGCGGTGATCACAGAACTCCTCGTCCGGTTTTCGACGTGCCGTGCTTCCCCGTCGTCGGCCTGGTGGGGCCGGGGGTCCGGGGATTGCCCCCCGGGCAGTTGCAGTCCGGTGGTCATGCTGGGGCCGCCCTCCGATGCCCGCTCGTACTCTTGCCACCGTCCTGGCCGGGCGGACCGGGTGGGTGGACAGCCGCATGCCAGGTTACTTACCTTCGCGGTCCATGCGGATGCCGCCCGAGGGAGTTTCCGCCCCCAGGGGGGTACGGGCGGAGGTTGTGCGAAGCTGCCGAACTGTTATGGCCTGGTTCCGTCGGGGTGAAACACTGGGCAGGCTTCATGAAGACGGTCCAATGAACGAGGTCGACCCCTGCGGGAGGGATCACGGTGGAGTCTGGCGCGTCGGCGCGTGGCACCAGCACGCGCGCGAAGGGCGGACAGCCCGTGAGGAAGGCGCGTTCAGCGCACCGGGGGACGACGGCCGTCCAGACGGCGGAGCTGCACCGTCTGCTGGCGGCGTTGGAGTCGATGCGGGACGGGAACTTCCGCAAGCGGCTCCCGGTCACCGGCGACGACGTCCTCGCGGAGATCGCAGCCGCCTTCAACGAGGTCGCCGAGCGCAATCTCCACCTCACGGGTGAACTGGCGCGGGTCCGTCGGATGGTCGGACGTGAGGGAAAGATCACAGAGCGGCTGGACCCGGGTCCGTGCGAGGGCTCCTGGGCGACCGCGATCAACGCGTCGAACGCCCTGGTCGACGATCTGGTGCGGCCGGTGTCCGAGGTGGGCCGGGTGCTGTCCGCGGTCGCCGAGGGGGACCTGGACCAGCGGATGGAGCTGCGTCCCCCCGGTGCGAACGGGGCGGGGCCGCAGTTGCGCGGTGAGTTCCTGAAGGTCGGGCGCACGGTCAACAACCTGGTCGACCAGTTGTCGACGTTCACCGACGAGGTCACCCGGGTGGCCAGCGAGGTGGGGACCGAGGGCAAGCTCGGCGGGCAGGCCAGGGTCCGCGGGATGTCCGGGTCGTGGAAGGACCTGACGGACTCCGTCAACACGATGGCGGACCGGCTGACGGCCCAGGTGCGGGACATCGCGCTGGTGACGACGGCGGTGGCCAAGGGGGACCTGTCCCGCAAGGTCACCGTGCACGTCGACGGTGAGATGTTGGAGCTGAAGAACACCGTCAACACGATGGTGGATCAATTGTCCTCGTTCTCGTCCGAGGTGACCCGCGTTGCGCGCGAGGTCGGTACCGAGGGCGAGTTGGGCGGGCAGGCCAGGGTGCCGGGTGTCGCGGGCGTCTGGAAGGACCTGACGGACTCCGTCAACCTGATGGCTGGCAACCTCACCGCGCAGGTCCGCGGCATCGCCCAGGTGACGACGGCGGTGGCGAGCGGTGACCTGTCGCAGAAGGTGACGGTGAGCGCGCGCGGCGAGGTGGCGCAGCTCGCCGAGACGATCAACCAGATGACCGAGACGCTGCGGACGTTCGCCGACGAGGTCACGCGGGTCGCCAACGAGGTCGGTGCGGAGGGCCGGCTCGGCGGTCAGGCCCAGGTGCCGGGCGCCGCGGGCACCTGGAAGGACCTCACGGACTCCGTCAACACGGTGTTCCGCAACCTGACGACGCAGGTGCGGGACATCGCCGCGGTGACGACGGCGGTCGCCAACGGTGACCTGTCGCAGAAGGTCACCGTCGACGTGGCGGGGGAGATGCTGGAGCTGAAGAACACCGTGAACACCATGGTGGATCAGCTCTCCGGGTTCGGAGCGGAGGTCACGCGGGTCGCGCGTGAGGTCGGCGTCGAGGGTGAACTCGGTGGTCAGGCGCATGTGCAGGGTGCGGCCGGTACCTGGAAGGACCTGACGGACTCCGTCAACACGGCGTTCCGCAACCTCACCGGTCAGGTGCGCAACATCGCGCAGGTGACGACGGCGGTCGCCAACGGTGACCTGTCGCAGAAGGTCACCGTCGACGTCTCCGGCGAGATGCTCCAGTTGAAGAACACCGTCAACACGATGGTGGACCAGCTGTCGAGCTTCGCCGACCAGGTCACGCGGATGGCCCGGGACGTCGGTACGGAGGGGCGGCTCGGGGGACAGGCGCGCGTCGACGGGGTCAGCGGCACCTGGAAGGAGCTCACGGACTCCGTCAACTTCATGGCCGGGAACCTCACCTCCCAGGTGAGGCAGATCGCCCAGGTGACGACGGCGGTGGCGCGGGGTGACCTGTCGCAGAAGATCGACGTGGATGCGCGGGGCGAGATCCTGGAGTTGAAGAACACCATCAACACGATGGTGGACCAGCTGTCCGCGTTCGCCGATCAGGTGACCCGGGTGTCGCGGGACGTGGGCACCGAGGGCAGGCTCGGCGGGCAGGCCCAGGTGCCGGGCGTCGCGGGGGTCTGGCGGGACCTCACCGACTCCGTGAACAGCATGGCGGGCAATCTGACCACCCAGGTCCGCAACATCGCGCAGGTCGCCACGGCGGTGGCGCGGGGTGACCTGTCGCAGAAGATCGACGTGGATGCGCGGGGCGAGATCCTGGAGTTGAAGAACACCCTCAACACGATGGTGGACCAGCTCTCGAACTTCGCGGAGCAGGTGACCATGGTCGCGCGCGAGGTGGGCACGGAGGGCATCCTCGGCGGTCAGGCCGAGGTGCAGGGGGTGTCGGGGACCTGGAAGGACCTCACCCAGTCCGTCAACTTCATGGCGAACAACCTCACCATCCAGGTGCGCAGCATCGCCGAGGTGACGACGGCGGTGGCCCGGGGTGATCTCTCGAAGAAGATCACGGTGGACGCCAAGGGCGAGATCCTGGAGCTGGTCACCACCGTCAACACGATGGTGGACCAGTTGTCGAACTTCGCCGAGCAGGTGACCCGGGTGGCCCGTGAGGTGGGCACGGAGGGCAACCTCGGCGGTCAGGCCCGGGTGCCCGGGGTCACCGGCATCTGGAAGGACCTCAGCGACAACGTCAACCTGATGGCCAACAACCTGACCAGTCAGGTGCGGAACATCTCGCAGGTCTCCGCGGCCGTCGCCAACGGCGACCTGACCAAGAAGGTCACGGTGGAGGCGCGCGGCGAGGTGGCGCAGCTGGCCGACACCGTCAACACCATGGTGACCACGCTGTCGTCGTTCGCGGACGAGGTGACCCGGGTGGCCCGTGAGGTGGGCACCGACGGCATCCTGGGCGGTCAGGCCCGGGTGCCAGGCGTCTCGGGCACCTGGAAGGACCTCACCGAGTCGGTGAACTCGATGGCGTCCAACCTGACCGGCCAGGTCCGCAACATCGCCATGGTCACCACGGCGATCGCGAAGGGCGATCTCACCAAGAAGATCGACATCGACGCGCGCGGCGAGATCCTCGAACTCAAGACGACCATCAACACGATGGTGGACCAGCTGTCCTCGTTCGCCGAGGAGGTCACCCGGGTCGCCCGTGAGGTGGGGACGGAGGGCCAGCTCGGTGGTCAGGCGCGGGTGCGTGACGTCGACGGCACCTGGCGGGACCTCACCGAGTCGGTGAACGAGATGGCCGGCAACCTGACCCGTCAGGTGCGTGCCATCGCCGCGGTCGCCACGGCGGTGACCCGTGGGGACCTCAATCTGAAGATCGACGTGGATGCGGCGGGAGAGATCCAGGACCTCCAGGACAACATCAACACGATGATCGCGAACCTCCGGGACACGACCATCGCCAACAAGGAGCAGGACTGGCTCAAGGGCAACCTGGCGCGCATCTCGGGTCTGATGCAGGGGCGTCGTGACCTGGACGACGTGGCCGGGCTGATCATGAGCGAGTTGACCCCGGTGGTGTCCGCGCAGCACGGCGCGTTCTTCCTGGCGGTGGCGGACGACGGTCAGGACCTGGTGGCCGCGCAGGAGGACGGGCGGGACGGCTACGAGCTGCGGATGCTCGGCTCGTACGGCTATTCGATGGGGACGATGCCGACCTCGTTCCGGCCCGGTGAGACGCTGATCGGGACGGCGGCGAAGGAGCGGCGGACGATCCTGGTGGAGAACGTCCCGCCCGGCTATCTGAAGATCTCCTCCGGGCTGGGCGAGGCGCCGCCCGCGCACGTGATCGTGTTGCCGGTGCTGTTCGAGGGGACGGTGCTGGGGGTGATCGAGCTGGCGGCGTTCCAGCAGTTCACGCACATCCAGAAGGACTTCCTCAACCAGATCGCCGAGATGATCGCGACGAGCGTCAACACGATCAGCGTCAACACCAAGACGGAGGTCCTGCTCGAACAGTCGCAGGAGCTGACCGAGCAACTGCGCGAGCGGTCGGCTGAGTTGGAGAACCGGCAGAAGGCGCTCCAGGAGTCCAACGAGGAGCTGGAGGAGAAGGCCGAACTGCTGGCCCGGCAGAACCGTGACATCGAGGTGAAGAACACCGAGATCGAAGAGGCCCGCCAGGTGCTGGAGGAGCGCGCCGAACAGCTCGCGGTGTCGATGCGGTACAAGTCCGAGTTCCTGGCCAACATGTCGCACGAGCTGCGGACCCCGCTCAACTCGCTGCTGATCCTGGCCAAGTTGCTCGCGGACAACGCCGACACCAACCTCACGCCGAAGCAGGTGGAGTTCGCCGAAACGATCCACGGCGCCGGTTCGGACCTGCTCCAGCTCATCAACGACATCCTCGACCTGTCGAAGGTCGAGGCGGGCAAGATGGACGTCTCGCCGACCCGCATCGCCCTGGTGCAGCTCGTCGACTACGTGGAGGCCACCTTCCGCCCGCTCACCGCGGAGAAGGGCTTGGACTTCTCGGTCCGGGTCTCGCCGGAGCTGCCCGCGACCTTGCACACCGACGAGCAGCGGCTGCTCCAGGTGCTGCGCAACCTGCTGTCGAACGCGGTGAAGTTCACCGATTCGGGTGCCGTCGAACTGGTGATCCGGACCGCGGGGGCGGACGTGCCGGTCGCCATCCGGGAACAACTCCTGGAGTCGGGTTCCCTCACCGACGCGGACGCCGACCTGATCGCGTTCTCGGTCGCCGACACCGGCATCGGGATCGCCTCCGGCAAGATGCGGGTGATCTTCGAGGCGTTCAAGCAGGCCGACGGGACGACCAGTCGCAAGTACGGCGGCACGGGGCTGGGTCTGTCGATCAGTCGGGAGATCGCCCGGCTCCTCGGCGGTGAGATCCACGCGGCCAGCGAACCGGGGCGCGGCTCCACGTTCACGCTCTACCTGCCGCTGCACCCGAGCGGTCTGCCGCCGCACGGGTACGGTCAACTGCCGTCCGCGGGCGAGCCGGGCGCGGCCCTGGAGTCCGGGGCGAAGCAGTCGGCCGTCATGGACACGCCGCCGGAGGTGCGCTCGTACCGGGACGCGCAGAACGGTCCCGCCGCCAACTTCCGCCGGCGTCGCCGGCCGGCGACGCCCGTCCAGGACGCGGCGCCGCGTCCCGCACTGCCCGCGCCCGCACAGCCGGCGCCCCCCGTGGACCGTTCGGCCCGTGCCGGCGGCGGCGCGGGGAGCGGACGGGGTGCGGAGACGGACTACGACCTGGCCGCGCAGGACGGCACGGAGCGGCGGAACTTCGGGTTCGACGGGGAGAAGGTCCTCATCGTCGACGACGACATCCGCAACGTGTTCGCGTTGACCAGCGTCCTGGAGCAGCACGGTCTGTCGGTGCTGTACGCGGAGAACGGACGGGAGGGCATCGAGGTCCTCGAACAGCACGACGACGTGACCCTGGTGCTGATGGACATCATGATGCCGGAGATGGACGGCTACGCCACGACCACGGCGATCCGTCGGATGCCGCAGTTCGCCGGACTGCCCATCATCGCGCTGACCGCGAAGGCCATGAAGGGCGACCGGGAGAAGGCGATCGACTCCGGCGCGTCCGACTACGTAACGAAACCGGTCGACCCTGACTACTTGCTGACCGTGATGGAGCAGTGGATGCGCGACGAGTGAACGGATGCGGGAGGGGCCGAAAGGCTTGTCCCACCGCCAAGTTACGCTGACGGACTGTGGCCGATCCCGTGTAGAAGTGCGGGATTCGGGGAACCTTCTGGTCCCCCGCGACGTTTCTGCTACGTGCACAGTGACATCGCGGTGACAGGGTGTGGCGATAGGCGGGGTGCGGCTACCATGACCGGCACAAGAACGGACGGCGCAACAGAGTCGTCCCCTGGGGCGGCGCCCGGTGCACTGCCGGGACGAGGAGGACGGGCGATGGTCCAGAAGGCCAAGATCCTCCTGGTCGATGACCGGCCGGAGAATCTGCTGGCGCTGGAGGCCATCCTCTCCGCGCTCGATCAGACGCTGGTGCGGGCATCGTCCGGGGAGGAAGCGCTCAAAGCACTGCTCACGGACGACTTCGCGGTCATCCTGTTGGACGTCCAGATGCCGGGCATGGACGGCTTCGAGACCGCGGCGCACATCAAGCGGCGGGAGCGGACGAGGGACATCCCGATCATCTTCCTCACCGCGATCAACCACGGTCCGCACCACACCTTCCGCGGTTACGCGGCCGGCGCCGTGGACTACATCTCCAAGCCGTTCGACCCGTGGGTGCTCCGTGCGAAGGTGTCGGTCTTCGTCGAGCTGTACATGAAGAACTGTCAACTGCGTGAGCAGGCCGCCTTGCTGCGGCTCCAGCTCGAAGGCGGCGGCTCGGGCAACGGCAAGGAACCCGCGGGGCTGCTCGCCGAGCTGTCGGCGCGGCTCGCGGCCGTGGAGGAGCAGGCCGAGGCCCTGTCCAAGCAACTCGACGACGACGCGGGCGACGCCGCCGCCGTGGCGACCGCCGCCCACCTCGAACGCAAGCTGACCGGCTTGCGCAGGGCGCTCGACGCGCTGGAGCCCGGCACGGGAGCCGGGACGGCCTCGCTGCCCTCCCAGAGCTGAGTCCCGTTCCACCAGCGATGTCCCGGGGTGACCGCCGGCCCGTGCGCCGGGTGTCCGCTGGTGCGCTGCCGGCCGGGTGGTGCGGCGCAGGTGCGTACGCGGGGCGTGTTCCCGGTACCGCGCGCTTCCTGCGCGCGGGGGTTACTGGCGTACGGCTGACCTACGTCGATGTCGCGGGAGCGCACGGTGCGACGGGTGGGTGCGCCGGGGCGCGCTGCATCCGTGGTGGTGATGTGTGACCGGTGGCGTGCGGGACTGCGCGGACCTGTGGGGTCGTGAGGAGAGGTCAGCGGCGCCGGGGGTGGGGAGAACTGGTCCCTGTTGTGCGTTCGTGGGACACCCGGGGCGGTTCCCCGGGCTTGAAGGGACCTCACCAGAGCCATGAAGGGACCTCACCAGGGCCTTGAGAGGGCATCGCCGGGGCCTTGAGGGGGCATCAGCGGCACCGCCCACCGAGGCGTCAAGGCCCGTCCGACGCAGCCACGACACGAACGGGTGAAGCTGCACGGCGCGTGTCCCCCGTGTCCCACACCGGTAACCTCACACCCATGGCCTCACGTCAGCCCTCAGCCAAGAAGTCGCCCGCCAAGAAGGCGGCAGCACCGGCGAAGGTCCCGGCGAAGAAGGCCGCGGCCCCCCGCAAGCCGCCACCGAAGAAGGCCCCGGCGAAGAAGCCGGCCGCCAAGGCGCCCACCAAGAAGCCGGCCGGCCGCAGGCCCGCGCCCAAGCCCGCCCCGAAGCCGGCCCCGAGCCCGACCGGCGGCCTCTACCGCCTCGTCCGGGCCCTGTGGCTGGGCACCGCCCGTACGGTGGGAGCGATGTTCCGGGGCGTGGGTCGCGGGGCCAAGGGCCTCGACCCGGCCCACCGCAAGGACGGCCTCGCCCTGCTGCTCCTGGGCCTCGCGCTGATCGTCGCCGCGGGCACTTGGTCGAACCTCCGCGGGCCCGTCGGCGACCTGGTGGAAATGCTGGTCACCGGCGCGTTCGGCCGCCTCGACCTGCTGGTGCCGATACTGCTCGCGGTCGTCGCGGTGCGCCTCATCCGCCATCCGGAGCAGCCCGACGCCAACGGTCGGATCGTCATCGGACTGTCCGCCCTCGTCGTCGGCGTCCTCGGTCAGGTGCACGTCGCGTGCGGCTCGCCCGCCCGCAGCGAGGGCATGCAGGCGATAAGGGACGCCGGTGGACTGGTCGGCTGGGGCGCGGCGACCCCGTTGACGTACACGATGAGCGAGGTGCTCGCCGTACCGCTGCTGGTGCTGCTCACCGTGTTCGGCGTGCTCGTCGTCACCGCGACCCCGGTCAACGCGATCCCGCGACGGCTGCGGCAACTCGGGGTGCGGCTCGGCCTCGTGGAGCCCGCCGAGGACTACGCGGCCCGGGAAGCGGACGACGACGAACGGTACGAGGAGCAGTGGCGCGAGGCGCTGCCGGGGCGCTCCGGGCGGCGGACGGGGGCGCCGGGGGAGTACGACCCGGAGCGGGCCGAGGACGCGGCCCTCACCCGCCGGCGCAGGCCCCGTAGGCAGCCCGCGCTCCCCGCCGACCTGGACGGCCGCGCGGACCCGGTGGACGTGGCCGCCGCCGCTGCCGCGGCGTTGGACGGCGCCGTGCTGAACGGGGTGCCGGCCTCGCCCCTGGTCGCCGACCTCACCCAGGGCGTCACCGTGGACCGCGACCCCGAGCCGACCCCGTCCGTGCCCCCCGCGCGGGGGCGCGAAACGGCGCCGCCGGGCGCCCGCCCGGGCAAGCCCGGCGCACCGGTGCCCGATCTGACCAAGTCCGCCCCCGAGGTCCACCGGGAGCTGCCGCCGCGCGCGGAACAGTTGCAACTGCGCGGCGACATCACGTACTCCCTGCCCTCCCTCGACCTGTTGGAGCGCGGTGGCCCCGGCAAGGCGCGCAGCGCCGCGAACGACGCCGTGGTGGCCTCGCTCACCACCGTGTTCACGGAGTTCAAGGTCGACGCGGCCGTCACCGGTTTCACCCGGGGGCCGACGGTCACCCGCTACGAGGTCGAGCTCGGACCCGCCGTCAAGGTCGAGCGGATCACGGCGCTCACCAAGAACATCGCCTACGCCGTCGCCAGCCCCGACGTGCGGATCATCAGCCCGATCCCCGGCAAGTCCGCGGTCGGCATCGAGATCCCGAACACCGACCGGGAGATGGTCAACCTCGGTGACGTGCTGCGGCTGGCCGACGCGGCGGAGGACGACCACCCGATGCTCGTCGCGCTCGGCAAGGACGTCGAGGGCGGCTACGTGATGGCCAACCTGGCGAAGATGCCGCACATCCTGGTGGCCGGCGCCACCGGATCCGGCAAGTCGTCGTGCATCAACTGTCTGATCACCTCGGTCATGGTGCGGGCGACGCCCGAGGACGTCCGCATGGTGCTGGTCGACCCCAAGCGCGTGGAGCTGACCGCCTACGAGGGCATCCCGCACCTGATCACGCCGATCATCACCAACCCCAAGCGCGCCGCCGAGGCCCTCCAGTGGGTCGTCCGGGAGATGGACCTGCGGTACGACGACCTGGCCGCCTTCGGGTTCCGGCACATCGACGACTTCAACGCCGCCATACGGAGCGGCAAGGTCACGGCGCCGGAGGGCAGCGAGCGCGAGCTCCAGCCCTACCCGTACCTGCTGGTGATCGTGGACGAGCTGGCCGACCTGATGATGGTCGCCCCCCGGGACGTCGAGGACGCCATCGTCCGCATCACCCAGCTCGCCCGGGCGGCGGGCATCCACCTGGTGCTCGCGACCCAGCGGCCCTCGGTGGACGTGGTCACCGGGCTGATCAAGGCGAACGTGCCCTCGCGGCTGGCGTTCGCCACCTCCTCGCTGGCGGACAGCCGGGTCATCCTGGACCAGCCGGGCGCGGAGAAGCTCATCGGCAAGGGCGACGGCCTCTTCCTCCCGATGGGCGCCAACAAGCCGACCCGCATGCAGGGCGCCTTCGTCACCGAGGACGAGGTCGCCGAGGTGGTGCGGCACTGCAAGGAGCAGATGACCCCCGTGTTCCGCGAGGACGTGGTGGTCGGGGGCAAGCAGAAGAAGGAGATCGACGAGGACATCGGGGACGACCTCGACCTGCTCTGCCAGGCCGCCGAACTGGTCGTGTCCACCCAGTTCGGCTCCACCTCGATGCTCCAGCGCAAGCTGCGCGTCGGCTTCGCGAAGGCGGGTCGTCTGATGGACCTGATGGAGTCGCGGAACATCGTGGGCCCCAGCGAGGGGTCCAAGGCACGTGACGTTCTCGTGAAGTCCGACGAGCTGAACGGGGTGCTGGCGGTGATCCGGGGGGAAGCTGGCGACTAGCGGGCCCCGGGTTCCGACGCTCGGCACCCGCGGAAACGCGACACGCCCAACTCCCCCCGAACGGAGGGGGCGCTCCGCAACGGCCTCCTGCGGGGCACTCGCCCGTTCGGGGGGGCGGTTCCCCTCGGTTCTCACCCGTTCGGGGGCGCAGGGCAACCGTTTCCCCACGGCGTTCGTCAAGTTGAGGGGAGGGACAACCAGCACCTCGGCTCCTGCGGGTGGGCGGCCGTCGCCGCACCGTGCAAATGGCGTACAAAGTCGTACCGACCGGTTGCCCCACTCTTTCGTACCCCCCCTAGACTGAACCTCCAGCAGGTGGCTCACGCTCGAAAGGCGCCCCCGTGTCCATCGGCAACTCCCCTGAAGACGACCGGCCGGCCGACGACCTCGGTCCCGTCGACCTGCCGGCCCAAGACCGTCCCTCGATCGGTCGCGTCCTCCAGCAGGCGCGCATCGAGTCCGGGCTGACCGTGGACGAGGTCAGCACCGCCACGCGGGTGCGCATCCCGATCATCCACGGCATCGAGCAGGACGACTTCAGTCGCTGCGGGGGCGACGTCTACGCCCGCGGGCACCTCAGGACGCTCGCCCGCGCCGTGGGCCTCGACCCCGCCGAGTTGCTGGAGCGCTTCGACGCCGACCACGGCGGGCGGCCCGCGCCGACCCCCGCCGCGCCGCTGTTCGAGGCCGAGCGCATCCGGCCCGAGCCGCGCCGGCCCAACTGGACCGCGGCCATGGTCGCCGCGATCGTCGCGGTGATCGGTTTCGTCGGCTTCACGGCGTTCAAGGGCGACGACGGCGGGGACAACAGCCGCACGCCCGTCGCGGGCAGCGGTTCCACCCCCGCCGGTGACACCACCAAGTCCAAGCCGAACCCGCCGAAGCCCGCCGACCCCAAGCCCGACCCGTCCGGCAGCGCGATCGCCGCGGTGCCCCAGGACAAGGTCACCGTCAAGGTCAGCGCCCCCGACGGGCGGAGTTGGATCTCGGCCAAGGACCTCAACGGCCGCACCCTCTTCGACGGCACCCTCGAACAGGGCGACTCGAAGACCTTCCAGGACAAGCAGCAGATCGACCTCGTCCTCGGCAACGCGGGCGCGATCGACCTGTTCGTCAACGGGAAGGCCATCGAGGACGACTTCCAGCCCGGCCAGATCGAACGTCTGACCTACACCAAGGGCGATCCCCAGGCGGGCTGACCCGGGCGGACGGGGGGCTGCGGCACCCCGCCCGCGGAGCGGTACGGGGCCGCGCGCCGCCCGGCGGTCCCCAAGGGTGCCCCGAGGCGCGAGTGCGGTCACTAGGACGAAGTAGTCTTGAGCCCATGCCCGAACGCCGCACCGTCGCTCTCGTCACTCTCGGCTGCGCCCGTAACGAGGTGGACTCGGAGGAGCTGGCAGGCCGCTTGGAGGCGGACGGCTGGCAGCTCGTCGAGGACGCCGAGGAAGCGGACGTCGCCGTCGTCAACACCTGCGGATTCGTCGACGCCGCCAAGAAGGACTCCGTCGACGCCCTCCTGGAGGCCAACGACCTCAAGGGACACGGGAGAACGCAGGCCGTCGTGGCCGTGGGCTGCATGGCGGAGCGTTACGGCAAGGACCTCGCCGAGGCCCTGCCCGAAGCCGACGGCATCCTCGGCTTCGACGACTACGCGGACATCTCCGACCGCCTCCAGACCATCCTCAGCGGCGGCGTCCACGCCTCCCACACCCCCCGCGACCGCCGCAAGCTGCTGCCCATCAGCCCGGCCGAGCGGCAGGCCGCCGGCGCGGCCGTGGCCCTGCCCGGCCACGCCCCGGTGGAAGCCGCCCCGGCGCCGCGCGACCTCCCCGACGGGCTCGCCCCGGCGTCCGGGCCGCGCGCCCCGCTGCGCCGCCGGCTGGGCTCCTCGCCCGTCGCGTCGGTGAAGCTGGCCTCCGGCTGCGACCGCCGCTGCACCTTCTGCGCGATCCCCTCGTTCCGCGGCTCCTTCATCTCCCGCCGTCCCTCCGACGTGCTCGGCGAGACCCGCTGGCTGGCCGAGCAGGGCGTCAAGGAGGTCATGCTGGTCTCCGAGAACAACACCTCCTACGGCAAGGACCTGGGCGACATCCGCCTGCTGGAGACGCTGCTGCCCGAGCTCGCGGCCGTCGACGGCATCGAACGGGTGCGGGTCAGCTACCTCCAGCCCGCCGAGATGCGGCCCGGCCTGATCGACGTGCTCACCTGCACCGAGAAGGTCGCGCCCTACTTCGACCTGTCGTTCCAGCACTCCGCGCCCGCGGTGCTGCGGTCGATGCGCCGCTTCGGGGACACCGACCGCTTCCTGGAACTGCTCGACCAGATCCGCGCCAAGGCACCCGAGGCGGGCGTGCGGTCCAACTTCATCGTCGGGTTCCCCGGCGAGTCCGAGGACGACCTCGCCGAGTTGGAGCGCTTCCTCACCCATGCGCGGCTCGACGCCATCGGCGTGTTCGGGTACTCCGACGAGGAGGGCACCGAGGCGGCGACCTACCAGGACAAGCACGACGTGGACACCGTCGCGGACCGTCTCGCGCGGGTGTCCCAGCTCGCCGACGAGCTCACCGCCCAGCGCGCCGACGAGCGTCTCGGCGAGACACTTGAGGTACTGGTCGAGTCCCTCGGCTCCGCCGACGACCCCGACGAGGACGAGGGGGCCGTGGGGCGCGCCGCCCACCAGGCGCCGGAGACGGACGGCCAGGTGCGCTTCACCAGCGCCGCCGGACTCACCGTCGGCCGTATGGTCAGGGCGAAGGTGGTGGGCACCGAAGGCGTTGACCTGTTGGCAGAGGTCGCGGAACTGACCACGAGCGGCGTGTGTACTGAGGAGGCGGCCAGATGACCGGAGTCCCGGCATCCACGGCGGGCGGTTCCGGTAGGCCGGTGCCCGGCGGCAAGCTGGGCGCTGCGGCCGTCAACCAGGCCAGTCTCTGGAACATCGCCAACATCCTCACCATGGTCCGGCTGCTGCTGGTGCCCGGCTTCGTGGCGCTGATGCTGGCCGGCGGCGGATACGACCCCGCCTGGCGTTCCCTCGCCTGGGCGGCGTTCGCCGTCGCCATGATCACCGACCTGTTCGACGGGCACCTCGCGCGGACGTACAACCTGGTCACCGACTTCGGGAAGATCGCCGACCCGATCGCCGACAAGGCGATCATGGGCGCGGCGCTGCTCTGTCTGTCCTCGCTCGGTGAGCTGCCCTGGTGGGTCACCGGGGTGATCCTCGGCCGTGAGCTGGGCGTCACGCTGCTGCGCTTCATCGTCATCCGCTACGGAGTGATCCCGGCCAGCCGCGGCGGCAAGCTGAAGACGCTCGCCCAGGGCACCGCCGTCGGGATGTACGTGCTGGCGCTGACCGGCCCGCTCGCCACCCTGCGGTTCTGGGTGATGGCGGTCGCGGTGGTCCTCACCGTGGTCACCGGGCTCGACTACGTGCGCCAGGCCGTGGTGCTCCGCCGCCAGGGCATCGCCGAGCGCCGGGCTCAGGCGGCCGACACCCTGCACGCCGTGGACCGCGAGGCGGCCCGGGTCGAGCGCGTCCGCGCCGCCGAGGAGCGGACCCCGGCCGCCCCGGAACCCGGCCCGACCGGGGACCCCGCGGGTCGCGCGCAGGCCACCGGGGTACCGGCGGAGGGCGCCGCTTCGGCGGACCCGGGAACGCACGAGCGGACGGACGCGCCCCCCGAGGCAGCGGGCAGCGCCACCCGCTTCGCCGGCGAACGGGACACCGAGCGGTGAGCGAGCCGGCCGCCACGGCACTGCGGCTGCTGCGGGAGCGGGGCGAGACCCTCGCGGTCGCGGAGTCGCTGACCGGCGGCCTGGTCGCGGCCGCGATCACGGACACGCCCGGCGCCTCCGACGCCTTCCGGGGCTCGGTGACCGCCTATGCGACCGGGCTCAAGGAACGGCTCCTCGGAGTCGACGGTGACCTCCTCGCCTCGGCGGGTGCCGTGGCCGCCGAGGTCGCCCTCCAGATGGCGGACGGGGTGCGCACCGCCCTCGGGGCCGACTGGGGAATCGCCACCACCGGTGTCGCGGGCCCGGCGCCCCAGGACGGTCAGCCCGTCGGAACGGTGTACCTCGCGGTGCGCGGGCCACGGGACGGCGGCAAAGTGGTCGCATTGCGGTTGAACGGCGGTCGGGCGGAAATCCGTAGGGAAAGCGTACGGAGCGTGCTCGGTCTGCTGCTGGAGCGGCTGTCCGACGGGCCCGGACACGACCGCGCACAGGATACGGAACAGAACGGGGGGACTTGATGTTTGCAGCCCTGAGTGAACACGACATCGCTCCCCGCACGGCCGCGGCACTAGGCGGTACGGTGGGGCGTGAAGGATGCGGCTACACGGTCCGAGGAGGGAGCAACCGATGATTCTGCTCCGTCGCCTGTTGGGTGACGTGCTGCGTCGGCAGCGCCAGCGCCAGGGCCGTACTCTGCGCGAAGTCTCCTCGTCCGCCCGAGTGTCACTCGGCTATCTCTCCGAGGTGGAGCGGGGGCAGAAGGAGGCTTCCTCCGAGCTGCTCTCCGCCATCTGCGACGCGCTTGACGTACGGATGTCCGAGCTGATGCATGAGGTGAGCGATGAGCTCGCCCTTGCTGAGCTGGCCGAGTCTGCGGCCAACGAGCCGGTGCCCGCACCGGTGCGCCCGATGCTCAATTCCGTCTCGGTGACCGGCGTGCCACCGGAACGGGTCACGATCAAGGCGCCCGCGGAGGCAGTGGACGTGGTCGCGGCCTGACCGCTGCCACCGCCCGCGGTCCCACGGCGTCCCCTGACGTCTCCGAGCCCCGGTTCGGACGTCCCCGCTTCAGGTGCGGGGGCGTCCGGGCCGGGGCTGTGGTGTGTCCGGGGTGCCGCGCGGCCGTCGGGAAGCCCTTCGGGAGGGGTATCGGGGGAACAGGTTTGGATGCCCCCTTTCGGGTAGGTGTGCCATGGTTGAAGAGGCATGATCCCCACCGTGGAACCGGAGGACCGGGATGTACGTCGTGAAGAGTCCGCTGTCCGACGCCGACATGAAGACCGTGGCCGAAGCGCTCCAGGGCGCCCTGGTGGACCTGGTCGACCTTTCGTTGATCTCCAAGCAGATCCACTGGAACGTCGTCGGTCCACGGTTCCGCTCGGTCCACCTCCAGCTGGACGAGGTGGTCGACACCGCCCGGCTGCACTCGGACACGGTCGCGGAGCGCGCGTCCACGCTGGGGGTGTCCCCGGACGGTCGGGCCGGGACCGTGGCCGCCACCAGCGGCATCGGCACGGTGCCCGAGGGCTGGATCAAGGACGTGGAGGCCGTGGGCACCCTGGTGACCGCGCTCGCCGCGGTGATCACCCGGATGCGGGTACGGGTCGACACGACTGCCGAGGCCGACCCCGTCAGCCAGGACATCCTCATCCAGATCACCGCTGACCTCGAAAAGCACCATTGGATGTTCCAAGCCGAGAACGGCTGAGCCCGCTCCGTCGGGCGGGTGGAAGGACGACGGCCGGTGTCGGGGCGCACGCTCGCCCGGGTCGCCGCCGGGGTGTGCGGGGCCCTGTGGTGCTGGGCCGTGCTGAGGCTCGCCCTCGCCCCCTCGGCCGGACTGCTGGAGGGGACCGTCGCGGCGGGCGGCTGGGGCCTGAGCCTGCTGCCGGTGCACTGTGCGCCCGCGCCCACCTCCTCCCGGGTACGGGGCACGTCACCTCGGGGCCGCCCCCGCCGTGCCGGACGCCGACCACGGCTCCCGCGCCCCTGATCCGGGTGCTCACCGGCCCGGCGGGGGAGGGGCCGGGCCCTGCTGGCAGGACGGGCACCAGTACGTGGGACGGGAACGGGAGCCGTCGCCCTGCTCGGCCCGGCGGACCGGGGTGCCACAGCGCAGACACGGGCGGGGCGCCCGACCGTACACGTACAGCGGCTGGTCCCGACGGCCCGTGGTGACCCGGTGCGGACGGTCGCGGTTGGCCTCCAGCAGCCGCCGCGCGAGGACGGGCACGGCTGCCGCCTGCTCGGCGGACAGGGCGCCGACCGGGAGCCACGGGGTGGCACCGAGCAGGAAGCACAGCTCCGACTTGTAGACGTTGCCCACGCCGGCCAGGTTCCGCTGGTCGAGCAGGGCCTCGCCGAGGGGCAGGTCCGGCGCCGCCAGCAGGTTCCCCAGGGCGCGGTCCGCGTCCCAGTCGGGGCCCAGCGGATCGGGACCGAGATGTCCGACGACCCGGTGCTCGTCAGCGGTCCGCAGCAGATCGAGCACCGGCAACCGGTACCCGACGGCCGTCCAGGCACGGGTGCCCAGTACCGCGCGGATCTGGTGGGCGGGTCCCCCGCTCCAGCGTTCCCGGGGCCGGTAGAGCCGCCACGAACCGTCCATGCGCAGATGCGAGTGGAGGGTCAGGCCGCCCTCGATCCGGGTGAGGAGGTGCTTGCCGCGCGGCGCGACCTCCAGGACCGTACGTCCCGTCAGGTCCACCGTCGCCAGCTTGGGCACTCGCAGGTCGGAGCGGGTGAGTTGCTCTCCCGTCAACGCGTGGTGCAGCCGCTGTGCGGCCTGCCAGACCGTGTCGCCCTCAGGCATGCGTCCAGGGTGACACGGTCCGGCCGCCGACCCGGGCCGAAGCGCTCACTTCACCCGCGTAGCCGCAGTCCCCGGGGCGTGGCGTGGAATCCCGCCGCTTCCAGGACCTCGCCGAGTGCCGAGGTCAGTGCGGGGGCCCCGTTGACCCGTTCCACGGTGATGGTGCCCAAGGCCCCCTCGCGGGCCGCGGCGGCCACCGCCTCGGCCGCCGCCACCAGCCGTGCGTCCTGCCCGGCGGCCCGGGTCGGCGCGGCCGGGTCCTGTGCCTCCGCTTGGGTCGGCGGGTCCGTCGGCCAGGCCAACAGGGTCTTGCCGCCCCGCTCCATGTACAGCGTCAGCTCGCCGTCGACCAGGACGACCAGCGAACCGGCCTTGCGCCCGGGCTTGTGGCCGGCGCCGGTCGGCGGCTCGGGCCACCCCAGGGCCGCACCGTACGCATTGGCCGGGTCCGCCGCCGCCAGGACCACCGCCCGTGGGCCACCCGCCGCGGGCTTGCCGGCACCGGATGCGGACGACCGGCCGGGCCCGCCTCCGTACGGCGTCGGGAACTCGTGTGGGGCGCCCGTGTCGACGGTGGGGGAGACCTCGTCGAGGAAGTCCGGGATGCCGTGCGGGGCGCGGCCCCCGTGGAGGTCACCCCCGTCGGCGGCAGCACCGCGTTCCCGCGCCGCGGCCATCGCCCGCAGCCGGTCCACCGCCCCGTCCATCGCGAACTGCGCCGCGCCCAGCCCCTCCACCACGTAACCCCGTCGCGCCTGGCCGCTCTCCTCGAACACCGACAGCACCCGGTACGCCGCGGAGAACCCGCCCTCGACGCCCTCCGCGGCGACCGCGCCGCGGGTCACCACCCCGTGCCGGTCCAGCAGGGTGCGGGCCAGGGCATGGGCGCGCAGGGTCGGGTCGGGCTCGGCCGCGGGGAGCAGCGACCACCGTCCGCCGACCGTGGGCGGCCCGCCCCGGGAGGCCGGGCGGGCGGCGCCCGTCAGCGATCCGTACCGGCCGCGGGGGACCGTCCGGCGGGCGCGGTGGGCCGTCGAACCGGCGGTGCGGCCCGAGCCCAGCAGCGCGCGCAGCGGGGCGAGCGTGTCATTGGTCAGCCGGCCCGACCAGGCGAGGTCCCAGACGGTGTCGGCGAGCTGCGGATCGGTGGCCTCCGGGTGGGTGCCGGTCCGCACCCGGTCGGCGATCTGACGGAAGAACAGGCCGTACCCGTCGGCGAGGACGTCCAGCACACACCGGTGCAGTTCCGTCAGTTCCAGCGGCTGGGGCGGCGGTAGCAGCAGGGGCGCCGTGTCGGCCAGATAGAGGCTGATCCAGCCGTCCTTGCCGGGGAGCGCGCCGGCGCCCGCCCACACCACTTCGCCCGATGCGGTCAACTCGTCCAACACCGCCGGGGCGTACCCGCCGACCCGGGAGGGCAGGACCAGCTTCTCCAGCGCCGATGCGGGCACGGCCGCACCCTGCAACTGCTCGACGGCCCGCACCAGTCCGTCCGTCCCGCGGAGCCCGCCGCGCTCGCCGACGTGCTGCCACCGGGGGAGGAACTGGGCGAGGGCCGCCGGGGGGACGGGCTCCAGCTCCTGGCGCAGGGCGGCCAGCGAGCGGCGGCGCAGCCGGCGCAGCACCGTCGTGTCGCACCACTCCTGGCCGATGCCCGCCGGATGGAACTCGCCCTGGACGACCCGTCCGGCCGCCGCGAGTCGGTGCAGCGCCCCGTCGGTGACCGCGCTGCCGAGCCCGAACCGTCCGGCCGCCGCCGCGGAGGTGAACGGGCCGTGGGTGCGGGCGTAACGGGCCAGGAGGTCACCGAGGGGGTCCCCCACGGGTTCCGTGAACGCTTCCGGCACGCCGACCGGCAGGGCGGTGCCCAACGCGTCCCGCAGTCGCCCCGCGTCCTCGACGGCCGCCCAGTGGTCCGCCCCGGCGATCCGCACCCGGATCGCCCGTCGGGCGGCGGCGAGGTCCGTCGCCCACTGCGCTTCGGCGCCCCGTTCGGCCAGCTCTGCGGGGGTCAGCGGGCCGAGGAGGCGCAGCAGGTCCGCGACGCCCTCCGCGTCCTTGACGCGTCGGTCCTCGGTGCGCCACTGGAGTTCGCCCTCCAGTTCGGTCAGCACCTGAGCATCGAGCAGTTCCCGCAGTTCCGCCTGGCCGAGCAGTTCCGCGAGCAGCCGGGAGTCGAGGGACAGGGCCGCCGCCCGGCGCTCGGCCAGCGGTGAGTCGCCTTCGTACAGGAACTGGGCGACGTAGCCGAAGAGCAGCGAGCGGGCGAAGGGGGAGGGTTCCTGGGTGGTGACCTCCACCAGTCGGACCCGGCGGGACTCGATGTCGCCCATCAGCTCGGTCAGCCCCGGCACGTCGAACACGTCCTGGAGGCATTCGCGGACCGCTTCCAGGACGATGGGGAAGGAACCGAAGTCGCTCGCCACTTCGAGGAGTTGCGCGGCCCGTTGGCGCTGCTGCCACAGCGGGGTGCGCTTGCCGGGGCTGCGGCGGGGCAGGAGCAGCGCCCGCGCGGCGCACTCCCGGAACCGGGACGCGAACAGTGCCGAGCCGCCGACCTGGTCCGTGACGACCTGGTTGACGTCGCCCTGGTCGAACAGCACGTCGGCGGCGCCGACCGGGGCCTGCTCCGCGTCGAACGCGTCGCCCGTCCGGCCGGGCTCGGCGTCGAGGAGGTCGAGGCCCATCAGATCGGCGTCCGGAAGGCGGAGCACCAGCCCGTCGTCGGCGTGCATGACCTGGGCGTCCATGCCGTACCGCTCGGTGAGCCGGGCGCCCAGCGCGAGCGCCCAGGGGGCGTGCACCTGGGCGCCGAAGGGGGAGTGGACGACCACCCGCCAGTCGCCCAGCTCGTCGCGGAACCGCTCCACCACGATGGTGCGGTCGTCGGGCACGTGTCCGCACGCCGCGCGCTGTTCGTCCAGATAGGCGAGGACGTTGTCGGCGGCCCATGCGTCGAGTCCGGCGGCCGTCAGTCGTGACCGGGCGTCGTCCTTGGTCAGGGCACCCACCTCGCGCAGGAACGCGCCGAGTGCGCGGCCCAGTTCCAAGGGGCGGCCGAGTTGGTCGCCCTTCCAGAACGGGAGCCGGCCCGGCACGCCCGGCGCGGGGGAGACCAGCACGCGGTCCCGGGTGATGTCCTCGATCCGCCAGGAACTGGTGCCGAGGGTGAACACGTCCCCGACCCGTGACTCGTAGACCATCTCCTCGTCCAGCTCGCCGACCCGGCCGCCGCCCTTCTTCGGGTCGGCCCCGGCGAGGAACACCCCGAACAGGCCCCGGTCGGGGATGGTCCCGCCGGAGGTGACGGCGAGTCGCTGCGCACCGGGGCGACCGGTGACCGTACCGGCGATCCGGTCCCACACCACGCGCGGACGCAGTTCGGCGAACGCGTCGGAGGGGTAGCGGCCCGCGAGCATGTCCAGGACCGCGGTGAACGCCGACTCGGGGAGCGAGGCGAAGGGTGCCGCCCGGCGCGCCAGCGCCAGCAGGTCGTCCACCTGCCAGGTGTCCATCGCGGTCATCGCGACGAGTTGCTGTGCGAGGACGTCCAGCGGATTGGCGGGCACCCGCAGCGACTCGATCGCGCCCGCGCGCATCCGCTCGGTGACCACCGCGGACTGCACCAGATCGCCCCGGTACTTGGGGAACACGACCCCCGTCGACACGGCGCCCACCTGGTGCCCGGCCCGCCCCACCCGCTGGAGCCCGGACGCCACCGAAGGCGGCGACTCCACCTGGACCACGAGGTCGACGGCGCCCATGTCGATGCCCAGTTCCAGACTGGACGTGGCGACCACGGCGGGCAGCCGACCCGCCTTCAGGTCCTCCTCGACCAGAGCCCGTTGTTCCTTGGACACCGAACCGTGGTGGGCCCGCGCGATGACCGCCGGCGCTCCCCGCGCGGCCCCGG
Organism: Streptomyces sp. NPDC127068; assembly: GCF_042724695.1. Taxonomy (NCBI): domain Bacteria; kingdom Bacillati; phylum Actinomycetota; class Actinomycetes; order Kitasatosporales; family Streptomycetaceae; genus Streptomyces; species Streptomyces sp. NPDC127068. The sequence continues at coordinate 5,945 of NZ_JBHXEN010000075.1, read as the reverse complement.
AACCGCCCATCAGCTCGGCGGGCGCGTGGTCCTCCCCCAAGGGGACGCCGGTGGCCCGTTCGTACGCGATCTCGTTCAGCCGGTTGCACAGGCGCTCGGCGAGGCGCCGGGAGTTCGCGAACACGATCGTGGACCGGTGGGCCAGCACCAGATCGGTGATCCGCTCCTCGACGTGCGGCCAGATCGAGGGGCGCTCCCCGTCCGCACCGGCCTGGGAGGCCGGCGAACCGCCCAGCTCCCCCAGGTCCTGCACCGGGACGACCACCGACAGGTCGAACTCCTTGCCCGAAGGGGGCTGCACCACCTCGACCCGGCGCCCCGGCGAGAGGTAGCGCGCCACCTCGTCCACCGGGCGGACCGTCGCGGACAGGCCGATGCGGCGGGCGGGCCGCTCCAACAGCTCGTCCAGCCGCTCCAGGGAGAGGGCCAGGTGCGCGCCGCGCTTGGTGCCGGCCACCGCGTGCACCTCGTCCAGGATGACGGTCTCCACCCCCGTCAGCGCCTCCCGGGTGGCCGAGGTCAGCATCAGGAACAGGGACTCCGGCGTGGTGATCAGGATGTCCGGCGGGCGGTTCGCCAGGGCCCGGCGCTCGGCGGCCGGGGTGTCGCCCGAGCGGATGCCGACCCGGACCTCCGGCTCCGGGAGCCCGAGCCGGACCGCCTCCTGCCGGATGCCGGTGAGCGGGCTGCGGAGATTGCGCTCCACGTCCACCGCGAGCGCCTTCAACGGCGACACGTATAGCACCCGGCACCGCTTCTTCGGATCGGCGGGGACCGGCGCGGAGGTCAGCTGGTCGAGCGCGGCGAGGAACGCGGCCAGCGTCTTGCCGGAGCCGGTCGGCGCGACGACCAGCACGTCGGAGCCCTCGCCGATCGCCCGCCACGCGCCGCTCTGGGCGCTCGTGGGCGCGGAGAACGCCCCCGAGAACCAACCGCGGGTCGCGGGGGAGAACGCATCGAGAGCAGACCGCACCATGTCCCCATCCTGCACCCCACCACTGACAACCGCCCCGACCTGCGCGAACACCCCGTGCGGCGGTCCCGGGCGGCGGAGCGGGCGACTGGCGCAGAATGGGACCCATGGGCGGCAACGTGGAACGCGCGCGGCACTGGCAGTACCCGGAGCTGCCCGGGGTCGACCTGTTGCGGGCCCGGTACGTCCACAAGAACTTCGTCCGGCACACCCACGAGGGCTTCGTGATCGCCGCGATCAGCGAGGGCGTGGAGATCTTCCACCACGGCGGCTTCGACCAGTACGCGGGCCCCGGCACGCTCGCCCTGGTCAACCCCGACACCCCGCACACCGGCCGGGCGGGCGTCCCCGAGGGCTGGCGGTACGGTGCCGTCTACCCCGGGCCCGAGCTGGTCGCCGAGATCGCCGCCGAGACCACCGGCATCCGCGGCGCCCCCGGGTTCACCAGCCCGGTCCTGGACGACCCGTACGCCGCCGGCCTCGTCCACCGGGTGCTGCGCGCCGCCGACGAGGGCGACCCGCTGGCCGCCGACACCTTCCTGCGGGCCGCCGTCACCCGGCTGCTGCGGCGCAACGGCGGACCGCTGCCCCAGCGCCCCGTCCGCTCGGCCGGCGCCCGCACCGCCGCCCGCGCTCGTGCCGTGCTGGAGGAGCGGTTGGACCGGCCGCCGACCCTGCACCGCCTCGCCACCGACCTGGGCACCACCCCGTTCGCCCTGCTCCGCGCCTTCCGCGACGTCTACGGGATGCCCCCGCACAGCTGGCTCACCGACGCGCGGGTGCGCCGCGCCCGTCGGCTGCTGGACGCCGGCGTGCGCCCCGCGGACGTGGCGGTCGCCGTCGGCTTCAGTGACCAACCCCACCTCAACCGTCACTTCACCCGCATAGTGGGCGTGCCCCCCGGCGCCTACCAGCGCGAGCGCAAGAACGTACAAGAACCGTCCGGCGGCCCCGTCGTACCGTCGAAGGCGTGGCAGAACAGATAGCACCCGCCTCCGCGGGCCCGACGGACGCCCCGGTCAGACCCGGTGCGCCCACCAAGCGCGACGCCGCCGTCGTCCGGGACGCCCTGGGCGTCGGCGTGGCCGTCGGCCTCTCCGGCTTCGCCTTCGGTGTGACCGCGGCGGGCAGCGGACTCACCCTCCTCCAGACCTGCGCCCTGAGCCTCCTGGTGTTCACCGGGGCCTCCCAGTTCGCCCTGGTGGGGGCGCTCGCCGCGGGCGGCAACCCACTGACGGCGGCGGCCGGCGCGTTCTTCCTCGGCGTGCGCAACGCCTTCTACGGACTGCGCCTGTCCCAGTTGCTCGCCCTGCCCCGGGCGGTGCGGCCGTTCGCCGCGCAGTGGGTCATCGACGAGACCACCGCCGTCTCGCTCGCCCAGCCCACGCGCCGGGCGGCCCGGATCGGCTTCACGGTCACCGGGCTCACCCTCTACGTGCTCTGGAACCTCACCACGCTGCTCGGCGCCCTGGGCGCGGAGGCCATCGGCGACACCGACGCCTGGGGCCTGGACGCGGCGGGACCCGCAGTGTTCCTCGCCCTGCTGGCGCCCATGCTCCGCACCCCCGCCGAGCGCGCCGTCGCCGCCCTGGCGATCCTCCTCGGCCTGGGGCTGCTGCCGGTGCTGCCGGCCGGGGTGCCGGTCCTGCTCTCGGCCCTCGCCGCACCCGTGGTCCTGTACCTCAGCGGGCGCCGGAGCCCTGCACACGGACCCGCCGCGGACCCGGGGGAGGCTCCCCGCCGCCCTGCTGACGACGCCGATGGCGAAGGCACCGGCCGGGACACCGGGAGGAGGCCGGGGAACCGATGACCGAGACGACCGTGTGGATCGCGATCGGCGTCACCGCCGTCGGTTGTTACGCCGTCAAGCTGCTCGGCCTCCTGGTGCCCGCCGGCGCGCTGGAACGCCCACTGGTGCGCCGCCTGGCGGCCCTCGTACCCGTGGCGCTGCTCGCCGCGCTCACCGCCCAGCAGACCTTCTCCGACGGCGCCGAACTGCTCCTCGACGCCAAGGCCGCCGGGCTCGGCGCGGCGGCCCTCGCCCTGGTCCTGCGGGCGCCCTTCCTGGTCGTCGTCGGGGCGGCCGTGGCCGTCACGGCCGGCGTGCGGGCGCTGACCGGGTGACCGACAGCCGCCCGGCCCGGCCCCGGACCGGGCGGCTCAGCCGATGGACCGGCCGTGGGCCCGCAGGGTGCGCAACGCCTCCAGGGTGACGATGGGGCGCCACTCCAGCGCCGTGCCGGGCGCCCACAGCCGCCACTGGATCGGCCAGCCCCCGTCGCTCTGCTGCTGCGCCGCCAGCACGTCCAGCGACCGGGCCATCTCCGCCTCCGTGAACCAGGCGCGCGCCAGCGAGCGGGGGGAGCGCGCGAAGTGGTGCGGGTAGTGGTGCTCCTTGGGCGCGTACCCGGGGGCCACCGGGAAGTCGTCGAGTCGCTCCGGGTCCAGGACCGCGAGCCGCTGCTCCCGCACCAGCCGTCCCAGCCGGTCGGCGGCGGCCTCCGCGCGCGAGCGGTCCGGCACGGAGTCCAGGAACACGATCGCGGCCTCGATCTCGTAGGGGTGCGACTTCTCCAGCGACTCCACCGCGTGCCAGCAGAAGTCCGTCGCCCGGAACAGCCAGGCGTGCCAGACGTCGTTGCGGTGCAGCAGGCCCACCACGGGGCCCGTCGCCAGCAGGTCCCCCGGCGGATGGTCCACGACCGGCACGAACGGCGCGGACGGGTACGCCCGCTGGGTCGGCAGGACCGAGGGCAGGGCCCCCTCCGGGGTGGACACGGACGTCAGGTGGCGGCCGAGCCGTTCCACGCGTTGTCCGCCGCACCGCCCGATCGAGTCGAGCACCCGCAGCGCGTGCGCGGCGTGCAGGGGCTGGCTCACCGGTCCCCTGAGGTCCGGTTCGAGGGCGTGCCCGTAGCCGCCGTCCTCGGTGCGGTACGCGTCGAGGGCGGTCTCCACCGCGTCGGCGTCGGCCGCGCCCAGGAACTCGTACGCGAACCTGCGCTGCTCCAGCACCCGCGCGGTGAGCCACAGGAAGTCCGCCGCGCGGGCGAGCGGGGTGTGCGCCGGGGTGGGCTGCGCGGCTCCGGGAGCCGGGGCGGTGGAACGTGTGGCGGGCTGCGAGGGCAGGGGGAAAGCTCCGGATTCGGCCATGTCACGACCGTAGAGGCCGAGCGCCGTGCGGGGAGCCGTACCGGTCCGGCTGCACCCTCAGGGGCGGGATACTGAAGGCATGCGGTTGACGGTTTTCTGGCAGCGGATGGCGGACCACTTCGGCGCGGGGTACGCCGAGTCCTTCGCCCGTGACCACGTGATGGCGGAGTTGGACGGGCGCACGGTGCACCAGGCGCTCGCGGCCGGTTGGGAGACGAAGGACGTGTGGCGGGCGGTGTGCGAGGCGGTCGGCGTGCCGGCGCACCTGCGCTGACCGGCCGCCGCCGCGCACGGGCCGGGGCGTCCGATGCGCACGGGTGGGGCGGAAACCGCGTGGCGTAGGCGAAACTTGCACGGTGGCACCCATTGATGACACGGACGACAGCACGCGCACGGCAGGTCCGGCCGACGGCGCCGACACCTCCCGGGCGGCACGGATATCCCGGGACCCCACCCCGTCCACCGGGGCGGCACCGCCGCCCGCGGCCCGGTCCGACGGAGCGGCCCCGGTGGACGACCGGAGCGTCAAGATGCCCCGCTGGCTGCCGCGCGCCATCGTGCTGGCCCTCGCCCTGTACGCCTGCTTCCAGCTCGGCAGCTGGGCGTTCCACCAGCTCACCGGCCTGCTGATCAACATCCTGATCTCGTTCTTCCTGGCGCTGGCCATCGAACCCGCCGTGAGTTGGATGGCGGCGCGGGGGATGCGCCGGGGTCTCGCCACGGCCACCGTGTTCCTGGGGCTGGTGGTCGTGACGGCGGGCTTCGTCACGATGATGGGATCGATGCTCGCCGGCCAGATCGCGAGCATCTCCGAGGACTTCCCCAAGTACCTCGACTCGGTCATCAACTGGACCAACACGACGTTCGGCACCGAACTGAACCGGGTCAAGGTCCAGGACAGCCTCGTCCACTCCGACTGGCTCCAGAAGTACATCCAGGACAGCGCCACCGGTGTCCTGGACGTCTCCGCGCAGGTGCTGGGCGGGCTGTTCCACCTGCTGACCGTGCTGCTGTTCGCGTTCTACTTCGCGGCGGACGGCCCGCGGCTGCGGCGCGCGCTGTGTTCGGTGCTGCCGCCCGCCCGACAGGCCGAGGTGTTGCGGGCCTGGGAGATCGCCGTCCACAAGACGGGCGGGTACCTGTACTCGCGCGGGCTGATGGCCCTGGTGTCCGGCGTCGCGCACTACGTCCTGTTCGAGGCCCTGACGGTGCCCTACGCGCCCGCCCTCGCGGTGTGGGTGGGCCTGGTCTCCCAGTTCATCCCGACCATCGGCACGTATCTGGCGGGCGCCCTGCCCATGCTGATCGCCTTCACGGTCGACCCCTGGTACTCGCTGTGGGTGCTGATCTTCGTCCTGGTGTACCAGCAGTTCGAGAACTACCTGCTCCAGCCGAAGCTGACCGCCAGGACCGTGGACATCCACCCGGCCGTCGCCTTCGGTTCGGTCATCGTCGGCACGGCGCTGCTCGGCGCGGTGGGCGCGCTGATCGCCATTCCGGCGGTCGCCACCCTCCAGGCGTTCCTCGGCACGTACGTCCGGCGGTACGACGTCACGGACGACCCCCGTGTCCAGGGTCACCCGCGCAAGGCGACCGGGGGTGCGTTCAGCCGGGTCCGCGGGTTGCTGGGCGGTTCGGCGGCCCGTACCGCGCGGACCCGCTCCCCGGACGCGGACGGGGTGCCCGGCGGCTGACGCCGGGGGACCCGGGGCGCGCGGGGGTACCGCGCGCGGGGGCGTGAACAGTGACGTCACCTCGCTGGTGGCCGCCGCCCGCAGCGGGCGGCCGAGGGCCGTCGCCCGGCTGATCACCCTGGTGG
>NZ_JBHXEN010000074.1:0-33485 GCF_042724695.1 Streptomyces sp. NPDC127068 | reverse complement strand
ACACGCGTTCCGAGGCACTGAGTGCCTCGGAACGCGTGTGCCTCGGAACGCGCGGAGTCCTCTTCCGGCGGCCCTACGCGGGGACCAGGAGCCCGGTGTGGTGCCGGGTGACGACCTGGGGGTGGGCGCGCAGCTTGCCCTTCCACTCGTTGCGGCCGAACTCGGCGTGCAGCGGGTTGGCCGGGTCGCTCGTCACCCCGGGCGCGAAGGGTGCGTACGGGAACGGCAGCGGGTCGATCCGGGCGTCCAGTCGCGGATTGTGGAAGTACGGGACGGAGTAGCGTTCCGTGGCGCCGGGCGGGCTGACCACGCGGTGGCGGGTGGCCACCAGGTAACCGTCGGTGGCGACTTCCAGGAGTTCGCCGAGGTTGACGACGAAGGCGCCCGGCATGGGCGGCACGTCGTGGAAGGCGCCGTCCTCGCGCTGGACCTGGAGCCCGCCGACCTCGTCCTGGAGCAGCAGGGTGAGGAACCCGTAGTCCTTGTGGGCGCCGACTCCCTGGTCGGTGCCGTCGTCGGCGCTGCCGGGGTAGCGGACCAGCTTCAGCTGCGGGTGGGCGTCCGGCCCGAAGGCGGGGGCGTAGAAGTCGGGCGGCGCTCCGACGGCGGTGAGCAGTTCCCGGAGCAGCCGGTCCGCGACGGCCCCGAGGTGGGACATCCAGGCCAGGGCGAGGGTCCGCAGCTCGGGCAGGGCGTCGGGCCATTGGTTGGGGCCCTGGAGCCACCAGTACGCGGGCTGCTCGGGGGCGGGTGCGCGGACGGATCGTTCCGCCCCGATGTCGAGTTGGTCGCGCCAGTCCCGACTGCCCCCGGTGCGTTCGTCTCCGGTACGGGTGTAGCCGCGGAAGTGGGGCGAGTTGACGATGTCGAGGGCGCGGCGCTCGGCCTCCGGGAGGGCGAAGAACCGGCGCACGGCGGAGGTGAGTGCGGTGGTGCGGGCCTCGGTGATCCCGTGTCCGACGAGTTGGAAGAAGCCGACGCGGTGGGCCGCGTCGTGGAGTTGTGCGTGCAGCAGGGCGCGGGCCTGTGGGCCGCGGTCCGCTGCGGCGAGGTCGATGACGGGGAGGTCGGTCAGCTGGTGTGCGTGCGGCGCCGTGGCTCCGGTCGACGGGTGGGTCGGGGGAACGGGCCGGGGGAAGTGCGTCATGGTGTGTCCGCTGGGGTACGGCACGGGGCTGCGCCGGGGTGGGGCGAGCACCGGCTGCCTGAGCTGATGGGGGCCGGAGTCAGGCGGAGGACCGACAGCTCGTGCTGGTGACCCGGACGTAGTCCACGTGGCGACGGCGTACGAGCGGAGACATGTCGCCAGCGTACTGCGGAGCGGGTCGCTCCGGAGGTGCCGTGGGTCACAGGGGGCGGCGGGTGTCCCCGGGGCGCACTCCGGGTCCACTCGTCCGGCGTATTCGGCCGGGACGTTCCAGCGGCCGGACGTTCCAGCGGCCGGGCGTCCCGGCGGGTGGGGCGTTCCAGCGGGTGAGCGCGTTCCAGCGGATCGACGGGCCCGCTCAGCCCTGGGCGGGCCGTGAGTCGGCGGGCCGCAGCTCAGCAGGCTGCGGCTCGGCGGACTGCGGCTCGACGGACCCAGGCTCCGCGGACCCAGGCTCCGCGGACCGCGGCTCGGCGGGCCGTGACGTGCGGACGATCCGGGACCAGCGTCGCGAACCGTCGGCCCGGGTCGCGCGCCCCTTCCCGCGCCCCACCTGGGTGCGCACCGCACCCACGCTCGCCGCGATGACCAGGGCGATGGCCGCCGACTGGGACACCGTCAGGGTCTGGCTGAGGACGAGGAAGCCGGCCGCCGCGGCGATCGCGGGTTCGAGGCTCATCAGGACGGCGAAGGTGGAGGCGGGCAGCCGGCGCAGCGCGAGGAGTTCCAGCGTGTACGGGAGCACCGAGGACAGTACGGCGATGGCCGACCCCAGGAGCAGGATCGACGGGTCGAGCAGTTTCGCGCCGGAGTCGACGATCCCGAACGGCAGGATCAGCACGGACGCGACGAGCATCGCGAGGGCGAGCCCGTCGGCCTTGGGGAAGCGACGGCCGGTGCGGGCGGAGAAGACGATGTACGCCGCCCACATCACGCCCGCCGCGAGGGCGTAGACCATGCCGACCGGGTCGAGGGTGCCGAAGCCGCCGCCGCTGAGCAGGAACACCCCGGCGAGCGCGAGGCCCGCCCACAGCAGGTTGACCAGTCGGCGGGAGGCGATCACCGAGAGGGCCAGCGGGCCCAGCACCTCCAGGGTGACGGCGGCGCCGATGGGGATGCGGGCGGCGGCCTGGTAGAAGAGGGCGTTCATGCCGGCGAGCGCCACGGCGAAGGCGATGACCGTGCCCCAGTCGGCGCGGGAGTGCCCGCGCAGCCGGGGGCGGCACACCGCGGCGAGGATCAGCGCCGCGACGACCAGGCGCAGGGTGACCACGCCGAACACGCCCGCGCGGGGCATCAGCCCGACCGCGAGGGCGGCGCCGAACTGGACGGAGATCCCGCCGGCGAGGACCAGCCCGACCGGGCCGAAGGAGCCGAAGCGAGCGGCGAGGCCGCCGGGCTCGGGAGGCGTGGCACCCTCGGAACCGGGGGTGCCGGGCACGGCGCCGGAGGTGGTCGCAGCAGCCGGGCTTCCGTCGGCGGCTCCGCGGGCGGGCAGGACGTCCACGGGACTCCCTCCATAGATCATCACAATGAACTGTCCAGTGCACCATAGTGCACCCATGGGTGGCGCGACACTCGTTTGTCCGGGCCCCGACCGGGCCGAACGGGCCGACCGCACCGAACGGGGACGGTCCGTCCCGCCGATCCTCCGCCCCACGCTAGGCGCCCCGCGCGTGCCCGTGAAATGCCGATCGGTCCCCGCTTATGCTTCACAGGCATGAGCGCTGACCGCAGCGGGGGAACACGCCCCGAGGACTCCGGAGACGGTGCCGGAACGGGCCGCCCCGGCAGCCTGCGCACCCTGGAGGTCCGGCATCTGCGCTGCTTCCTCGCCATCGCCGAGGAGGGCAGCATCACCCGTGCGGCCACCCGGCTACGGCTCACCCAGCCCGCCGTGTCCCGCACCCTCGCGGCCCTTGAGGACGCGCTCGGCGTGCGGCTCGTCGACCGTTCGACGCACCACCTCGCCCTGACCGCCCGGGGCCGCGCCTTCCGGGACCGGGCGCGGGCCGCGGTGACCGCCTTCGAGGACGCCCTCACGGCCGGGCGCGGCGCCCCGCGCCCCCTGCGGGTGGGCCACCCCTGGTCGGCCCTCGGCCCGTACACGACCCCGCTGCTGCGGCGGTGGCGCACCGACCACCCGGACACGCCCCTGGAGCTGCTGCGGATCGACGACCGCACCGCGGGGCTGACCCGGGGGCTGGTCGACGCGTCGTTCCTGCGGGGGCCGGTGCGGGCGCCCGGCCTGGAGTGGACCCGCCTGTACGAGGAGGGCCAGGTCGCCGCGGTGCCCTCGGACGGGCCGCTGGCCGGACGGGACGAACTGCGGCTCGCCGACCTCACGGACCGGACGATCGCCCTGAACACCGTCTCCGGGATGACGTCCCTGGACCTGTGGCCCGACGCGATCCGCCCCGGCTCGGTGATCACGGTCGCCAACACCGACGACTGGCTGAGCGCCATCGCCGCCGACCGGGCGGTCGGCGTCTCGGCCACCGGGACCGCGGACATGCACCCCCACCAGGGCGTCGCCTACGTCCCGTTGGTCGATGCGCCGCCCGTCCCGGTGTTCCTCGCCTGGCGCGCCGGTGCGGACGGGCCGCCGGTACGGGAGCTGTTGGCGCTGGCCCGGGAGGTCGTCGCCCAGCGCCCCGAGTGACCGCCGGTGCGCCGGTCAGCGCTCGATCAGGCGGCTGGTGAACCCGTCCCGGACGAGGGCCTCGTACGCCTCCCGCACGTCCGCCGGCACCTCCTGCGCGATGGCGAACCCGCGCTCCGGGTACTCGATCACCCGCTGGAGGTCACCGACGAGCATGTCCAGCGCCACTGCTCCTCGGTGACGGTCGGACGGTCGGTCATGCGTCGGCTCCTCGGTCGGTTCACGGGCGCGGCGGCAGTGCGTCCGCCAGGATCTCGGCCAGGTGTCGGCCCCGCACCCCCGCGAGCTGGTCGAGCTGGGTGCGGCAGGAGTAGCCGTCCGCCAGGACCACCGCGTCGGTCGGCGCCGACCGCACCGAGGGCAGCAACTGGTCCTCGGCGCACCGCACCGACACCTCGTAGTGGCCGCGGCCCCGCTCGAAGCCGAAGTTGCCGGCGAGACCGCAGCAGCCGCCGCTGAGCGTCCCGGTGAGTCCGGCCGCCTCGCGCAGCCTGCGGTCGGCGGCGTCACCGAGGACGGCGTGCTGGTGGCAGTGGGTCTGGCCGACGACCGGCCGGTCCAGCCGGGGTGGCCGCCAGTCGGGCGCCCGGGCCTCCAGCGTCTCGGCGAACGTCCGGACGGCGCCGGCGAGTTCGGTGGCCCGCGGGTCGTCGGGGAGCAGTTCGGGGAGGTCGGTGCGCAGGGTCGCCGCGCAGCTCGGCTCCAGGACGGTGACCGGGGTGCCCGGGCCGACGTCCGCGTCCAGGAGGTCCAGGGTGCGGGTCATGACCCTGCGGGCCAGGTCGAGTTGGCCGGTGGAGACGTACGTCAGCCCGCAGCACACCCCCGGCGGGGACAGCTGGACCACCTGCCCCGCCGCCTCCAGCACCCGGACCGCCGCCCGGCCCACCCCGGGCGCCAGGTGCTCGGTGAAGGTGTCCGGCCACAGGAACGCGACCTGGTCGGAGGAGAGGATGCGGGTGCCCGGGGGTACCGGGCGGCGGGCGAACCAGCGGCTGAACGGCTCCGTCGCGAGGCGGGGCAGCTCCCGTTCCGGCGCCACGCCGGCCAACCGCTTGCCGAGTGCCGCCCACCGCCGGTGGCCCGCCAACGCGTTCACCAGCGGGGCGGTCCGGGTGGCCGCCGCCAGCCGCAGCCACCGCGGGAGGCGGCCCATCGCGTAGTGCGCGGCGGGCCGGACCCGACCGGCGTAGTGGTGGTGCAGGAACTCCGCCTTGTACGTGGCCATGTCGACGCCGACCGGGCAGTCCGACCGGCAGCCCTTGCAGGACAGGCACAGGTCCAGCGCGTCGCGCACCTCCGTCGACCGCCAACCGTCCCTGACGACCGCATCGGGCGCGCCCGCCCGGCCGGCCAGCATCTCGTGCAGCAGCCGGGCCCGGCCGCGGGTGGAGTGCTCCTCCTCGCCGGTGGCCCGGAACGAGGGGCACATCACGTCCTGACCCGGTGTCGTCGTCCGGCACTTGGCGACGCCGACGCAGCGGCGGACCGCCGCGGCGAAGTCCCCGCCGTCCTGCGGGTAGCCGAACTCCACCGGGACCGGTGCGCGGGGCAGCACCCCGAACCGCAGGTTCTCGTCGAGCCGCGCCGGGTGGACCAGTACCCCCGGGTTGAGCAGGCCGGGCGGGTCCCACACCGCTTTCACCCGTGCGAACAGGGCGGTCAGTTCGGCCCCGTACATCCGTGGCAGCAGTTCGGCGCGGGCCATGCCGTCGCCGTGCTCCCCGGACAGCGAGCCGCCGTGCGCCACGACCAGGTCGGCCAGCGCCTGGGAGAAGGTCCGGAAGCGGGCGATGCCCTCCGGGGTGACCAGGTCGAAGTCGATCCGTACGTGTACGCAGCCGTCGCCGAAGTGCCCGTACGGGGCGCCGCGCAGCCCGTGCGCGGACAGCAGCCCCCGGAACTCCCGCAAGTACGCGCCGAGTCGGGCCGGGGGCACCGCGCAGTCCTCCCATCCGGGCCACGCCTCGGAGCCGTCCGGCATCCGGGTCGCCGTGCCGGCCGCGTCCTCCCGGATGCGCCACAACGCCCGCGCGGCGCCCGGGTCGGTGACCACCCGGGCGTCGAGCGCGTCGGCGGCGCGCACGATCCGGTCGGCCGCCGCCCGTGCCGCGGCCCGCGTCTCGCCGCCGGTCTCCACGAACAGCCAGGCCGCGCCCCGGGGCAGCCCGTCCACCGCGGCGCGGGGCACCAGGTCCGCCGCCATGCCCTCGACGGTGAGCGGGGCGTGTGGCAACAGACCCGGTGCGGCGTCCGCGGCGGCGCCCTCGTCGGCGTAACCGAGGACCGCGAGCGCCCGGGCCGCCGGGGTTTCCACCAGCCGTACGGTGGCCTCGGTGAGCAGCCCCAGGGTGCCCTCGGAACCGCAGAACGCCCGGGCCACGTCGGCCCCGTTCTCCGGGAGCAGCGCATCGAGGGCGTAACCGGAGATGCGGCGGGGCAGGGCGGGGAAGCCGGTGCGCAGCAGGGCGAGGTGCGACTCCACGAGGGGGCGCAGGCCGGCGGGCGCGCCGGCCCAGTCACGCCCGAGCCGGCTGAGGCCGGGTGCAGGGCCAGGGGCGGTGCAGAGGGCGGCCGTCAGGGCGGTGACGTTGTCGGCGGTGGTGCCCCAGGCCACCGAGTGCGACCCGCAGGCGTTGTTGCCGATCATCCCGCCGACGGTGCAGCGGCCGTGGGTGGACGGGTCGGGCCCGAACGCCAACCCGTGCGGTGCGGCGGCCTCCTGGAGCCGGTCGAGGACCAGACCGGGTTGCACGGTGGCGGTGCGCCCCGCCGGGTCGAGCGCCAGGACCCGGTTCATGTGCCGGGTGAAGTCGAGGACCACGCCCGTGCCGGTGGCCTGGCCCGCGATCGAGGTGCCGCCGCCCCGGGCGACCAGCGGCACCCCGTACTCCCGGCAGACCGTGAGCGCCGCGACGACGTCGTCCGCGTCCCTGGGCGCGACCACGCCCAGCGGCACCCGACGGTAGTTGGACGCGTCCATCGTGGTCAGGGCGCGCGCGGTGGTTCCGAAGTCGACCTCGCCGGCCACCTCCGCGCGCAGCGCCGCCCTCAGGCCGTCGGGTTCGGTCCCGGTGCCGTGATCCGTCATGGCTCCAGCATCCCCCGCCGGACTTCCCGGGCGGGGGAGGCGGGTCGACGCACGGACCGGAGGGCGCCGCACTTCGGAGAATCGGGCCGTTCCGGGGAATGGCACGACGTGCCAACGGCCATGTACGTAGTCGGGCCGTCCACTTCGGTCCGGACGGGGAATCCGATCGCCGTATACGAGGCGGTCGGTATGTCCCGCATGACAGAGCCGCCGGATGGGGAGGGGGAGGGATAGCGAGAAACGGAAGAGAAACAAGCTACGGAGGAAACGAGTGGGACGGGGGTGGCACGGTGAGAGGTGAGCGAAGCGGCGGCACGACCGCCGTGGCGAGGCGGGACGTGCGGCTGACCACGGCCGTACGACCGGTGAACGACGGGGAAATGTTCGGCGGACCCCGCCACCGGGACATCACCCTCACCCCACGGTTCGCTCATGACGCACACAAGAACCCCACAAGGGCGACTGTGGTGCAGACCAATTCGCTGACCCGGCCCCGGGAAATCCCGTATTGCGCCGGTCGAATCTTCCCAATCCGATCCGGAACTCTCCTATAGTGACGGCAAGTTGAGCGGACCGTGTTTCCTTCCGGGGCAGCGGGACACTCCGGCCCGCTCCTCACCCGCCCCAGCGGCCCACCACCTCGGGGCCAGACCCGCTGGGGACGCCCCCCGGGCGACGCCCACACCCGGGGCGCCCGCCCGTGGCGCACACCGGTGGCGGACTCCCGCGGAGGCACCGGCGCCCCCAGGCCCATCCGCCCCTCGTCCCCCCAGCGCACGCGCCACCCGCACCACCCCCACTGACCAGCCCGTGGACTCGCCCACCGAGGACATGACCCGAGGACACGATTGATGACCGCGCCCCCGCCGCACGCGCGTCCCGCGACCGACCAGCCGCGCCCCGCGCCCGCGACCGACCGGCACCGCACGGCCGCGGCGCAGCCCCGTCCCCGCACCCCGACGTCCGCGCGCACCGACGCGCCCCCACCACCCGCAGCGTCCGGCCCCCGGCCCCCGACCCCCGCGCCGCACCCCGCACCCTCCTCCGGTGGTGTCCCGTCCGCCCCGGCCAGCGCCTCGCGCCCCACCGCCCCCGGCCCCTCCGACCAAGGAGCCACCGCGCCCAGCAGCCATTTCCCCGCCGCCCGACCGCCCTCGACCCCCCGGATATCCACGCCCCGGCGCACGCCGGGGCGCCCCGGACCCACCCCGTCGACACCCACCTCGTCGACACCCGCCCCTTCGACGCCCGTCGCCGACGACGCCCCCACTCCGGCCCTCGCGGCCCACCCCGTCCCGTACCGGCCGTCCCGCCCCGCTCCCCCGGTCGGCACCACCGCCCCCGGCCCCGTGGCGCCCGCGCGGCCCCGGCCGCTCGTCTCCGCCCTGTGCGGGCTGCTCGCCCTGCTGCTCGCCGCAGCCGCCGCGGTCGTCGCCGCCCGGACCGCACCGGCCGACGCCCGGGGCACGGTCGCCCTGGGCGGCGCAGCGGCGGGCGCCCTGCTGCTTGCCGTCGCCCTCGCACTCGTCCACCACGCCCTGCGCACCGCAGCCGTGTTGCGCGCCCACCTCGCCGCGGCGAGGGCCGAGACGGACCGGGCCCACGACGAGGCCACCACCCTCGCCGACGACCTCGCCGGCGAACGCGCGCGGCACGGGGCGGAACTCCGCACCGAGCAGGCGCGCGCAGCCGCCGCGCTCGCCGCGGAACGGGACCGGCTGCACGGTGAACTCACCCGTGAGCGCGAGCGGCTGGCCGCGGAGACGGACCGCCTCGCCGAGCTGGCCGACCGCGCCGCCACCGACCGGGCCGCCACCCTCGCCGCCTGCGCGAACGCCGCCGGGCGACTCCAGGCACTGGCCACCGGCACCCTCGCCGACCTGCGCCGCATGGAGGACGAACACGGCGACGAGAACGTGCTCGCCGACCTCCTCCACATCGACCACCGCACCGCCCAGACCGGTCGTCTCGCCGACTCGATCGCGCTGCTCACCGGCGCGCGCTCCGGCCGCCGTTGGGCACGTCCGATCGTGATGGAGTCGATCCTGCGCGGCGCGATGGGCCGCATCAGCGCGTACCCACGGGTGCACCTCCACTCCACCAGCGAGACGGCCGTCGCCGGCCACGCCGCCGAGGGCGTCATGCACGCACTCGCCGAACTCCTCGACAACGCCGCGAACTTCTCCCCGCCGAACGCCGAGGTCCATGTGTACGTGGAGGAGGTGCCGGCCGGGGCGGTCATCTCCGTGGAGGACAGCGGACTGGTGATGAGCGAGCACCAACTCCGGCGCGCGGAACGGGCCGTGTCCGGTGACTCCGCGGAGCTGGGCGGTCTGTCCGGCAACCGGCTCGGCCTTGCGGTGGTGGGACGGCTCGCCCGCAAACACGGGCTGACCGTGTCGTTCCGCCCCTCGGCGCGCGGCGGCACCGGTGTGGTGATGATGGTCCCGCGGGAGTTGCTGACCGGGCCGGACGCGGTCCCCGCACGGTACGTGGGCCTCCCGCCCGCCCCACCGCCCCCGTACGCGCCGGAGTCCGGTGACGAGGCCGGCCCCGTACCCGTCGCGGCCGAGCCCGCCCACCGGAGCCGCCCGGAGCTGGCCCCCGCGGACGCGGCGCAGCCCGCCTCCGTACCGCCGCACCCGCTGTCGTTCTCGTACGCCGCCGCCCGCGCCCTGGCGGAGGACGGCGTGGACGCGGAGCCCCTGCCGTCCCACGGGCAACCGGGCGCGGCCGAGGTCCGTCCCGGTCCCGAGCACCGGGACCCGGCACCCGTCCGCGCGGCGGAGCCCACCGCCCGGCCGCAGCCGTTGCCCCGGCGCCCCCGGGGCCGCACCCTGCCCGCCCCCGAGGCCCGGCGGGCCGAGGCCGAACGCCCCGGCGCGGCCGACCCCGTGGACGTCGCCGCCCGCGCGGCCCGATTCAGCAGTTTCCGCGCCGCCGTGCGCCCCGCTCCCCCGACCCCCGACCCGGCGCCCTCGCCACCGGCGCACCAGGTCGACGGCCCGCACCACCAGGAAGGCGACACCACCCGATGACCGGCACCGCCCGTTCGCACCCGACCAGTTCCGCCGACGACGCCGAACGCGCGGACTCCCTCCACGCGTTCGACGCGGCCTACCCGATGGCCACGTACCACGCGGGCATGGCGCACCAGACCCCCGCGTCGGACGCCACGACCACCGTCGACGACACCTTCGCCTGGCTGCTGGAGGGACTGCTCGCCCGCACCCCGGGCGCCCGGCACGCGCTGGTGCTGTCCCGCGACGGCCTCAAGCTGTGCCGCACCCCGGAACTCTCCGTGGACCAGGCCGACCAGCTCGCGGCCATCGCGGCGGGCATCCACTCGCTGTCGCACGGCGCCTCCGTGGAGTTCGGCGACGGCGGGGGCGGGGTGCGCTCGGCGATGGCGGAGTTCCACGGCGGGGTGCTGTTCATCGTGGAGGCCGGGCAGGGCGCCCACATCGCGGTGATCGCCGACGAGGACGCGGAGGCCGGGATCGTCGGCCACCACATGAGCGAACTCGTCGGGCAGCTCGGCGCGCACCTCGCCCCCCAGGGCCGTGCGGTGGACGACGCGGTGGACGATTCCCGGGCCGCGGAGGGGCCGCGCACCGCGCCCGGCCAGTGAGCCGGGCCGGCCGGGACGAGGTACCGGATCGGCTCTACACGCTCACCGGCGGACGCAGCAGGTCCCCGGCGGACACCCCGCTCGACCTGGTGACGCTGATCGTCGCGGAGTCCGAACCGCGTCCCGGGATGCAGTCGGAGCACGCGGCGATCCTGCGGATGTGCCGGCTGCCGATGGCGGTGGTGGAGATCGCGGCGGACCTGCGGCTCCCGGTGAGCATCACGCGGGTGCTGCTGTCCGATCTGCTGGCGGCGGGCCGGATCAGCGCACGGCACCCCCGTCCGCCGGTGCCGCGTGAGAGCTTTCCCGATTTCGAACTCCTGGAGCAGGTGCTCGTTGGACTCCGAAGGATCTGAAGCATCCCAGGCGCGCAGACGTCCGTCCGCCCGTCGGGGCACCACCCCGCCGGGCCCGCACGCCACCGGCCCTGACGCCACCGGCCCGGAGGACCGTCCGGCGTTGGAGCCGACCGCCGAGACCGGTCTGAAGATCGTGGTCGTCGGCGGCTTCGGCGTCGGCAAGACCACCCTCGTGCGTTCGGTGAGCGAGATCCGCCCGCTGACCACCGAGGAGACGTTCACCTCCGCCGGGGAGGAGGTGGACGACCTCACCGGGGTGAAGGCGAAGTCGGAGACGACCGTCGCCTTCGACTTCGGCCGCATCACGCTCGGCCCCCGCCACGTGCTGTACCTGTTCGGGGCGCCCGGCCAACCCCGGTTCTGGTTCCTGTGGGACCAGTTGTTCACCGGGGCGCTGGGCGCGGTCGTCCTGGTGGACACCCGACGCGTCGACGACTGCTGGTACGCGATCGACCGGCTGGAGCAGTCGGGCACGCCGTTCATCGTCGCCCGCAACGACTTCGGCGGGCCCCCGTACACGCCCCGGGAACTGCGGGAGGCGCTGGACCTCGACCCCGACGTTCCGGTGATCGACTGCGACGCCCGGTCGCGGGAGTCCGCGGCCCGGGTCCTGATCACCCTCGTCGAGTTCCTGACGACCCGGTTCGGGTCCTGGGCCGGTCCGCCGGACGGCCCGTGGCCCGACGGGCGTCCGGACGGTGCGCCGTGACGTCCGCGGTCCCCGAGGGGCCGCCCCCGGTCCCGCTGGGTCGGCTACGGCAGCCCGGGGCCAGCGCCGCGCTCCACCACGAACTGCGCCGCACCCACGGACCGGTGGCGCCCGTGCTGCTGGACGACGGGGTGCCGGCCTGGCTGGTCCTCGGCTACCGCGAGCTGCACCAGGTGACGGCGGACCCGCAGCTGTTCAGCCGGGACCCGGGGCTGTGGAACCGGCCGGGCACGATCCCCGACGGCTGGCCGCTGCCCCCGGACGTCGGACGGGACGCCCCGTCCGCCCCACCCGCCTCCGGCGCGGGCGCCGCCCACCCGCACCCGCCCGCCCCGCACACCACCGTGCTGCACACGACCGGACCGCGGCACACCGAGCGGGCGGCGGTCATCGCGCACGCGCTCACCGCGCAGGGCCCGTACCGGCTGCGGGAGCACGCGGAGCGGTTCGCCGACGCGTTGGTCGACGGGTTCTGCACCCGGGGCGGGGCCGATGTGATCGGGCAGTACGCGGTGCCGTTGCCGGTACGGGTGCTGGCGCGGCTGTTCGGCTTCGCGGAGTCGTCGGCCCCGGAGCTGGAGGCGGCGCTGAACGCCGTCGCGGGCGGGCGCGAGGGAGCGGTGGACGGACGGCGGCGGCTCACGGCGGCGGTCGGCGAGCTGGTGGCGGAGCGCCGCCGCGAGCCGGGCGAGGACGTGGCCTCGCGGATGCTGGCCGATCCGGCGGGGCCGTCCGAGGAGGAGATCGCCCGGGACCTGACGCTGATGCTGATCGCGGGGCACCGGCCCACCACCGACTGGATCGGCAACTCGCTGCGGCTGATGCTGACCGACGAACGGTTCGCGGCCTCCCTGTCCGGCGGGCGCCGCAGCGTGGTCGAGGCGATGAACGAGGTGCTGTGGGAGGACCCGCCCGCGCAGAACGTTCCCGGGCGTTGGGCGGCGCGGGACACGGTGCTCGGGGGGCGGCACATCCGCGCCGGCGACCTGGTGGTCCTGGGTCTGGCGGCGGCGAACTCGGACCCGGAGGTGCGGGCCGACCGGGCCGCGCTGACCGGCGGCAACAACGCGTTCTTCTCCTTCGGTCACGGGGAGCACCGCTGTCCGTTCCCGGCGCGGGAGATCGCGGAGGTGGTGGCGCGGGCGGGGGTGGAGGTGCTCCTCGACCGGTTGCCCGATCTGGACCTGGACCTCGCACCCCAGGAGTTGGCGCGGCGGCCGTCCCCGTGGCTGCGGGGCGTGTCCCGGCTCCCGGTCCGCTTCACCCCCGCGGCAGCGATCGGCCCCCGCCGCCGCTGATCGGAGCCCGTCGCGCACCGGGGCGGCCGTCCAAGATCCGGAGATCGCGTCTCAGCCGCCGGACACCCGTCCCGGGAGCGTTCGGCGACGGGCTAGGCTCCGCACGTGGCTGAGATCCAGATTCCCGCTGACATCAAGCCCGCGGACGGCCGTTTCGGCGCGGGCCCCTCCAAGGTGCGGACCGAGGCGCTGGACGCCCTGGCCGCCACCGGTACGTCACTGCTCGGCACCTCCCATCGACAGGCCCCGGTGAAGAACCTGGTCGGCCGGGTCCGGGACGGCGTGAGCCGACTCTTCGAACTGCCCGACGGGTACGAGGTGATCCTCGGCAACGGCGGCTCCACCGCCTTCTGGGACATCGCGACCCACGGGCTCATCGAGTCCCGCTCGCAGCACCTCACCTTCGGCGAGTTCTCCTCGAAGTTCGCCAAGGCGGCCAAGCTCGCCCCGTGGCTCGGCGAACCCTCCCTGGTGACGTCCGAACCGGGTACGCACCCGCTGCCGGTCGCCGAGGCGGGCGTGGACGTGTACGCGTACACCCACAACGAGACCTCCACGGGCGTCGCGATGCCGCTGAAGCGGGTCGAGGGCGCCGACGAGGGCGCGCTGGTGCTGGTCGACGCGACCTCCGGCGCGGGCGGCCTGCCGGTCGACGTCCGGGAGACGGACGTCTACTACTTCGCGCCGCAGAAGTCCTTCGGTTCGGACGGCGGGCTGTGGCTCGGGGTGTTCTCGCCGGCCGCGATCGAGCGCGCCGAGCGCATCCACGCCTCGGGGCGGCACATCCCGGAGTTCTTCTCGCTGCCGACGGCGATCGACAACTCCCGCAAGAACCAGACGTACAACACGCCGTCGCTGACGACCCTGTTCCTGCTGGCCGACCAGCTCGACTGGATCAACGGCCAGGGCGGTCTGGACTGGGCGGTGCGCCGCACGGTGACCTCCGCGCGGACCCTGTACGGCTGGGCCGAGGCCAGCAAGTACGCCAACCCGTTCGTGGCGGACCCGGCGCAGCGCTCCGCGGTCATCGGCACCATCGACTTCGCGGACGAGGTGGACGCCTCCGCCGTGGCGAAGGTGCTGCGCGCCAACGGCATCGTGGACACCGAGCCGTACCGCAAGCTGGGTCGCAACCAGCTGCGGGTGGCGATGTTCCCGGCGATCGACCCGTCGGACGTCGAGGCCCTGACGGCCTGCGTGGACTACGTCATCGAGCAGCTCTGACACCTGCACCTGCACCGACTGCGCCTCCTCCCGCCGAGCGGGAGGAGGCGCAGTCGCGTGGGGGCGCGGGGCGGGGTCGTCAGCGGCTGAGCCGCTGGAAGCGGCGCACGGCCAGTGGCAGGAACACCGCGGTGAGCACCAGCGGCCAGGCGACCGCCATCAGCATGGCGTTCTGCTCGACCCAGGAGTCACCGCTGCCGACGGGGCTCCCGAACAGTTCCCGGGAGGCGGCGACGGTGGAGGAGATGGGGTTCCAGGCGGCGACGTGCCCGAGCCAGTCGGGCATCAGCTGGGGCGCGACGAAGATGCTGGAGATCATCGTCAGCGGGAAGGCGACCGCGAACAGGCCGCCCGCGGCCTCCGGGTTCGGCACCATCAGCCCGAGCCACACGCCCAGCCAGATCAGGCTGAAGCGGAGCAGCAGCAGGAGCCCGAAGGCCCCGACCGCGCCGCCGAGACCGCCGTCGGGCCGCCACCCCATGGCGAGCGCGGTGAGCATCAGGATCGTCAGCTCCGCGCAGGCCACGATCAGATCGGTGACGCCGCGGCCCGCGACGACGGCCGAGGGGGCCATCGGCATGGAGCGGAACCGGTCGATGACGCCCTTGGTCGCGTCGTAGACCACGACGGTCGCCGTGTTGATGAACCCGAAGGTCATCGTCATCGCGAACATGCCGGGCATCAGGAAGTCCCGGTAGTCACCGCCGCCCGGCACCGTCATCGCGCTGCCGAACACGTACCCGTACAGCAGCACGGACAGGATCGGGAAGCCGAGCTGCCAGGCGATGTTGACGGGCTGGCGCTGGTAGTGGGTGAGGCCCCGGCGGACGACGTTCCAGCAGTCCGCGAAGACCCAGTAGAGCCGTCCGTGATCCACCGCGTCCGTTCCGCCCCCCGACGGGACGGGCGCGGCGGCGGGTGTCGTGCGGTGCTTCTCGGTGGTCGTGGTCATCGCTGACCGCCCCCCTTCGGCTCGTTCCGGTCGCCCTCGGCGCCCGCCGCCGACGGCTCCTGCTGCTTCTCGACGCGGTGTCCCGTCAACCGCAGGAAGACGTCGTCGAGGCTGGGCCTGCGCAGTCCGATGTCCTCGACCTGGACGCCCTCGTCCTGGAGGGTCCGGGCGACCTCGGTGAGCGCGGCCACCCGGTCGGTCACCGGGGCGTGCACCCGGCGTTCGGCCGCATCGGTCTCCGGCTGCCCCTCACCGACCCGGGCCACGACCTTCGCCGCGCGCTCCAGGTCGGCCCCGTCGGCGACGACGACCTCGATGCGGTCGCCGCCGACGGTGTCCTTCAGCCCGTCGGGGGTGTCGTCGGCGATGGCCCGACCGCGGTCGATCACGGTGATCCGGGAGGCCAGCTTGTCGGCCTCCTCCAGGTACTGGGTGGTCAGCAGGACGGTCGTGCCGCCGGCCACCAGGGCGCGCACCGACTCCCAGACCTCGCCGCGGCTGCGCGGGTCGAGCCCGGTGGTGGGCTCGTCGAGGAAGAGGACGTCCGGCGTGAGGATCATCGAGGCGGCCAGGTCGAGCCGTCTGCGCATGCCGCCGCTGTACTTGTCGACGCCCCGGTCGCCCGCCTCCACCAGGTCGAACTGTTCCAGCAGCTCGGTGGCCCGGTGCTTGGCGCCGCGTCCGCCGAGGTGGAAGAGGCGGCCGAACATCTCCAGGTTCTGTCGGCCCGTCAGCACCTCGTCCACGGCCGCGTACTGGCCGGTCAGCCCGATCCGGGCGCGGACCGCGCGGGCGTTCTCCCGTACGTCGAGCCCGGCCACCGTCGCCCGGCCGCCGTCCAGCTTGACCAGCGTGGACAGGATGCGGACGGCGGTGGTCTTGCCGGCGCCGTTCGGCCCCAGCAGTCCGTGCACGGTCCCCCGTCGGACCGCGAGGTCGAAGCCGGCCAGGGCGTGCTTCTCGCCGTACCTCTTCTGTAGTCCCTCGGCCTGTACCGCGTACGTGCTCATGACCCCTCCACCCCGTGACCGCGCCCGTTCGACCCGGCTCCGACACCGTGCCGCCCGGCTAACTGAGTACAGCGTACCTCATGTCGAGTACGGCGTACTCAGTTTAAAAGGGGGGAGACTAAAATGCGCAGCATGGAGAGCACCGAGACCAGCGGCAGCGGCGACATCCAGCGCACTCTCGAACTGCTCTGGGAGCCCGAACGCAGGCCGAGCCGAGGGCCCAAACCGAGCCTGACGGTCGACCGCATCGCGCTGACCGCGATCCGCGTCGCCGACGAAGAGGGCCTGGACGCCGTGTCGATGCGACGGATCTCCACCGAACTGGGCACCGGCACCATGTCGCTCTACCGGTACATCCCCGGCAAGGCGGAACTCCTCGACCTGATGCTCGACCGGGTGCAAGAGGAGCCCGCCCTCGACGACGCCTCGTCCACGGGCACGTGGCGGGAGGGCGTCGAGGAGATGGCCCGCGAATCGCTCGCCCTCTACCGGCGCCATCCCTGGCTGCTCCAGGTCAACCAGGTGCGCCCCGTCCTCGGGCCCGCCACCCTCACCAACATGGACCGGGTACTCAGCCGCATCCGCCCCATGGGCCTCACCGACCCCGAGTTGCTCTCCGTGATCATCATGGTCGACGGCTACGTGTCCGGGGTCGCCCGCACCAACGTCCACGCCGTGGAGGCGGAGAAGCGGACGGGCCTCACCGACCAGGACTTCTGGGCGGCCCAGGCGCCCTACCTGGAAGGGATCATGAAGAGCGGACGCTTCCCCGTGATGGCGAGCCTGTCCGAAGACACCTTCGGCATGGACTTCGACCACTTCGCGTTCGGACTCCAGCGCATCCTGGAGGGCCTGGAGGTCCTGGTGGAGCGACGGGCGGCGGCGCGGGCGGCCGACGCCTGAGGGGGGTGGACGGGCCCGGTCTCAGCCCTTGCCGCGGCGCAGCCGCCGCACCCCGAACACCGCCACGAGCAGCACGACGAGGAGGGCGGCGCCCTGGGTGAAGCCCCCGCCGTCGCCCTCGCCGCCGTCGCCCGCTGCGGAGCCGTCCGAGCCGTCCCCGTCTCGCCCGCCCCCGGACCCGCCGGGCGCCTTCCGCGGCTCCACGTCGCTGCCCAGCCCCTCGGACCCGTACAGCAGGGTCTTGCCGTCCGGGGTCCAGGTCAGGGACTCGCCCTGGCGCTGGAGCGGGATGCGGAGCCGGTCCACGCGCTTCGGCTTGTCGCCCTTCCAGTCGTAGAGGACGCCACCGAGGTAACCGCGCAGGGCCAGCTGTCGACCGTCCGGCGAGAAGGCCCCGTCGGTGACCCACAGGTCGATGTCCGAGACCCGGCGGAACACGTTGGTGCCCGAAGGCGACAGCTTCGCCGGCCCCGCGTACAGGGTGGCCCCGTCGTCCTTCTTGTCCGTGATGTAGACCCGCCCCGTCTTCGGGTGGACCATCAGCGCCTCGGCGTCCCGGGGCCCGTCCGCGTACTTGACGACGTACTGCGTGGCCTTCACCGTCCGGTCGACCAGCTTCTTCGGCTCCGGCACCTTGTAGACCCACACGTGGTTCCAGGTGCCGCCGAGGTTGTCCCCGATGTCGCCGACGTACAGGTTCCCGTCCGGGCCCAGCGAGATCGCCTCCACGTCGCGCGGGCGGCCGACCCCGGTCAGCGTGAGCGTGGCGACGGTCTTGCCGCTGCGGGCGTCCACCGCGTACAGGAACGCGCCGTCGTCGCTGTCGTTGTGCGTCCAGTAGATCCCCGGGTGCCGGCGGGACGCGGCCAGCCCGCTGGACTCCTTGATCCGGGGGTCCTCGATGGTGAACCCCTCGGCACCGACGTCCCCGGCCGAGGCGGGTCCGGCGGCGGAGACGGGTCCGGCGGTGAGCACGGTGGTCAGGACGGCGAGGCAGGCGGCACCGGCCACCGACGAAAACGAACGCATGCCCTCAAGACTGCCACCCCGCAGGGCGGTTCACTCCGGCCACCGGCAAACACCGTCCCGCGGCACCGCCCGGGTGCCGGACCTCACACCCCGCCCCACCTGCCCATCGGCGATGATGAGCGGATGCTCAGGTTGATGTGCGTCGGAGATTCGCAGACCATCGGGAGCGCCGGCGAACACACCTGGCGCTACCGCCTGTGGGAGCACCTGCGGGACACCCTCGACGCACCGTTCCGGTTCGTGGGCCCCCGCGAGACCCTGTACGACACGGCGCAGGACGCCCCCGTCTCGCTGGAGTACCCCCCGGACACCGCCGCCGCCTTCCCCCGGGCGCACCTCGCCGGCTGGGGCGAGGGCTGGCTGCACATGGCCCCGCTGATCCGCGAGGCGGTCACCGCGCACCGCCCGGGCGTGCTGCTCGTCTCGCTCGGCCTGATCGACCTCGGCTTCTACACCGACGCCGGCCAGACCGCGGCGAACGTCCGCGCCTTCGTCGCCGAGGCCCGCGCCGCGAACCCCCGCGTACGGTTCCTGATCCTGCCCGTCATCCCGAACGTCCGCGCGCAGACGGACACCCCCTTCGGGGCCGAGGTCGCCCACTTCAACGAACTCCTCGCGAAGACCGCCGCCGACCTGGACACCGCCCGCTCCCCCGTCCTGCTCGCCGCGCCGCCCACCGACTACGACCTCGCCTCCGACACCCACGACGGCACCCACCCGGGCGCGTCCGGCGCACACAAGCTGGCCGCCGCCTTCGCCCGCGCACTGCACGAGGAGTGGGGCTGGGGCGAACCGTACGAGTCCGCCGAGGACTCCCGCGGTGCGGGGAGCACGGGGTACTCCGGCCACGCGGAGCACTGGGGTCACTCGGGGTGGTGAACGGCTCCGGCACGGTCCGCCCGGCCGACGGGGCCGGGTCGGCTACCCCGGCCGGGACGGCTACCCCGCACTGAGGTCCCGTACCGCCGCCAACCGCGCGCCCCGGCTCTCCGCGACCCGGGACACCTCCCGCAACGACGTGCACAACTGCTCCACCACGAACCGCAGTTCCCGCTCCCCCGACCGCTCATCGGCGACCAGGCAACCGGCCCGCTCCAGCAACGTGACCGCCTGCCCCAACTGCGTCCGCTCCATCTCGTCCGCGATCCGGCGCAACCCGCCCCGCCCGTCGCCTGCGGCCCCGCCCGCATCGCTCACCAGGAAACAGGGCTTGCCCTCGTCGGTGCTCCACGGCAACAGCCGCACGAACCGCGCCCCCTCACCCGTGCCCGCGCCGTCTGCTTCCCCGGTACCTTGAGCCATGTCGTCGACTCCCCTTTGTTGATGACCACGCCCCCGGACCGGTCGCACGGTCGCGGGGGTTCCTTACTGACCGTAAGGATGCCGTCACGGAAAGGGCGCAAGTACCCCGCACTGGGGTACCCGCTACCGCCTTGCGCCTTGACGTCGACCGCTACTTCTGGACCCCGAACCAGGTGGCGAGGCTGCGCAGTTCCTCCGTCGTGCGGCGGTACTTGTGCGTGAGGACGCGAGCGGTCTCCCGGGCCGTCGGGTGGACGCGGGTCAGCTCGGGGGCGAGGCGTCGCGCCTTCTGGAGGTGCCTCAACGCGTCCTCCCGCCGGTCCAGGTCCACGTGCGCGCGAGCCACCGCCACATGGTGGTGACCCTGCCGGGTACGCGCCATGTCCGAGGGGAAGCGCAGCCCCCGGGCCTTGCGCACCGCCTCCTCGGGCCGCTTCAACTCGACGGAAGCGGCAACGTCGTGCACCGCGACGTTCGCCGGGCCGAAGGTCATGTGGTAGTGGAGTTGGTCCCGCCCACCGGGTACCAGTTCGCCCAACCGGCGCGCCTCAGCGAGGTGGTGCTCCGTTCCCGCCTCGTCGCGCGCCAGCGAAGCGAACGTGGACTCACGCAGGTGCAGGCTGCCCAACAGCGCGATCCGCGGGAGCTCGGCGCCTCCCGCCACGTCCGCAGCGCCCTCCAACTCCGCCCGGGCCGCCGCCAGTACACGTAGCCCGCCGTCGTAGTCGCCGAACGCGTCGAACGAGTAGGACCGCGTCCACTCGGCCAGCGCCCGCATCAGCGAATCTCCCGACAGCCCCGTGGCCCACCGCATCCGGTCTTCGAGCTGTCCGATCAGATCGCTGTAGCCGAGCCGATGGGCCAGCCCGTGCGCCATGTAGTAGGCGGACGCCAACAGTCGTGCATGCACCCGTCGTTGCCGCCCGGCGGTCAGGTGCACCCCGGCGGTCAGCTCCTCAAGCAAACCCGGGAGCACCGCACCGAGCTGGGCGTACCGCGCCGCTGCGCGATGGGCGGCGGCGGTCTGCACGTCCCGTGCCAGTTCCTCCATCGGCCTCGGCTCCGTGTACCAGTCCGCCGGTAGGTCGAACCTGCGCACCGCCGTGCGGATGCCCTGGACGGGGGCGTGCGTACGTTGCTCCGTGGGCGTTTCGGCCCGGTACGGCTGTCCGGTCAGCTCCTCGACCGGGACCCGCAGCGCGCGGGCCACCGCGATCAGGAAGCCGTGCGTGGGCAACCGCTCCCCCCGCTCCACCTTGCGCACCGCACCCAGGGACACGTGCGCCTCGGTGGCCAGCCCCGCTTGCGTGTAGCCCGCCAGTTTCCGGTTCGACGCGATCCGCGCGCCGACGCGTTCCTCCTGCTGGGACATGGGCCCCTCCGATCCCTCTCGCCAGTAACGGTACTCCTACGGAACGTCACGCCGAGGCGGTGCGACGACCCCGAGTCCCGCACGAACAGGCCCCGTTGGCTAGCCACCGCTCCACTGGGCGAACGTGCGCAGCCGTTCCGGGACGGAGGGTCGAGCCCTCAGCAGCACGCCGACCGTGGCGTGCGTCGTCGGGTGGTAGCGAGCCTGCTGGGGTGACACCCGACGGGCCTCCTGGAGGGCGCCCAACGCGTCCTCGGGCCGGGCGACGAGGGCCAACGAACGCGCCCGGTCGATCCAGTAGGCACCGGCCCGCGCCGCGGGGTAGCCGTCCGGCAGCCGGACCCGTTCACCGATCGCCACCGCCTCACCGTGCTCGTCCCGGTCCCCGGCTGCGGCCATCGCGTGCTGTTCCGTGTTCGTCGGACCGAAGACGAACGTGTAGTGGTTGGTCTCGCCCAACTCGCGGGCGAGGCCCCGCGCCTCGTCCAGCCAGGCGTTCGCCTCGTCGCCCCGGCCGAGCAGCCCGTGCATCTGGACGCCCTTCAGGATCAGCCCGCCCCGTACGGCACGGGTCTCGGGCGTCCCGTCGTCGTCCAGGTCGCGCAGCCCCTGGCGGACGAGCCGCAGCCCCTGTTCCATCGCCGGCCCGTCCGCGCTGAGCTGCGCACGCTTCACCCGTTCGGCGGCCACCTGGCGCGGGTCCCCGGACCGGGCCGCCGCCATCGCCATCCGGCTCAGCGCCAGCCGGGCGAGGTCCATGTACCCGAACTTGTACGCGACGCTGAACACGCCCAAGGCGGCCTCGGCCTGGAGCCAGTGCGCCCGTTCGCCGTCGCCGCCCGACCCGTGCACCATCGTGGCGTGGGACAACTCCCCCAGCAGCCCGGGAAGCAACTCCGCCAGCGCCGCGTACGCGGAGTCCGTCCGCAGCCGCCGGACCTGCGCGACGTCGGAGCCCAGCAGCGGCAGCCCGCGCGGAACCGGGTCCTCGTCCTCCGGCGGGATGCCCCAGTTGTCGAGTGCCGTGCCCAGGGGCGAGATGAGCCGGTCGAGCTGGTCCCTGCGCAACTGCTCGATGTAGGGCTGACCGTGCAGGACCGAGACGGTCACGCCGAGCGCCCGCGCCAACGCGGCCACGACCTGCGCGCTCGGGCCCCGTTCGCCGGTTTCGATCCGGGACAACATCGACGGGGACACGGCCGCTCTTCGGCCCAGCTCCCGCAGGGTGTGGCCGCGCAGCAACCGCAGCTCGTGCACCCGCCGCCCGACTCCACCGCGTCCGTCCCCGGCCATGGGCCCGTCCCTTCTCCTGCCAAGAACGGTACTCGCCCGATCCGCCGCACGACGGCCGTCCAACGCGGCGGGCTACCGGGTTGACGGCCGGCCGAGTCACGGCCGACCAGGCCCGCCTCTTCCCGGTCAATGACGTTTCCGTCCAAGCCCGTTGTCCGACGAATCGCGACGCTCAGGGCGATCGGAATGACCTCGGGCCTTCCCACCCGTTCTGGCGCGCTTGCGATACATACTTCTCTCTGCACACGCCACGTCCCGTGGGCTCCGGCGCCTGAGAGGAACCCCTATGACCGCCCGTATCCTCCCCGCCCTCCCCGGAGACCCGACCCGCATCGGCCCGTACCGGATCGTGGGCCGTCTGGGTTCCGGTGGCATGGGCACCGTCCACGCCGCCCTGGACGGCAGCGGGCGCCGCCTGGCGGTCAAGGTCGTGCACCCCGCCCAAGCCGAGGACGAGGAGTTCCGTGCGCGGTTCCGGCGCGAGGTGGCGCTGACGAGCAGGGTGAGCGGGCCGTGTCTCGTGCCGGTGTTGGCGGCGGACTGTGACACCGAGCGACCGTGGCTCGCCACTCCCTACATACCGGGCCCGACGCTCCAGCGATACGTCACCACGCACGGGCCCGTCGAGGGCGCGACGCTGCACGCCCTGGCCGTGGGAACCGCCGCCGCGCTGGCAGCCGTCCACGAAGCGGGCGTGATCCACCGGGACATCAAGCCGGGCAACGTCATCCTCTCCCCCGACGGTCCGCGTCTGCTCGACTTCGGGATCGCCCACGCCCTCGACGGAACGTCCGTGACACGCACCGGCGTGCTGACGGGGACCCCGGGATGGATCAGTCCCGAGCAGTACCGAACCGGCGCCGTCAGCACCAAGTCGGACGTGTTCTCCTGGGGCGCGCTCATCGCCTACGCCGGCACCGGGGGCCACCCCTTCGGCACCGGCGCGCTGGACGCGGTCGCCTTCCGGGTGATGTCACAGGACCCCGATCTCTCCGGCCTCCCCGACGGCCTACGGCTCGTCACGACACGCGCCTTGGCGAAGGAGCCGGAGGACCGACCCACCGCACCCACCCTGCGTGAGGACTGCATAGGGCTCCTCGAAACCCAGGACACGCACGTACTGCCTCGGCAGGGCGCGTCACCCACGCCCGTCGACGACCTGGTGACGGACGGTTGGCACCCGGTTCCCTTCCAGCAGGCGGAAGCCTGGCCCGCGCCCGGGTCATCGGGCAGAGCCCGCCGGTTCACCCTCGTCGGTGCCTCGGCGATCGGCCTGTCAGGCGTCGTGGCGGGCGCCGTCTTCGCGTTCCCGTCGCAGAAGGAGCCCACGTCCCGGGGCGATGGAACGTCCCCCACCATCACAGCAGCGCCCGCGGCGTCCGCCTCCTCGTCTCCGCTCGGAACGGTGCCGAGCCCCGCGGCCACGGTCGCCGACGACCGCGCCACGGCGACCGCTCCCCCCGCAGAACCGCAGCCGGCCTACACCCGCAGTGACCGGGCGGAGCCCAGCCTCCAGGAGTGGTCGGACGCCCGCGACGCCATGACGGCCTCCGAGCGGAAGATCGCCGCCTCCCTCTCCGAGGAGACGAGCGAGTCGTTCCGCAGGGCCCAGGAACCGCCGGACGGTCTGCACGTGACGTTCAACCCCGAAGCCCAGACGATGTTCCTCACCATGGGCCCCCTGGTGAACACCGGGGAGGAGGACGTCGACCACACCGATCTGCGACGCAGCATCATGTTCGCGGGGTGCACCCAGGGAAACCACAAGCTGCGCACCGACCTCACCTGGCCCTACGGACGCGTGGTCGTCGTGCACCGCGAGTCCATGGCCAACCCCGTGGTCTCGGACTATCGCGAAGTCGTCAACATCGCCCACTGCCGGGTCTGACCCGTCCCCGTGCCACCGCCCCCACCGCACGGCGCCCTTGCGGGGAGCGGCCCCGACCGCGTTGGCTGGTGAACCATGGAGTACACGCAGCTCGGACGCACGGGACTCAAGGTCAGCAGGCTGGTCCTCGGGACGATGAACTTCGGCCCCTACACGGACGAGGCCGACAGCCACGCACTGATGGACGCCGCCCTGGACGCGGGCGTCAACTTCTTCGACACGGCCAACGCGTACGGCCGCGAGCCCAGGGGCCGCACCGAGAGCATCATCGGCAACTGGTTCGCGAAGGGCGGGGACCGCCGGGACAAGGTCGTCCTCGCGACCAAGGTCTACGGGAACATGGGCCAGGACCCCGGCACCGCGTGGCCCAACCACGACAAGCTGTCCGCGCTCAACATCCGGCGCGCCGTCGACGCCAGCCTGAAGCGCCTCCAGACCGACTACCTGGACCTCTACCAGTTCCACCACATCGACCGGAACACCCCGTTCGAGGAGATCTGGCAGGCCATCGACGTCCTGGTCGCCCAGGGCAAGATCCTGTACGCGGGTTCGTCCAACTTCCCGGGCTACAAGATCGCCCAGGCCAACGAGACCGCGGACCGCCACGGCCGCCTCGGGCTCGTCAGCGAACAGTGCATCTACAACCTGTACGAGCGGCGCGCCGAGATGGAGGTGATCCCCGCGGCCCGGGAGTACGGCCTCGGGGTCATCCCCTGGTCACCGCTGCACGGCGGGCTGCTCGGCGGGGTGCTGCGCAAGGAGGCCGAGGGCGGGCGCCGGGTGTCCGGCACGGCGGCGCAGGCCCTCGCGGACCCGGCGGTGCGGGAACGGATCGGGGCGTACGAGGACCTGGTCGACAAGCACGGTCTGGAGCCGGGTGACACGGCCCTCGCCTGGCTGTTGACCCGCCCCGGGGTCACCGGCCCCATCGTCGGCCCCCGCACCTCCGAACAGCTCGTGTCGGCGCTGCGGGCGGTGTCCCTGGAGCTCCCGGACGACCTGCTGGAGTCCCTGGAGTCGCTGTTCCCCGGCCCGGGCCCGTCCCCGGAAGCCTTCGCCTGGTAACGCCCACCGCGACCCGCGCACGTCGAAGCCGCCCGTGCGCAACCTCGCACGGGCGGCCACCGCCGGGGTACGGCTCGCTACCCGCCGACCGCCGAGGCGACGGCGACGACGAGGAACATCACGACGAGCACACCGGCCATGATCCGGTTTCGGGTCTTCGGGTCCACACCCCCGAGCCTAACCGGCACCGCCCAGCGGCAGGGCGGCGACCGTCTCGTACCGGGGCCGCGCCCCGCGCACCCCGCCGGTGGGCAGGTTGCTGCGGACCAGCGTCAGCTCGCGCACCGTCCACGCCGCACCGGCGAAGTCGGCGAGCCCGTCGAGGTACGGGGCGAGGTCGACACCGGAGGCGGCGGCGCTGTCCCGGTTCCGGGCGAGCGAGAGGTGCGGGCGGAACCGCCGGTGCTCCCGTAGCGACAGCCCGGCCCGACGCCCCGCCGCCTCCGCCCGGTCGGCCAGCAGCCGCAACGCCCGCGTGTCGCCGCTCACCCCGGCCCACAGGGACCGTCCGCCGAAGGTGCCGGACCCGGTGAGCGCCAGGGTGAACGGTTCCGAGCGGTGTGCGCCCCGGGCGAGCCGTTCCGTCAACTCGGGGACGGACTCCTCGGGCACCTCGCCGTAGAACGCGAGGGTGAGGTGCCAGCCGGGCCGTCCCGTCCAGCGCAGCGCCTCGTACCCGGGCAGGTCCCGCAGCGCGTCGACCGCCCGGCCGAGCTCGTCGTTCGCGGAGGGCGGGGGCAGGACGCCGGCGTAGAGTCTCATGCGCCCCAGTGTCACCCGCCCGGCCCGCCCCCGGAACGGGCGCTCACGCCGCGGTGGCCAGCTCCTGTCGGGGCACGAACCGGACGTGCTGGTGGCCCCGACGCAGGTCGACCTGGACCCTCAGCCCGGCGGCACGGGCCAGCATCAGCCCGACGAACAGCGCGGACACCGCGCAGACGAGGCCGCCGACCGCGAAGCTGAACCGCACCCCGTACGCGTCCGTGAGCCAGCCGAACAGCGGGCCGCCCAGCGGGGTGCCGCCGACGAAGACCATCATGTACAGGCTCATCACCCGGCCGCGCATCTCGGGGTCGGTGGCGAGCTGCACGAACGAGTTGGCCGTGACGTTCACGGTCAGGCCCAGCATGCTGATCGGCACCAGCAGCAGCAGGAACGTCCACAGCGACGGGGCGAACGCCGTCACGATCTGGAGGGCGCCGAACAGCACCGCCGCCGCGACGAGCATCCGCAGCCGGGTGCTGGCGCGGCGGGCCGCGAGCAGCGCGCCGACCAGCGAGCCGAACGCCATCAGGGTGTTGAACAGTCCGTACATGCCCGAGCCGCCGTCGTAGACGTCGTGCGCATAGGCACTCAGCCAGATCGGGAAGTTGAAGCCGAACGTTCCGACGAAGCCGATCAGGACGATCGGCCAGATCAGCTCGGGGTTCCGCGAGACGTACCGCAGGCCCTCGCGGAGTTCGCCCTTGCCGCGCGGCCGACGCGGGGTGGGGTGCAGTTCGGAGGTGCGCATCAGCGTCAGTCCGACCAGCGGGGCGAGGAACATCAGGCCGTTGGCGAGGAACGCCCAGCCGGGCCCGAAGGCGGCCGTCACCACGCCGGCGACCGCGGGGCCGACCAGCCGCGCGGACTGGAAGTTCGCGGAGTTCAGGCTGACGGCGTTGCGGACCTGCCCGGGGCCGACCATCTCGGAGACGAACGACTGCCGGGTCGGGTTGTCGACGACGGTCACCAGTCCGGTGAACAGCGCCGTCATGTACACGTGCCACACCTGGACGTGTCCGCTCAGCGTGAGGGCGGCGAGGAACAGCCCGCCGAGCCCCATCGCGCCCTGGGTGAGGAAGAGCACGGTCCGCTTGGGGAAGCGGTCGGCGATGACCCCGCCGTAGAGGCCGAACAGCAGCATCGGCAGGAACTGCATCGCCGTGGTGATCCCGACGGCGGTCGAGGAGCCGGTGAGGCTGAGGACCAGCCAGTCCTGGGTGATGCGGGCCATCCAGACGCCGACGTTGGCGACGACGGCGCCCATGGCGAACAGCCGGTAGTTGCGGATGCCGAGGGAGGAGAAGGTGCCGCCCCGACCGCGGTCCGCTCCGGCGGCCCCCGTGGGCTCGGTGGCCTTGACCAGGGACACGGGTGCCCCGTCGGCGGCATCGGCAGCGGGCCGCTGCGCGTGGGGGGCGGGGGCGGTACGGGGTATGAGTCGTCCGGCGGCGGGCCGGCGGAACGGTCGCCGGAGCCGGAACCCGAACCTGCCCGCGCGGGCGGGGGTGCGTCGGGTACCGGGAGGAGCGGCGGGGTCGGAGTGGGTGTGCGGTGCGGGGGCGGAGTCTGCTCCGGATCCCGTACTCAAAAAGATTCGCCTCCTCGGCTCGGTACTACAGGTGTGCGAGCTTCTCCAGTACGGGGGCGGCGGCGCGCAGCTTGGCTCGTTCGTCCTCGTCCAGGCCCTCCACCAGACCGGCCAGCCAGGCGTTGCGCCGGCGGCGGCTCTCTTCGAGCATGGCTTCGGCCTGCTCGGTCTGGGTGACCACCTTCTGGCGGCGGTCGTCGGGGTGCGGCTCCAGCCTGACCAGGCCCTTGGCTTCCAGGAGCGCGACGATGCGGGTCATCGAGGGCGGCTGGACGTGCTCCTTGCGGGCCAGCTCGCCGGGGGTGGCGGATCCACAGCGGGCGAGGGTGCCCAGCACCGACATCTCCGTCGGGCTGAGCGACTCGTCGACCCGCTGGTGTTTGAGCCGCCGGGACAGTCGCATGACCGACGAGCGGAGGGCGTTCACCGCCGCTGCATCGTCGCCATGGGTAAGGTCAGGCATGTTGTTAGCGTAACTCATTACCTTGCCTAAGCACCACTGTCTACACGGTGATCCCGGACACGCCGCCTACTCGTCACCCGTACGGGTGAGCGCATGCCGGAAAGTGATACAACCTACCCCCTCGGCCCGGACCCTCACACCATGGGGACACACGTACTGAGCCTGCGGATAGACGGGGAGCTCCTGGAGCGGCTCCGGGACCATGCGGCGAAACGGGGCATGAGCGTGCAGGACTACGTGATGGGGACGCTCGTGCGCGACGACTTCGACGAAAGGTTCCGCTCGGCGGTGGAGGAGACGGAACGGTTCTACTCCGGCGCCGCCCCCAGCCCCGGCGCCACCCTGGGTTCCGGCGCCGCCCCGGGTGCCGATTCCACCCCGGGACCCGGATCGACCGCGCGGCAGGAATCCGTCCCGGGCCCCGGATCGCACCCGGCTGCGGGATCGACCGCGGATGCCGGGTCCGCCGGGCATCCGCGGTCCGTCGGACGCACGGGGCCCGCCGGAAGTACGGGGCCCGCCCGGGGCGCCGGGTCCGCCCCGGACAGGGAGTCCACCCCGCGCAGGGGGCCGACCGCGGGCGCCGGAGCGAGACCCGCCACCGGGTCCCCCACGGACACCGGCCCCGCCCCGCGCACCGGGTCCCCCACGGACACCGCCTCCGCGAGCACACACCCCACGGGGCCGCACCCCGCGAGGGCCACCGGGGCGACCGGGACCGCCGGCCCGCCGGGCGCCGCCCCCCGCGCGAACGGCGGGACCGTCAGCGGTACGGGAACGGGCGGCCCGCTCACCGTCCTGCGCGACCCCGCCGTCCGGCACGTCCCCGGAACGAACGGGGCCGGTGGCGCCACCCGGGCGACCACCGGCCTCTACCGTCCCGCACGGGCGGAACCGAATCAGAGCAGCCCGAGCGCGGGCATCAGGTAGTAGAAGACGAAGACGCCGGACACCGCGTACATCGCGATCGGCACCTCACGGGCGCGCCCCGCGGCCACCCGCAGCACGGTGAAGGTGATGAAGCCCATCCCGATGCCGTTGGTGATCGAGTAGGTGAACGGCATCATCATCATGGTCACGAACGCGGGGATGGCGATCGTGTAGTCGTCCCAGTCGATCGACCGGATCGAGCCCGACAGGATCAGGAACCCGACCGCCAGCAGCGCCGGGGTCGCCGCCTGGGACGGCACCATCGTGGCGACGGGGGTCAGGAACAGCGCCAGGCCGAACAGGCTGCCCGTGACGACGTTCGCGAACCCGGTGCGCGCCCCCTCGCCGACCCCGGCCGTGGACTCCACGAAGCAGGTGGTGGCCGAGGAGGACGAGGCGCCGCCGGCCGCGACCGCGATGCCGTCCACGAACAGGATCTTGTTGATGCCGGGGAGGTTGCCCTTGGCGTCGGTCAGCTTGGCCTCGTCGCCGACGCCCATGATCGTGCCCATCGCGTCGAAGAAGCACGACAGCAGCACGGTGAAGACGAAGAGCACGCCGGTGAGGATGCCGACCTTCTCGAACCCGCCGAACAGGCTGACCTCGCCGATCAGCCCGAAGTCGGGGGTGGAGACCGGGTTGCCGGGCCACTTCGGGGTGGTGAGGCCCCAGGAGGGGACGTCCGCGACCGCTTCGATGACCACGGCGACGACGGTCATCGCCACGATCGAGATGAGGATCGCCCCGGGCACCTTGCGCACGATCAGCACCAGGGTGAGCAGCGCGCCGAGCACGAAGACCAGGACCGGCCAGCCCGTGAGGTGGCCGCCGCTGCCGAGCGTGAGCGGGACGGTGGTCTGGGCGATGTCCGGGATGCGGGACACGAAGCCGGCGTCGACCAGGCCGATCAGCATGATGAACAGGCCGATGCCGATGGCGATGCCCTTGCGCAGCCCGAGCGGCACGGCGCTCATCACGCGCTCCCGCAGACCGGTGGCGACCAGCAGCATCACCACGAAGCCGGCGAGGACGACCATGCCCATCGCGTCCGGCCAGGACATGCGGGGCGCGAGCTGGAGGGCCACGACCGTGTTGACGCCGAGCCCGGCGGCCAGCGCGATCGGGACGTTGCCGATGACCCCCATCAGCAGGGTGGTGAAGGCGGCGGTGAGCGCGGTCGCGGTGACCAGCTGACCGTTGTCGAGCTGGTGGCCGTACATGTCCTTCGCGCTGCCCAGGATGATCGGGTTCAGCACGATGATGTAGGCCATCGCGAAGAAGGTGGCGAAGCCGCCGCGGATCTCGCGCGGCAGGCTGGAACCGCGCTCCGAGATCCGGAAGTAGCGGTCAAGGCCGTTGGTCGGCGGCTTGGGGGCCGGAGAATCTCCGGACGCGTCGACCTGAGCGGTGGCCGAGGGGGACATACGGGACCTCAGTTGTAGATTCCTACGAAGGAAACGGGCCGGTCGAGAACCGTTTCAGTATGAACATATGAGGGACATGAACGCTATCTCCGCGCGTAGACAACCTGATGCCCACCCGTAGGGCCCTACGCCCTACCCGCCGCCCACCCGCAGCGCCGGCCCACCCGTAGGCCCCGCCCGCTCTCCGTCCCCGGACGACGCCCCGGACCGTGCCGCCGCGCCCCCGATAAACTCCCCGCATGTCCGATCCTTCTGCGGGTTCCCCCCAGCGCGAGGCTCCGGAGCCCCTGGAGGGCCCCGTGGTCGGCACCATCACGGGCGGCACGATCCTGTGGTTCGTCCTCTTCCTGGTGCAGCTCCCCTTCTACGGCTGGTTCGACGAGCACGGCCATCTGTGGTGGCTGTGGACGTGCCTGGCCGGCGCCGGCCTCGGACTCATCGGCATCTGGTACGTGCGCAAGCGGGACGCCGCGCTCAAGCGGCACGCGGCGCGGCAGGGCGCAGTACCGGGGGACGCAGCGTCCGGGGACGCGGCGCCGGGGACCCCCGCGCAGGACGATCAGGGCTGACACGCCGGCGCGCACGCCCCCGTAAGCCCGCAAGGCGAGCCCCCGCGGTGCCGAGGCGCCAGGCCCGAACCGACCCGGTGGGCCGGACCGCGGATCGTTCTCGGCCCTTTGCCGTGCCTGACGGGTGCGGAGCGCCTTCCTTCCGTACCGTCGGACCATGACGCACATCGATGCGGGCGCCGAACTCGACCCGGTGCACCCCGTTCCGCTCCCGGGCGGGGTCCGGGCCGGCGGACTGACCTCGGCCGAGGTGTCCGAACGGGTGGCCAGGGGCGAGGTCAACGACGTTCCGGTGCGCAGCAGCCGCTCGCTGACGGAGATCGTCCGGGCGAACGTCCTCACCCGCTTCAACGCGATCATCGGGGTGCTGTGGGCGATCATGCTGGTGGTCGCGCCCATCCAGGACAGCCTGTTCGGCTTCGTGATCCTCGCGAACACCGGCATCGGGATCGTCCAGGAGCTGCGGGCCAAGCGCACCCTCGACTCGCTCGCCGTGATCGGGGAGGCCCGGCCCACGGTCCGCCGGGACGGGGCCGCGGTCGAGGTGCCGACCTCGGGGATCGTGCTCGGGGACCTCATCGAAGTGGGGCCCGGGGACAAGGTCGTGGTCGACGGGACGTGCGTCGAGGCCGACGGTCTGGAGATCGACGAGTCGCTGCTGACCGGGGAGGCGGACCCGGTGGTGAAGCGGCCCGGGGACGCAGTGCTGTCCGGCAGCTTCGTCGTCGCGGGCGGCGGCGCGTTCACGGCGACCAAGGTCGGGCGGGAGGCGTACGCGGCGCAGCTCGCCGAGGAGGCGTCCCGCTTCACCCTGGTCCACTCCGAACTGCGCTCCGGGATCTCCACGATCCTCAAGTACGTGACGTGGATGATGGTCCCGACCGCGACCGGGTTGATCATCAGCCAACTCGTCGTACGGGACAACGACTTCAAGGACTCGGTGGCCCGGACGGTCGGCGGGATCGTGCCGATGGTCCCCGAGGGGCTGGTGCTGCTGACCTCGGTGGCCTTCGCGATCGGCGTGATCCGGCTGGGCCGCAAGCAGTGCCTCGTCCAGGAGTTGCCGGCGATCGAAGGGCTCGCCCGGGTCGACACGGTCTGCCTGGACAAGACCGGCACGCTCACCGAGGGCGGCATGGACGTCACGGAACTGCGGGTGCTGGGCGGCGCCGACCCGGCGTACGTGCGTCGGGTGCTCGGTGCCCTCGGCGAGTCCGACCCGCGGCCCAATGCGTCCCTCCAGGCGATCATCGCGACCCATCCGGTGCCCGCGGGCTGGCGCTGCACCCGGTCCCTGCCGTTCTCGTCGGCCCGGAAGTTCAGCGGGGCGAGCTTCGACGAGGAGGACGGCGAGTCCAGCACCTGGCTGCTGGGCGCGCCCGACGTGCTGTTGCCGGCGGGTGATCCCTCGCTCGCCGCCACCGAGGAGCTGAACCGCCAGGGTCTACGGGTGTTGCTGCTGGTCCGGGCCGTCCGCGAACTGGACGCCCTGGAGGACGGAGCGGTCGCCGAAGGGGCTCGGCCCACCGCGTTGGTCGTCCTGGAACAGCGGCTGCGGCCGGACGCCGCCGACACCCTGCGGTACTTCGCCGAGCAGGACGTCCGGGCGAAGGTCATCTCCGGGGACAACGCGGTGTCGGTCGGCGCGGTCGCCGGCAAGCTGGGGCTCGCGGGCGCCGACGCCACGGTGGACGCCCGGACGTTGCCCGCCGAACGGGACGCGATGGCCTCGGTGCTCGACGAGCACACCGTGTTCGGGCGGGTCACCCCGCAGCAGAAGCGGGAGATGGTCGGCGCGCTCCAGTCCCGCGGTCACACCGTGGCGATGACCGGCGACGGGGTGAACGACGTGCTGGCCCTCAAGGACGCGGACATCGGCGTCGCCATGGGTTCCGGTTCGGAGGCCACTCGGGCGGTCGCGCAGATCGTCCTGCTGAACAACAGCTTCGCGACCCTGCCGTCCGTCGTCGCGGAAGGCCGCCGGGTCATCGGCAACATCACCAGGGTCGCCACGTTGTTCCTGGTCAAGACCGTGTACTCGGTGCTGCTCGCGATCCTGGTGGTGGTCTCGCAGGTCGAGTACCCCTTCCTGCCGCGGCACTTGACGCTGCTGTCCACGCTCACCATCGGCGTCCCCGCCTTCTTCCTCGCGCTCGCGCCCAACACGGAACGGGCCAGGCCGCACTTCGTCCGGCGGGTCATGCGGTACGCGATCCCGGGCGGGATCATCGCGGCGACGGCCACTTTCGTGACGTACCTGTTGGCCCGGAGCTACTACACCGGGGCGGGGTCCTTGGCGGCCGAGACCAGTGCGGCGACCCTGACGCTCTTCCTGGTCTCGTTGTGGGTGCTGGCGATCATCGCCCGGCCGTACACGTGGTGGCGGGTGGGGTTGGTCGCCGCGATGGCGAGCGGGTTCGGGCTGGTGCTCGTGGTGCCCTGGCTCCAGCGGTTCTTCGCGTTGGACCTGGTGGGGGCGGTGATGCCGTGGGCGGCGGCGGGGGTCGCGGTGGTCGCGGCGGCGGTGCTGGAGGGTACCTGGCGGTGGGTCGACCGGCGGTTCCCCCCGTAGGCCGCGGTTCCCTGCGGGTGCGCTGTGGTTGCTCGCGCCGTTCCCCGCGCCCCTTCGGTGCGATCACCTGGCGGTGCGCTGTTCCGGGCGGTGCGTGGTCGGCATCCGCGCAGTTCACCGCGCCCCTTCGGTGCGCCCTGGTGGGCGTGCGCTGTTCCTGTGCGGGTGCGCTGATGTTTTGCGCAGTTCCCCGCGCCCCTATCGGGGCGCTCCTCGCCGTCGCAGAACCCGTCTAGGGG
>NZ_JBHXEN010000073.1:0-33657 GCF_042724695.1 Streptomyces sp. NPDC127068 | reverse complement strand
AGGGTGGCGTACGCGAGGACCGCGCCGAGGCCGCCGCCGAGCAGGAGCGCCCCGCGTACGTCGATCCGCCCGCCGCCCCGGACCGGCGTCCTCGGAATGAAGGCGTGGACGCAGAGCGCGGCCACCGCGGCGAGCAGGGCCCCCACGACGAACACGCTCCGGTATCCGAGCAGATCGATGACCGGCTGCATCAGGAACGGCTCCAGCACTCCGACGAGCGCCGAGCCGGAGGTCACCAGTCCGACCGCGGCCATCGCCGCGCGCGGAGCGCAGAGCCGGAGCGTGAGGGCCACCGCGATGAAGACCGTGGCCAGAGCGGCGCCCTGGAGGAACCGCCCCGCCAGGAAGACCCCGATGTTGGGCGCGGTGAGGCAGACCAAGGCGCCCACGCAGGTCATCAGGAGCGTGCCGACGAGTATCCGGCGCTCGCCGAAGACGTCGCAGCTCTTCGCGAGCAACGGCGACCAGATGGCCCCCGCCAGCATCGCGCTCGCGTTCAGCCACGCTGCCTGGTCGGTGTCGAAGTGGTCGAGCATCTGGGGCAGGACCATGAGGGGAGAGGTGATGGCCAGGTCGGCCAGGACGGTGGCGAGGATCAGAACGGCGACCCGGAGGGCGAGCCGCCCGCTCCACCGGTGCTCCAGGTCGGTCACGGCGAACTCCTCCTGACCGGCGGCCGGCTGCCCGCCGCGGCGCGCAGCCCCGCGTCACGGGCGGCGAGATCGGCCCGGGTGGCCGGCAGTAGACGGTCGCGGCCGGCTTCGGCGCTCGCCTGGGCGAAGGTGACGTGGGGGCGCTGTCTCGCCTCGTACCGTTCGAACGCGGTGGTGTAGTCGTCGCCGTACCGTTCGAGTTCCTCCGCGAGGAAGCGGGCGCCGGTGAGCGCGAGTGACGTGCCCCGGCCGGAGAGGAAGGCCGGGCAGTATCCCGCGTCCCCGACGAGGACGACACGGCCGCGGTGCCAGGACGGCAGCCGGATCTGGCTCGCGGCGTCGAGGTAGAGGGTGGGGGCGGCCCGGACCGCGTCGAGCAGCAGGGGGATCCGCCACGACGTGAGGCCCGCGAAGGCGTCGAGGACGATCCGTTTCTGGGCGTCCGGGTCGCGGTGGTCGTAGTCGAGGGGTTCGGAACGGAACTGGAGGACCGCGACGGTCCTGTCCTTGTACCGGAAGACGCCCGCGAGCCGGCCGGGAACGTTGTGGATCGTGTTGACGCCGTCGGACCAGGTGTCGCCTGGGAGGTCGACGAGGGCGAAGTAGACGCCGAGGTGCCGGAGATACTCCTGTTCCGGCCCGAACACCAGCTCCCGTACGCCGGAGTGCTGGCCGTCGGCGCCGACCACGAGGTCGTACCGTCCGGCGCGGCCGGAGTCGAACCGGGCGCGGACACCGTCGCTGCCGTCGGCGAGTGACCGGATCGCGTCGCCGAAGCGGAGCGTCACGGTGTCCGGGAGCGCGTCGGCGAGGGTGAGGACGAGGTCCTCGCGCAGGATCTCGACATGGGCGTCCTCGTCGGACTCGCCCGTGTGGGCCACTGGGACTCGGCCCACCGGTGTGCCGTCCCGGTCGACGAAGTGGCTGGACTCGGACATCCGGAGCCGCTGCTCCTGGAGCCTCGCCAGCAGCCCCATCCGGTCCACGGCCCCGATCGCGTCGCCGCGGATGTCGATGGGTGTCCCTTCGAGCCGTAAGCGGTGGGCGTGTTCGACGACCGTGACGTCGTGGCCGCAGGCGCCGAGTCCGCAGGCGGCGGCGAGCCCGGCGATGCCGGCTCCGGAAATGAGGATGTGCATGGGGTGCGCGCTCCAGGTTTCGGGGTCGCCGAGCATCGCGACCACTCTTAAAGCGACATGTTGTCGCTTTAATGGGACCCTAATCGTGATCGGCTTGCACCGCAACGGCCGGCCTGACGACAATCGGCGTCCGAGCGGAGGAACAGGAGGTGGGCGCGGGAATGGCCGACGGCATCACGAACGGCCCGCAGGCACGTCGCCCCGGTGGCCGCAACGCGCGGGTGCGGGAGCGGATCCTCGGTGCGACGGCCGAACTGGTCGCGCGCGACGGCGTCGCGGGCTTCCGCTACGACGAGGTCGCCGAACTGGCCGGCGTCCACCGGACCAGCGTCTACCGCAACTGGCCCGACCGCGAGGAACTGGTCGCCGAGGCCCTGATCCAGTACGCCGAGGGCCTCGCGACCATCGCCGACACCGGCGACCTCCGCCATGACCTGGTGGACTATCTTGTGGCCATCGCGGGCGGACTGGCCACACCCTTCGGCCGGGCGCTCGAACTGGCCCTCCAGCCCACCCACGAGAACCCCGCGGTCCGCGAAACGGTGGCGAAGATCCTCGAACAGCGCGGAGCCGCGACCCGCACGCGTCTGGACCTGGCCACCCGCCGGGGCGAACTGCCTCCGGTCGACAGCGTCTTCCTCGGCGAGCTGCTCTCCGGACCGGTCCACCTCGTGGTGAACCGCGGCCTGCGCCCGTTCACGCGCGCTGACGCGGAACGCATCGTCGACGTCATCCTCGCGGGTGTCCGGGCCGCGCCACCGGCGCCGACACCGCCCGCCTGAGCACCGGCGGGCCGGCCCGCCCCCGGCAGTGGTCGCCGCGAGACCGGCCGCCCCCTCCCGCAGGGTCGCCTGTCCGGGCGGCTCAAGTCCGGTGCCAGCCAGCCGATCGGCCCAGGCGCGGCAGATGTCGGCCCGGTTGCGGATGCTTGTCCGTCAGATGCGGGCCCGGTCGCGTGTGCGATCCGCTGGAGATCCGGTGCGTACGGACTCCTCCGCCCAGCACGCTCCCGTACCGTCCGCGGCCCGGTAGGCGCGGACGAGAGCGGAGGCGTCGTCCGTGGCGAAGAGGGCGTCACCGAGTTCGGCAGCGGTTCGGGCGGCGCGGGGCCTCCGGCGGCGACGGCGATCGGCTGCGGTGCGTCGGGGAGGTCGACAGCCCGGCGGGGGCGTACCGCCAGCCCGACGGGGAAGCCGGTCCATCACGACCGAACCGAAGGAGCCGAACCGTGATCATCGCCGTCGTCATCGTCCTGTGCCTGGTCCTGGCCATCCTCGCCTTCCTCCTACCGCGTCTGTCACGGCACCCCGAGCGCGGCGCCCAGCGCTCCCTGGGCCTCGGGGCGCGCGCCGGCGGCAAGGCACCCGGAATCCTCGGCAGGATCATCAGCAAGCCCTTCAGCACCAGCGCCCGCGCGGTGAGCCGCAGCGGCTCGGCCGGCCGCCGGGCCCGCAACCGGCTCCCCTTCTGAGCCGCCCCCGCCCGCCACAGCGGCTCCAGGGCCCTCCCCCGCGACCACCCAGGAGACAACCGTGCAGCACGACCGCTTCACCGGTGCCGACAAGGTCCGTAGGAACTCCACCTGGGCAGCCATCGCCTCGGTGCCGACAGTGTTCCTCCTGCTCTTCCTCGTCTTCGTCCAGAAGCTCACCGGGGCATGGGTCGGGCTGGCGATCCTCGCGGCCCTGTGGCTGCTCGCCCTGTGGCGCTTCACCGGTGTGGGGACACGAGGACTCCCTCCCCAGCGCTGACCGCCCGGCACACAGCGGCCGGAAGCACAGGGCCGCCGGGCCCGGCCCGCACAGTGGCCGGTGCAGCCCCGCAGCCGAGTGAGGCAACTCGAACCGGGCGCGGTAGCCCGGTCTCCTGGTGCCCGCCACGCGTCGGGGGCGTGGCCAGGGCGCGTTCTTGTGCTTGATGCCGATGATCAGGGAGGGCGGCAGGGTCCGGTAGCGGAGCCAGCAGGGGTGCCGGGTGCCGGGGGCGGTGCGAGCCCTTCGGCCCGGTTGCACACCCGGCGCAACAGGCCTTCTCTGAACAGCTACAGAGCCCTGCGCTCGCTAGCGCTGTTCGTGGGTGGGATTGGGGAGTTCGACGTAGGTGCGCGTGCCGTGGGCATCGGTGACGTCGATGACGATGCTTGTCCAGTCGTGCGTGGGAATCTCGACGATGCCGGTGGAGTAGGTGCTGTTTTCCAGTATGTCCGAGGCCATCTGGACTCCGGTGAGGTCTTCGGCAAGTGCGATGTAGTTCTCAAGATTGCAGCTGCCATCCTCGAATCCGAACCCCACTTGGCGCATCAGGTCAACGAGCTCGTCAGGGGTACTGCCCTCGCGGTGGAGTGGGCCTTCGAATCGGGTACGTAGCTCGCCGTCCTCCCACCAGGAGAAGAGGTCATGGCGTTGGGGCTGCGGAAGTGCGAGACGCCCCTGGTGCCGACAGTGGCGCACTCCATCGCGTCGGTCTGGATCTCGATACCGCC
This sequence comes from Streptomyces sp. NPDC127068, assembly GCF_042724695.1. Classification (NCBI taxonomy): domain Bacteria; kingdom Bacillati; phylum Actinomycetota; class Actinomycetes; order Kitasatosporales; family Streptomycetaceae; genus Streptomyces; species Streptomyces sp. NPDC127068. Next base: position 29,383 of record NZ_JBHXEN010000073.1, on the reverse strand, counting down.
GTTGATCTCCAAGGCCAGGACCCAGTCGGCGTCTTTGCCCCCTACGAGGGTGGCGCCGACGAACATGTGGTCACCCCACGCATCTTGGTCGTCCTGGAAGTCACGGTCCCGGGCAACGAACGCGTCGAAGCCGACGACGTCTCCCTGCGGGTCCGCGCCAAGGCGGTCGAGGAACCTTTGAGGCGAGAGTCCACGCACCAGCGTCAGGGTGTACCCCTCAAGCAGAAAGCCCCCGCGGAAATCTCGGAGCCAGGAGCGATCTGAGGATTCAAGGTTCATGAGCGGTCATGCTGTCAGGCGCCGGTGACAGAGCACCGTCCAAGACCGTGTCGATGTCGTGAGGCGTCGTCGAACCGCTCATGGGGCGGGGTACGTGGAGTCGGATTGTTCCGGACGGGTCGTGGGAGGTCGCCAAGCCGCTGATCCCGCCCTCGCAGGTTCGGCCGCAGGGCGGAGGGACGCAGAACACCCCTGATGAGACGCTGTTCGCCGCGATCATCTACGTCCTGGTCTCCGGGCTGAATGCGCGCAGCAGAGCTTCTGTTCCATCCAGGGTCTCGCGTGCTCGCGCGAAATCAGCTGGCGCTGCCCGGCTGTTCTCGTGCACGCCTCTCCGGCGCCTCAGGGGTGGCCGCTGCATCCGGGGTCACCGGTGACCGGGAGCTCGCCCTCGGTCGGACCACCCACAGCGGAAGCGCGCGGTCACAACATACGGAAAGGCGGTACCGGATTCCTCCGATACCGCCTACGACCTGCGAGAACACAAGTCGGGACGACAGGATTTGAACCTGCGACCCCTTGACCCCCAGTCAAGTGCGCTACCAAGCTGCGCCACGTCCCGTTGCGTTTCGCGCGGTGTCCCGCGTGATCACGCAGAAGGAACTTTACCCCACCTGAGCGGGTGCCCGGTGCCAGGGCGGCCCGGTGGTGGCGGAGCAGTTCGCCGGGCCGCGCGGGACAATCGGCGGATGACTCAGGACGCGGGGCGCCAGGACGATCGACGGGACCGGGACGAGGCGGGCCGGGCGCGCAGCAGTCGCCCGCGGGACGGGCTCGGGCGGCCCCTGCCGTACGGGGCGGCGGGGGTCGCCCGACAGCCGGAGGGGGTGGTGCGGACGCCCGGGGAGACCGTGGCCGAGGCGCAGCGGCTGCTCGGGCAGGGGATGCCGTTCCATGCGCACGAGGTGTTCGAGGACGCGTGGAAGAGCGGCCCCGAGGAGGAGCGCGCACTGTGGCGCGGGCTCGCCCAGCTGGCCGTGGGGCTGACGCACGGCGCGCGGGGGAACGCGAAGGGCGGCGCCCTGCTGTTGCGGCGCGGGGCGTCGGTGATCGAGCAGTGGTCGGCGGGGCCGGACGGGTTCCGCACGCACGGGCTCGACCTGGTGGGGTTGGTCCGCTGGGCGCACCGGCTGGCGGACCGGCTGGAGGCGGATCCGGCTCCGGTGGACGCCGCCGCGCACGCACCCCGGCTCACCGGTTCCGGCTGACCGGCCGGCGGGGCCGGCCTCCGTGCGGCTGCCCCGGTGCGGCACACTCGGGGGGTGCGACACATCCACGTCATCGGCATCGGTGCGGGCGACCCCGAGCACCTCACCCTCCAGGCGGTCAAGGCGGTGCGGGGCACCGACGTGTTCTTCCTGCTGGACAAGGGCGCGACCACGGCCGACCTGTTGCGCTTGCGTCGGGACGTCCTCGACGCCCATCTGCCGGAGCCCTCGGCGCACCGGGTGGTGTCGGTGCGGGACCCGGAGCGGGACCGGCGGGCGGACGGGGCCGCGTATCCGGCTGCCGTGGACGACTGGCGGGTGCGCCGGGCGGAGGTCTGTGCGGAGCTGATCCGCGGGGAGCTGGGCGAGGACGGGGTGGGCGGGTTCCTGGTGTGGGGTGACCCGGCCCTGTACGACAGCACGCTCGCGGTGCTCGACGAGGTGCTCGCGCGGGGTGGGGTGGAGTTCACGTACGACGTCGTGCCCGGTGTCAGTAGCGTCTCGGCGCTGGTGGCGCGGCACCGCACGGGGTTGACCCGGGTGGGTCGGCCGGTGCAGATCACCACGGGGCGGCTGCTGGCCGGGGGGTTCCCCCAGGGGGTGGACGACGTGGTGGTGATGTTGGACGGGCAGCAGGCGTTCCGGCAGCTGTACGACTCGGCGGAGGCGGAGGGCCTGGACGTGTACTGGGGTGCCTACCTCGGGACGCCGGACGAGGTCCTGGTGTCCGGGCCGCTCGCCCGGGTGGGCCCGGAGATCGAGCGGGTGCGGGCCGAGGCCCGGGAGCGCAAGGGCTGGATCATGGACACGTACCTGTTGCGGCGACGTCCGGGCGCGGCCGGGTCGTAGCCGGTCCGGGGCGGCACCGGGGCGGCCGGGTGCGGCCAGTCACCGGGACGGATGGCCCCGGGTGCGCCGGGGGGCGCGGGGTGTGACGCTGCTGTGCGTGACCACCACCGACGACCCGGCCGCGTCCGTTCGGCCCGGGGCCGTGTCCGCGCCGGTCCTGGACCGGCGGAGCAGGAACGTCGTCTTCGTGACGATCCTGCTGGGGGTGCTCCTGGCGGCGCTCGACCAGACGATCGTGGGGACGGCGCTGCCGACGATCGTGTCGGAGCTCGGGGGCGCCGACCACATGTCGTGGGTGGTGACCTCGTACCTGTTGGCCGAGACCGTGGCGACGGTGCTCGTCGGCAAGTTCGGTGACCTGTTCGGGCGCAAGGTCGTCTTCCAGGTGTCGGCGGTCGTCTTCATCACGGGTTCGTTCCTGTGCGGGCTGGCGACGAACATGACGCTGCTGATCCTGTGGCGGGGGGTGCAGGGCATCGGCGCGGGCGGGCTGATGGTCACGTCGATGGCGCTGATCGCGGATGTGATCCCGTTGCGGGAGCGGGGCAAGTACCAGGGTGCGATCGGCGGCGTGTTCGGGGTGGCGACGGTCATCGGGCCGTTGATCGGGGGGTTGTTCACCGACCATCTGACGTGGCGGTGGGCGTTCTACGTCAATGTGCCGATCGCGATCGTCGTGGTGATCGCGGCTGCCCGGACGATCCCGGTGGTGCGGTCGGCGTCCCGGCCGGTCATCGACTACCTGGGGATCGCGCTGGTCTCGGTGGGAGCCAGCGCGTTGATCCTGGCGACGAGTTGGGGCGGCAACGAGTACGCGTGGGGCTCCGGGGTGGTCGTGGGGCTCTTCGTGGGCGGGGTGGTGGCGCTCGGGGGGTTCTGCTGGGTGGAGTCGCGGGCCGCGGAGCCGATGCTGCCGATGCGGCTGTTCCGCGATCCGGTGTTCACGGTCTGTTCGGTGCTGAGTTTCATCGTGGGGTTCGCGATGCTCGGCGCGATGACGTTCCTGCCGACGTACCTCCAGTACGTGGACGGGGACTCCGCGACGGTGTCGGGGGTGCGGACGCTGCCCATGGTGATCGGGCTGCTCATCGCGTCGGTCTTCAGCGGCAACGTGGTGAGCCGGACGGGGAGCTACCGGATCTTCCCGATCGTGGGTTCGTTGGTGATGGCGGTGGGCCTGTACCTGCTGTCGCTGATGGGGAGCGGAACGAGTACGTGGCTGGCGTCGCTGTACATGTTCGTCCTCGGCACGGGCATCGGCCTGTCGATGCAGGTGCTGACGATCGCGGTGCAGAACACCGTGGACTACGCGGATCTGGGTACGGCGACCTCGGGGGTGACGTTCTTCCGTACGTTGGGCAGTGCGTTCGGCACGGCGGTCTTCGGCACGATCTACACCAACGCGCTGCGGCCCAACCTCGCGGACGGGGTGGCGGAAGCGACCCGCACGGGCGCCGTGGACGCGGCGACGGCGGGGCGGGCCGCGATGAGTCCGGAGGGGCTGCACCGGCTGCCCGCGGACGCGTCGGCCCCCATCGTGCACGCGTACCAGGAGTCGCTGCAAACGGTGTTCCTGTGGACGGTTCCCGTGGCGCTGCTCGGTTTCCTGGTGGCGTTGTTCCTGCGTGAGGTGCCCTTGCGGGACAGCGCCCGGATGGGGTCGTCGGACCTGGGCGAGGGCTTCGCGCAGCCGTCGTCGGGGGACTCCCAGCGGCTGTTGGAGGTGGCGGTCGCGAACGTGCTGCGGACGGCGGGGCCCGATACCGCGCGGCGGATCGTCGTCGAGTCGGACACCCGGCTCGATCCGGCGGGCGCGTGGGCGGTGATGGAGGTCGAGATGCTCCACCGGCTCGTCGGGCACGCCAGCCTCGGGCTGATCGCGGCCCGTCGGCACATGCCGCCCGAGGTGTTGGTGCCGGTCTTCGAGCGGATGGTCGACGAGGGGTTCCTCACCCGGTCCGGGTCGTTGTTCTCGCAGACGGCGGCCGGGGAGCGGGAGGCCGCGGCGATCACTCGGGCGTGGGCGCGGTGGCTCGACGAGCGGTTGGAGCGGGACGGTGACCGACCGCCGGACGCCGCGCTGCGGGCCGCGGTGGACAGCATTGCGAAGCGGCTGCTGACGGAGGACATGTCCGGGGTGCCGCTGGCGCGTGCGGCGTCGGGGTAGGCGGGCCCGCGCACCTCGGGCGGGTGGGGAGCGGAATCGATGCGCCGCTTGCCGATGGATACCGGGTGGGGGTATAAAGATCAGGACGGGAGATACCCCCTAGGGGTTTCTCGGGGGGTGTTGACCTCCTTCCGTCCCCACCCGCTCGCACCTGCTTTCCCGGAGGAACCACCATGTCGTCCTGCTGCTCCACCGACGGCTCCTGCTCGACCGGCGAGACCATCGAGATCACCACCGACAGCCGCACCACCGCCTACCAGGTGTCCGGCATGACCTGCGGCAGCTGCGAGTCCTCGGTCTCGAAGGCGGTCGGCGCCCTCGACGGCATCCTGGCCGTGGCGGTCGACGTCCGGGCCGGCGTGGTCACGGTGACCACCGACGCCGAGCCGGACGACGCCCTGGTGTCCCGCGCGGTCGAGGAGGCCGGTTACGCGGTCACCGGTCGGGCCGCCTGAGACGGCGCCCCGGGCGCGGGTCCGGCCGGCGGTCGGCCGGACCCGCATCGCCCCGTCGCCCCCGAGGAGGGCGCCGGAGAACGGTATGACCGCCTATGGCAAGAGCTGCCTCAAGTGACGGGTATGTCATGGTGGAGGCGTGCTCGACGACATAGACCGCAGGATCGTGCAGACGCTGACCCGTGACGGCCGGACCCCCTACACCGGTCTCGCACGGGATCTCGGCGTGTCCGAGACGACGATCCGCCAGCGGGTGGCGCGACTCCAGGAGAGCGGCGTCCTACGGATCGTGGCCCTGTGTAATCCGCTGACCCTCGGCCACCAGTCGGTGCGCCTGATGATCCGGGTCCGGGACCTCACCCCGCGCGCGGTGGCGAAGACGCTGTCCGGGATGCCGATGATCAACCGGGTGGCGCTGTGTGCGGGCAGCCAGGACATCTTCCTGGACGGCACCTGTCGCGACCAGGCCCAGCTCGTCCAACTGCTGGACGACATCCGCATGCTGCCCGGCGTGTCCCGGGTGCAGGTGTTGCTGCTGCTGGAACTGTTCAAGGACTACTCGTGGAGCGGGCTGGCCAGCGCCGTGGGCCAGGGAGTCACCGCGGACCAGGACTGAAGCGATCCCGTCCGCGCGGGACGGCTGCGCCCCCGGGTCAGCCGGGGATGATGCGCTCCCCGGGCTGCACCGGCACCTCCCGGAAGCCGGCCCACAGGTACGAGTCCTTGATGACCTCCAGCACGGTCAGCGCCTCCGCGTGGGCGACGCCGTTCACCCGGCGCACCCGTTCGGTCAGCAGCTCCGCGAGGTGCTCCAGATCGCGGCAGCGGACGTCCACGATCAGGTCGTAGGGCCCCACGCAGGACGCCACGTACCGTACCTCCGGCATCCGTGAGAGTTCGCGGGCCACCAGCGCCACCGGGATGTGGTGGACGCGCACCGCGAGGTGCACCTCCATCTCCCCCATGCGCACCGGGTCGACCATGCCGACCACCTGGAGCACGCCCTTGCGCTGGAGCCGCTGGTAGCGGGCGCGCACGGACGCCTCGGAGAGGCCGATGGTCCGTCCGACCTCGGCGAACGAACGGCGGCCGTCCACCCTCAGCTGATCGATGATCTGCCGGTCCAAGTCATCGATCACGGGGTGCCTCCAGTCATAGGTGGTTCACGCATCAATTATCCCCCGGACGTCAAGGGTCGCCCGTCGCCGCTTCCCTCCACTACGAGATCCGTGGAAATAACCGCTACTTTCCACGGGATTCGTTCCTCCTTCATCTTTTCGGCCAGTGGCCAATCATCGACGCTGTTCTCCATCACGAACCCGCCCCGGACCTAGGAGAACCGCGACATGCACTCGACCCCTCCGCCCGACCGGACCGGCCGTCGGACGTCCCGGTGACGGCGACCGCCCCCCGGCCCGCGGGCCGGACCGCCGTGACCACCGCGCTGCTGGCCCCGGCCGGCATCACGGTGATCGGCCTGGTGCTGGTGCCGCTGTTCCTCGTGGTGCGCAACAGCTTCGCCTCGGCCGACGCGTACGGCGGGGTGACGGGCGGATTCACCCTCACCAACTACCAGGACCTGATGGAGCCGATCTACCTCAAGGTCTTCGGCTACAGCCTCGGCATGGCGGCCCTCAACACGGCCGTCTGTCTGGTCCTCGGCTACGTGGTCTCGTACTACCTGGCCAGCCGGCCCCCGCAGCGCCAGATGCTCCTCCTGCTGCTGATCATCGTGCCGTTCTGGACCGACTTCCTGGTCCGGACGTTCGCCTGGATCAACCTCCTGAGCCCCGGCGGGCCGGTCAACAGCCTCACCGACGCCCTCGGCTTCACCGACGGGCCCACTCAGTGGATACCCAGCCAGGGGGCGTCCTTCATCGGGCTGGTGTACGCGTTCCTGCCCACCGCGATCTTCCCGATCTACGCCTCGTTGCGCGGGGTCGACAACTCCCTGGGCGAGGCCGCGCGGGACCTCGGCTGCGGGTGGTGGCGGGTGCACACCCGGGTCCTGCTCCCGATCGCCCGTCCGGGCATGCTCGCGGCGGCGCTGCTCACCTTCATCCCGACCCTGGGCGTGTTCGTCATCCCCGTCCTGCTCGGCGGCGGACGCGACCAGCTCGTCGGCAACCTGATCGTGACCCTGTACACCGAGTTCCGCAATCAGCCGATGGGCGCCGCGGCCTCCGTGGTCCTGCTGGTGCTGATGGTGGCCTCGATGGCGGTCTTCGGACTCGCCGCCCGGCGGCTGAGGAGGAAGACCGCATGAAACACGCCCTCGACACCGTGACCGCCTGGCTCGCCCGGAGCGTCATCGCCTTCCTCTACATCCCCATCGTCGTCGTGGTCGTGCTGTCGTTCAACGACTCCGAGGTCACCTACAAGTGGGCCGGGTTCTCCACCCGCTGGTACGGAACGCTCGCCGACAACACCGAACTGCTGGCCGCCCTGCGGGTCAGCGCGGAGGTCGCCCTGATCTCCGCGACCCTGGCCACGCTGTGCGGGCTGCTCTCCGCCATGGGCATGGCCCGGCTCGCGACCCGGTGGAAGGCCGTGTTCTCGGGCGGGCTGTTCCTCCCGCTGATCATTCCGGAGATCGTGCTCGGCGTGGCCCTGCTGTCGGTCTTCGGCGCGATGAGCGCGACCCTCGGGATGACGACCCTCGTCCTCGGCCACCTGGTGGTGACCCTGCCCTACGCCGCCCTGATCGTCCTCGGCGCGTACAACGCACTCGACCCCTCCCTGAAGGAGGCGGCGACCGATCTGGGCTGCGGGCCCTGGCAGGCGTTCCGGCGGGTGACCCTGCCGCTGCTGCGGCAACCGCTGCTCGCCGCCTGGCTGCTCTGCTTCACCATCTCCTTCGGCAACATCGTCATGTCGACGTTCACCAACGGCATCGGCTCCACCACCCTCCCGCTGCGGGTGTACTCGATGCTCAAGGGCGGGCTCACCCCCGAGATCAACGCGCTCGGCACCCTGCTCGTGCTCTTCACCCTCCTGATCATCCTGGGCGTGGGCCTGCGCCAGATGCGTCAGGTGCTGCTCGGCGGCAAGCGCGGCTAGGCCGCCCCTCCCGGCCCCCGCCCCCGGCGCGTTCGCCGTCCCCTCCCCTCCTCCCCGGCCTTCCCACACCGGCTCGCGAAAGGCACCCTCATGCGCAAGAAGAGCGTCTCCAGAACCCTGTTGGCCGCTTCCGTCGCCACCGTCACGGCCCTCGTCGTCACCGGTTGCTCCGACTCCGGCTCCGATGCCGGTTCGGGCGGCGGCAAGAAGCTCAACGTCTACGCCTGGGCCGGGGAGATCCCCGAGTCGGTGGTGAAGAAGTTCGAGCAGGAGACCGGCATCGAGGTCACCCTCGACACCTTCGACAGCAACGAGACCATGACCGCCAAGCTGAGCTCCGGTTCGGCGGGGTACGACCTGGTCGAGCCCAGCCAGTACACGGTCCAGCAGCTCGTCGGCCAGAAGCTGATCCAGCCCCTCGACCACTCCCGCATCAAGGGCCTGGACAACCTCGCGGACAAGTTCCGGGACCCGACCTACGACCCGGGCAACAAGTACAGCATCCCGTGGATCTGGGGCACCACGGGCTTCGCCTACAACGACAAGTGCATCGACTCGGCGACCAGTTGGAAGACCCTGTTCGACAAGGAGCACCGCGGCAAGGTCTACATGCTGGACAACATGCTGGCGGCCTACATCGCCGGCCTCCAGGTGACCGGCTCGCGCGCCACCAGCACCGACGAGGGCGAGATCGCCGCCGCGACGAAGGCGCTGGAGGACCAGAAGGACATCCTCGCGGGCTACAACTCCACCAACTACCCGCAGTTGCTCTCCTCCGGCCAGGCGTGCGCCGCGCAGGCGTGGAGCGGGACCGCGATGGCGAAGGTCGTCGCGGCCAACGAGAACGTGCACTACGTCATCCCGGAGGAGGGCGGCTCGATCTGGACGGACGGCCTGTCCATCCCGAAGGGCGCCAAGAACACCGACGCGGCCTACGAGTTCATCAACTTCACCCTGCGCCCCGAGATCGCCGCGATGGCCACCGACGACGGCGGCAGCGCCAGCACCAACGCCAAGGCACGGGACCTGGTCAAGGACAAGAAGGCCCTGGACAACCCGGCGATCTATGCATCCGACGAGTCGATCGAGAACGCGGACTTCCTGCTCGACCCGGGGACCGCGATGAAGCACTTCCAGCAGGGCTGGACCAAGGTGAAGGCGTCCTGACATGACAACGACCGCCATCGAACCGACCGGCCGCACCGGGACCGACGCACCCGCCGTACGCCTCACCGGGGTCGGCAAGTCCTTCGGCGGCACCCCGGCCGTCCAGGACGTCACCCTCGACATCCGGAGCAACGAGTTCTTCTCGATCCTCGGGCCGTCGGGCTGCGGCAAGACCACCCTGATGCGGATGATCACCGGGTTCGAGATGCCGACCGAAGGCACCGTGGAACTGGGCGGGGTCCCCGCGACGGGCGTCCCGCCGCACAAACGGGACCTCAACATGCTCTTCCAGAGCTACGCCCTGTTCCCGCACCTCAGCGTCCACGACAACATCGCCTTCGAGCTGAAGGTGCGCAAGTCGCGCCCCAAGGCGGAGATCGGCGCGGCCGTCCGGGAAGCCCTCGCCCTGGTGCGCCTGGAGGGGTACGGGGAGCGGTCCATCGCGCAGCTCTCCGGCGGTCAGCGCCAGCGCGTCGCCATCGCGCGGGCCCTGATCGGTCGGCCCTCGCTGCTCCTCCTCGACGAACCCCTCGGCGCCCTCGACCAGAAACTGCGGGCCGAGATGCAGTTGGAGCTGAAGAAGATCCAACGCGAGGTCGGCGTCACCTTCGTCACGGTCACCCACGACCAGGAGGAGGCGCTCACCATGTCCGACCGCATCGCGATCATGGACGGGGGGCGGGTCCTCCAGGTGGACACCCCGGAGGCGATCTACGAACGGCCCGCCACCCGCTTCGTCGCCGACTTCATCGGCACCTCCAACCTCCTCACCGGAACCCTGGGCGGTCACCGGCTCGGGGTGGCGCAGCTCGGCAACCTCACCGTCCCGGACGGCCACGGACTGGCCGACGGCACCGAGGCGCACCTCGCGGTCCGCCCGGAGAACGTGCGGCTCGCCCCGGCGGGCACCGCACCGGACGGTGGCGAGGTCACCGTGGACGGCGCCCTCCAGCAGGTGGTGTACCTCGGCAACGCCACCCGCTACCACCTCACCCTGGCCGACGGCTCCGACTTCGTCGCCGAGGCGCGGGGGGCGGACGCCAGCGGGCTCGCCCTCGGTGATCCGGTGACCGCCGGTTGGGCGGTCCGGCACTCCCGGGTGCTGGCCGAGTGACCCGCCGACCGCGCCCCGCAACCGCACCGTCCCCGCGCACCAAGGAGATACGGCCGTGAAGGTCGCAGCAGCCCAGTTCGCCCCGACCGCCGACGCGGCGGCCAACCTCGCGGTCATCGAGGAGATGACCCGGGAGGCCGCCGCGGCCGGTGCCCAACTCGTCGTCTTCCCCGAGGAGTCGATGGTCCCCTCGGACGCCGACGAGCACGGTGACGTCCCGTTGCGGGAGCTCGCCGAGAAGCACTGGCCCGCCTTCCTCGAAGGGATCACCCGCATCGCCGCGACGTACGGCACCGCGGTGATCGCCGCCGGCTACGAGGACAGCGGCGAAGCCCTCCCCTACAACACCATCGCCGCCGTGGACGCGAGCGGCGAAGTCCTCGGTCTCTACCGCAAGATGCACCTGTACGACGCCTTCAACTACCGGGAGTCGCAGAAGGTCCAGCGCGGTGACACCGGGCCGGTCGTCGTCCGCATCGGCGACTTCAACGTGGGCCTGGTGAACTGCTACGACGTCCGCTTCCCGGAGTTCACCCGGTCGCTGGTGGAGATGGGCGCCGACCTGTTGTCGGTGTCGGCCGCCTGGGTCAAGGGCCCGCTCAAGGAGGACCACTGGACGACGCTGCTGCGCACCCGGGCGATCGAGAACACCTGCTGGGTGATCGCGTCCTCGCTCACCACGCCCGACTGCATCGGCATGAGCATGGCCGTCGACCCGCTCGGAGTGGTCCGCGCGGCCCTCGGCGAGGAGGAACGGTCGATGCTGGTCGTCGACGCCGACAAGGACCGCATCGACCGGGCGCGCACGATCCTCCCCGTGCTCCGCAACCGCCGCATCATCATCGGACCGAGGTGACCCGTCCCATGCCGCTCGACCTTCGTGACCTGCCCGCCGCCCCCGACGCGGACCTGCTCGCCAAGCTGCGTCGGGTCGACTTCCCGACCCTCGGCCACTACCTGGAGGAAGGCTTCTGCGCCCCGGAACTCCAGCGCATGGCCGGTACGGAACGGATCGTCGGCCGGGCCGTGACCGTACGGATCACCGCGACCGACTCGACGATGCTGCACCACGCTGCCGGACTGGTGGAACCCGGTGACGTGGTCGTCGTCGACTGCGGCGGTGACCGTCGGCACGCCCCGCTCGGTGAGGTGGTCGTCAACGCGCTCGCCTCCCGGCGCGCGGCCGGCGCCGTGGTGGACGGGCTCTGCACCGACATCGACGCCCTGCGTGCGCTCGGACTCCCCGTGTACGCGTACGGCCGCACTGCGCTGACCACCAAGCTGCACGGCATCGCCGACGGCTCCCTGTGCGCCCCCGTCACCTGCGGCGGCGTCCCCGTGCACGCGGGTGACCTCGTCCTCGGTGATGCCAACGGGGTGATCATCGCCCCCGCGGAACGGCTCGCCGCCGTGATCGACGAGGCCTTGGCCGATGACGCCGAGGAACCCGAGCTGGTGGCGCAGCTGTGGGCGGGCGAACCCCTGGGTTCGCTCACCGGAGCCACCGACACCCTCCGACGGCTGGGCTGAACCACCGCGTTCGCGGGCCCCGCACCGCACCCCACCCCCATACCCCCGAAAGGACCATCGTGTTGCTGAAAGCCGCCGTCAACGGCGGGCGCTCCCAGGCCGAGCAGCCCACCGTCCCCGTCACCGCCGCGGAGATCGCCGCCGACACCGTCGCGGTGCTCGCGGCCGGAGCGGACGTCGTCCACTTCCACGTCCGCACCCCGGACGGGGGACAGACCATCCGCCCCGACGCCCTGGCCGAGGTCCTGTCCGCGATCCGTGGCGCCGCGCCGGACGCGGTGGTCGGCACGACGACCGGTCTGTGGACCTGCTCGGGCCCCGTGGAGCGCTACGACCTGGTCAAGGCGTGGGAGGTGCTGCCGGACTTCGCTTCCGTCGCGTTCAGCGAGGAGGGTGCGGCCGAGACGGCCCGACTGGTCCTGGACCGGGGCATGGTGCTGGAGAGCGCCGTGTGGACGAGGGACGACGTGCCGCGGCTGCTCGACTCGCCGACCCTGCACGACAACGTGCGCATCCTGATCGAGCCCGTCGAGGAGGACCCCGTACGGGCGGTCGCCGAGGCCCGGGCGATGGCCGCGCAGGTGCGGGCGGCCGGGGTGCGCTGCCCGATCCTCTACCACGGTGACGGCCCCACGGTCTGGCCCCTGGTGCGGGCGGCGATCGAGGACGGCCACGAGACCCGGGTGGGCTTCGAGGACGGCACCGACCTGCCGGACGGTTCGCCCGCCCCCGACAACGCGGCCCTGGTGCGCGCGGCCCGTGCCCTGGCCGCTTCCTGAGTTCCACGGTCCCGGGGCCCGGCCCGGTCGCGTTCCCCCCACGGGAACGGGACCGGGCCGGGTGCCGTCTCAGGGTCGGCCGAGGATCTGCCTGGCCCGGTCGAAGGCCGTGTCGCGGTCGGCGGCGAACTCCTCGTCGGTGAAGACCGGCGTCGCGATGTCGGCGGGGATGCCGGGGCCCTCGAAGGACCGGCCGCGCGGATCGGTGTACCGCTCGTTGGAGAGCGTGAACCGCCAGCCGTTCGGCAACTCCCGCCCCAACGTGTCCGAGAAGACTCCCTGGGTGTTCTCGCCGATGAGGGTGGTGGGCGTGGGGCGCTCCTGGAGGGCGTGGGTGAAGGTCTCCCCCGCGCTGACCGTCGCTCCGCTGATGAGCAGCGCCACCGGTCCGTCGTAGCGGGGCGTTCCCGGGGCGGCCGGCTGTACGGACGCGGTCCGTCGACGGGTGAAGCGGGTCTCGTCCCGGGGGTCGTTGCGGGCCTGCTTGGTGAACGCGGTGTAGGAGTGGTTGGTGAGGCGGGAGGCGATGGCCAGGCCGAGGGGGTCGTACCCGCCGGCGTTGACCCGGACGTCGACGATCAAGCCGCGCCACCTCCCGGGTCCGGCGGTGCGCGCCCGGGTGACGATCCGGTCGAGCACCCGCTCCAGCTCGGCGGCGTCGTCGTCGTACCGCCCGCGGTTGTCGACGTAGCCGGCGAACCGGTTGATGCGCAGGTAGCCGAGGTCGCCGGGCAGGTCGGCGTACCCGATCGCGCCTTGCGCATGGGACTCCAGGGGCCGCCCCCCGAGGTCGCGGCGCTCGATGAACTGTCTGGTCTTCGTCTCGTACGCTTCGTCCGGTCCGACGGTGCCCGGCCGGATGAGGTCGACGCCGCGCTGGAAGTCCGGGGAGTTCGCTACCAGTGCGACGTGCGCGTCGTGGAGCGGTGCGATCATCTCCGCCAGGGTGTCGAAGAGTTCCGCGGGGCCGGTGCGCGCGGTGACCCGGGGGCGGTAGGTGGCGCGTGCCCGGTTCCAGTCGACGCCGCGGCTCCCGAAGAAGGCGTACTGCTCCGCGAAGGTCTGCCAGAACACGTCGAAGTCGGCCAACGGCCCGGTGGCCCCGGGGCGTCCGCAGTTCGGGGGCAGCGCGGAGACGCGGCGCAGATCGCGGTCGGCCGCGGTGCCGTGGGCCAGGAGGGTCGCCCGGTTCCTCGACTGCGGGCGGACGGTGAACGCCATGTCGTCGGCCTCGAAGCGGACGGCTCCGTCGGGGCCGACGGCACCCTGCCGGGGCGCGTTCAGGGCCGGTCGGCAGCTGATGGCCGTGGTGTCCCAGGTCCGCAGCACTCCGTCCTGGACACGGGCGACCATGCCGTAGCCGTCCATCCGCCACAGGCCGTCCGCCGAGTGGCCGCCGCCCGCGCCCCGCGGTCGGGGTGCCGCCACCGCGGTGGCGCCGAACGTCCCGGACAGGGCGAGGGCGGCCCCCGCCGCCATGAGCACGGACCGCCGGCCGGGCCGCGTGGCCCGGCGTCCGTCGTCCTGGCCGCCGTCGGCCGGCGTCGTCACTGGTGTCACTTGGTGCACGATGTTTCCCCAATTCGTCGTCAACGCGTCGTCATCATGGCGCTCTGAGCAGGGCGTGCGCGTCATCCCCCGGACGGCTGCGGGGTCAACCGGCAGGGTGACGGGGAGGGTTGCCCGCCCCTAGGGGAGTCCCGGAGACGAGCGCCCCTGCGGGTGGGGGACAGCGGGGTGCGAATCGGGACGGGCCAGGCGTGCCCATCTCGCCCTGTGTGCAAGGCAGTTGAAACGCGTCAGCGTTTCCGTACGATCACTCGGATGCCGCCCGGCCCCAGGGGCGGCCGTCCGTCTCAACCGTTCAGGAGAGGCAGCGTCATGAGAAGACCCCCCCACACCCGGTTGCGTGCCGTCGCGGCCGGCGCACTCGCCACGGCCCTGGCCGCCGTCGGGCTCGCCGCACTCCCCACCGCCGCCCAGGCCGCCACCGGCGGGCTCACCGTGCAGTACCGGACCGGTTCGACCGGCGCGACCTCCTCGCAGACGGCGCCCTGGTTCAAGGTGCGCAACACGGGCGCGGCGGCCGTGCCGCTCAGCGAGGTCAAGCTCCGCTACTACTTCAAGGCCGACTCGGCGACGACCAGCTACCGGTTCGCCTGCGACTGGGCGGTGAAGGGCTGCGCGAACGTCACCGGCTCGTTCGGCACCCTCGCCAACCCCACGGCCACCGCCGACCGTTACCTGGAGGTCGGCTTCACCGCCGGGGCCGGTTCGCTAGCCGCGGGCACGGACACCGGTGACCTCCAGCTACGGTTCCACCGCACCGACTGGCAGCAGCTGGTCCAGAGCGACGACCACTCCTTCGGCGCCGGACAGAGCGCCTACGCCGACTGGCCGAAGGTCACCGCGCGGGTCTCCGGCACCACCGTGTGGGGCACCGAACCGGGCGGCTCCACCGAACCGCCGCCCGGTCAGGCCCTGTTCGACGACTTCGCCTACACCTCGGGCAGCGACCCCAAGCTCAGCGCCAACGGCTGGCAGTTGCGTTCCTGGGGCGGCGGACCGGGCGTCTACGGCGCGACCTGGTCCCCGAAGAACGTCACGTTCTCGCAGGAGGCCGGGTCCTCCCTGATGACCCTGAAGGCGGGCACCGCCGGCACGGCGGCCAGCACCGAGCACGCCGAGATCTCCACGACGTCGATGAAGTTCAAGAACGGCACCTACGCGGCCCGCGTCAAGTTCAGTGACGCACCGGTGGCGCAGGGCCCGGACGGCGACCACGTGGTGCAGACGTTCTTCGCCATCAACGACCTGAAGTCCCCGATGGCCGACGACTACGCCGAGTACGACTTCGAGTACCTGCCCAACGGCGGCTGGGGCGAGACCTCGAACGCCTTCTTCGCCACCTCCTGGGAGACCTACCACCCGACCACCGGGCAGCTCGTCAACACGCACACGGTCGCCCGCAGCAGCCACGACGGCTGGCACGACCTGGTCTTCACCATCGACGGCAACGACATCCGGTACTACCTCGACGGCCGGCTGTTCGGCACCCACGGTGCCGGCTTCCTGCCCGAACGGGCGATGCTGATCAGCTTCAACCAGTGGTTCACCGACCTCACCGGGCAGACCGGCACCGCACCCCGCAGCTACGAGCAGCAGGTCGACTACGTGCTGCACGTCAAGGACCAGGTGCTGACCCCGGCGCAGGTGGCCGCCAAGGTCGACGCCTACCGCGCGACGGGCACGGCCTTCGCGGACACGGTCACCGCGGGCTGACCCGTACGCCGTCACGACCGTGTCGCGCCCCGGCGCGGCACGGTCCCCCTCTCCCCGGGTGCCGCCCGTACGGCTCTGTGGAGGTGCCGCGCAGCGGGGCGTGTCGGAGTCTGGACCGGGAGCGTGGTGCGGGTGCCCGCGCCCGAGGAGGCGAGGTCCCGGATGGCCCAGGCGGCGGAGCCCGGCCCGGCGCGCCCGGTCGGCGAGGTGCTGCGGGACCCGGGGTACCTGCGGCTGCTGCTGCTCGCGACGGTGCTGGGGGTGCCGCTGTCCCTGGTGGCGTTCGGTTTCCTCGCCCTGGAGCACGCCGCGCAGAACGGCCTCTGGGAACACCTGCCGCAGCACCTCGGCTACGCGGTCGCCCCCTGGTGGTGGCCGCTTCCCCTGCTGGCCGTCGGGGGGCTGCTGGTGGCGTGGGTCGTCACCCGACTGCCGGGCGCCGGCGGGCACGTGCCGGCCCGGGGGTTGAACGCGGCGGCGACGGAACCGTCCGCCCTGCCCGGGGTGGTACTCGCCGGGTTGGCCTCGCTGGCCTTCGGCGCGGTGCTGGGCCCCGAGGCGCCGCTGATGGCGATCGGCAGCGGCCTGGCCCTGCTGGCGGTCCGGTCGGCGCGACGCGCCGGATCGCCGCAGTTGGTCGCCGTCCTGGGGGCGGCCGGCTCGGCCACCACGATCTCCACCGTGTTCGGCAGCCCCCTGGTCGCCGCGGTGCTGATCATCGAGGCCGCCGGGCTCGGTGGCCCCGGGCTCCTCGCCCTGATCCTGCCCAGCCTGCTCGCCAGCGGGGTGGGCGCCCTGGTCCTCACCGGGTTCGGGCGGTGGACGGGACTCGACACGGGGGGACTGGCCCTGCCCTCGGTGCCGCCCGACGATCCCTTGGAAGCGGGGGACTTCCTCTGGGGGGTGCCGCTGGCGGTGGTGATCGCGGTCGTGATGTGGGTCGCGGTCACCCTGGGCGGTCGGATCGCCGACTGGACGGCCAAACACCCCGGGCCGCGGACCGTGCTGTGCGCGGTGGCGGTCGCAGTGGCGCTCGCCGCCTACGGGCTGTGCACCGGCCGGTCGCCCGAGGAGGCCGCTCTCTCGGGTCAGGAGACCCTGGCGGAGTTGGCCGCCGACCCGGGTGCCTGGCCGATCTCCGTCCTGCTCTGGCTGCTGCTGTTCAAGGGGCTGGCGTGGTCGGTCTCCCTGGGCGCGCTGCGCGGCGGCCCGATCTTCCCGGCGTTGCTCGTCGGACCGGTCCTCGCGTTGGTCTTCGCGGGCCTGCCGGGCTTCGGGGTGACGACCGCGCTGGCGGTGGGCATCGTCTCGGCCGCGGCGGCGGTGACCCGGCTGCCCGTGACGGCGTCGGTGCTGGCCACCCTGTTGCTCGGCCGGGACGCGCCCGAGCAGATGGCGGTCGTCCTGGTCTGTGCGGTGGTCGCCTTCGCCACCGGGGAACTGCTCCGCTCACGCCGTCACCGCGGAACCTCGGCGGACGCGTCTCGCGGGCGCCCGGGGTGACGTCTCGGGCCCGGTGGGTCAGGCGGCCTGGGCGGGGAGCCGTCCGGACTTCACCGCGGCGACCAGCGCGGCGTGATCGCGTTCGTTCTGGTCGGCGTACTGCTCGGCGAAGTCGGCGACGGCCCGGTCGAAGACCTCCCCGCGCCCCAGATAGGCGGCGATGGCGATCCGGTCCCCCGATCTGGCGTGCGCCCGGGCGAGGTTGGCTCCGCAGAGCTCGCCGAAGAGCGCCATGCCGCGCGGCACCATCAGCCGGGTCTCCATGATGCCCTTCCAGTCGCGCAGTTGGCGCACGTAGAAGTCCCGCTGCTCGCCGTCGGGTGCCCGGACCCGCTCCCAGCCGAGGAAGATGTCACTGGCCGCCTGCATGAGGCGCTGTCCGGCGACCACCCGTTCGCCCTGGGTGCGGAACTCGCTCTCGCCGGCGTAGGGGGCGAGCACGGACCGGTCGGCCTCCTTGGCCTGGAGGAACAGGGGGTCGCCGCTGTCCCGCCCGATCAGCAGGACGATCCAGCAACGGGTGCCGACGCTGCCGACGCCGACCACCTTGCGCGCCACGTCCACCACGGTGAACTGGCTCAGCAGCCGGCGGCGGTCCGTCGGCAGGCTCTCCCCGTAGCGGGCGATGAGGTCGTCGATCATGGCGGCGAGTTCGCTGCGCTCCCGGTCCGGGAGCAGGGCGGCGGCCGGCATGACGACGGGGGGCGCGGGGACGATCCGTCGTTCGCCGTCCACCAGACGGGTGAGCTTGTCGAACGCCTGGAGGCTGTCCCGGGTGCGGGCCTTGGCGAGGGTGCGGGACAGCATCTTGCGGCCCCGTCGCTGCAACCGTCCCGAGGCCAGGAGTTCCAGTTCCTCGGCGTCGGCGATCGTGTACCAGACGGCGAGGTTCGACATCCCGGCGAACAGGCGCATCCGCTCGCGGTACGAACGCACCGTGGCGCGGACGATCGCCCGGCGCTCCGCCGTCGTGAACCCGTTCTCCCGGCCGGCGATGACGAAGCTGGCGGCGAGGCGTTTGACGTCCCACTCCCACGGGCCGGGCAGGGTCTCGTCGAAGTCGTTGATGTCGAAGATGAGCTTGCGCTCCGGGGAACCCAACAGGCGGAAGTTCAACAGGTGTGCGTCGCCGCAGAGTTGGGCGTGCAGTCCGGTGGTCGGGGTGGTGTCGAGATCGGCGGCCATGATGGCCGCGGCACCGCGGTAGAAACGGAACGGGGACTCCGCCATGCGTGCGTAGCGGATGGGCACGAGGTCGGGCACGCGGGTGGCCGACTGCGCTTCGACGATCCGTAGCGGGTCCACGGACGTACGGGTGAACTCCGCGTGGCTGGAGCGCGGGGTCTTGGACCGCGCCGCCCTGCCCCGGGCCGCCCGCTGGTCGGGCGGGAGCCACGGTCGGTCACCGGACGCGTTCGGCCTGATCCCTTTGTTGCCGTTCCTTCCGCTGTTGCCGTTCCTTCCGCTGCTCCCGCTGTTGCCGCTGGTCGCTTTGGTTCCGCTGTTCCCGGGCATCACCACACTCCTCACCCGGGCGCCCCCGGCTGGCGACGGACTCTGCGCCGGGGCGTGCGGGGGTCGGTCCCGTCCCTTCCACCATCCCACTCCCCCGCCCCACCGGCATCACCCGCGCGACGGGCCGGGTGATGCGGACGCCGCAACACCCCTGCAACACCCCGGAAGCGGGTCCCGCACGGCGCGGAACAGGGGCGCGCACGGTGCACCCGGGGGTGCGGGCGCGACCAACGTTGCCGATCCGGGGGTTACCGTGCGCAACGGGCCGCACACCCTCCATGCTGTGCCTCGTCCCGCGGCTCCGTCGGGCGCAACGGCTGTCGCCCCGGCGGGTGCGACGGCAGGAGGAGGTCATCATGGACCGATCGCTGCTCACGGTGAGGACGGCGCTGGTCCTGCTGCTCGCCGTGCTGGCCGGTACGGCGGTGGGGGTGCTCAGTGTGCTCGCGGGGGAGGGTGCGGCGCGGGGAGCGCTCACCGCGCTGACCGCGGCGGGACTCGCGCTGCCGCTGGCGCACCGGATGATCGCGCCCGAGCCGAGCGGGGGGCGACGCCCGGGGGAACCCACGGGGCGGAGGGACGGTCATGGCTGAGCTGCGCCCACTGGCCGGAGACCTCTCCCGGGAGGCCCGGGCGCTGGCCCAGGCGCTGCGGGAACTGTTCGACGGGCTGGACGTGTCGGTGCGACGGTACGCGGCCCGACGCAAACGCGACCCGGGGACCTTCTCGCGTTATCTGAGCGGGACCCGGGTGCCGCCCTGGGAGGTGGTGACGGACCTCTTCACCGACCTGGCGGAACACCGGGGCAATGCCGCCACTCCACGGGCGATGGAGCTCCTGCGCGCGCTGCACCGGGCCGCGGTCGCCACGGGCTCCTCGCCCCGTCACGCGGTCGAGGTGCTGGAACGCCAACTGGCGGACGCCGACCGTGACTCCCGCCGCTCCACCGCGCGGGGCGACGTACTGGGTGATGCGCTGCTCGACCGGATGCACCAGATCGCCGATCTGGAGGTGCGGCTGAACCAGTTGGAAGCCGAGTGGGGCAACGAGCGGGAACGGGCGAACGCCCTGGAGGCGGCCTGCCCGGACGTCTCGGAGTTGCTGCGGGAGCGTGACACCCTCCAGAGCGAGGTGGCGCGGCTGGCCGCCGACCTGCGGGCGGCACGGGACCGGCACGAGGAGGCCGAGAAGCGGTGTGCGCTGCTCGAACGCCAACTGGAGGCGGTCGAACGGGTGCAGCGGGGTGCCGCGCTGTCGGCCGCGCCCCCGGGCACCCGGTGCCTGCCGAAGATCCTCGTCGTGGACGACCAGGCGGACAACCTGCTCGCCATGACCGCGGTGCTGTCCACGCTGGACCAGGAGTTGGTGGCCGTGTCCTCGGGGCGCGAGGCCCTGAAGGCACTGCTCAACGACGATGACTTCGCCGTCATCATCATGGACGTCCAGATGCCCGACATGGACGGGTACGAGACCGCCGCGCACATCAAACGGCGGCCCCGGACCCGGGACGTGCCGATCATCTTCCTCACTGCCATGGGGGTCGATGCCGAACACTCGGCCCGGGGCTACGCGGCCGGCGCCGTCGACTACCTCGGCAAGCCCTTCGACCCCTGGGCGCTGCGGGCCAAGGTGGCGGTGTTCACCGGCATCCATCTGGAACGCCGGGCCGGCGGCCGGTGAGGACCCGCCCGCGATCACCGCACGTCTGTGCCTGCCCGGCACGCCGGTGCTGATGCTCAGCCGGTACGTACTGGCCGTCCTGGCCCATCTCAGGGGCGTTCGTGCTGGTGGTCTCGGTGGCCGGACTTCAGCACCGTGGCGGACCCGGCAGCCGCGCTGCTGGCCTTCTTCGAGGGCGGATGGTGACACGACGCCTCGTACGCGCCGGGCGTTCGGTTCCTCGGAGCCGCCGGGCCCGCCCCGGCTGCGGCAGCCGGTCAGGCTTCGGCGCGGGCCGTCCCGACCTCGCGCTCCCCCGCGTCCGGGGACCCGATCGGCACGGCACGGGCGCTGACCAGGAGGTTGACGGGTTCCTCGATCCCGGGGGGCAGACCCTCCAGCGGCTCCCACACCACCTCGCCGAAGCCACTCGCATGCAACGCTCGCTCGATCGCCTCACAGCTCCAGTAGCGCGCGGGCAGGGTGGTGGGCGGAGTGGTGGGGATCGTGAGCGGAGACGGGTCCCCGTCACGGGCGTTCTGCGGCCGGTGGACGACGAGACCGTTCATCTGCGCCGTGTCGGCCGGCAGCCGCGGGTTGCCGACGAAGGCGACGAACCGCCCGCCGGGGACGAGGTTGGCCCGGATCCGCTCCAACATCCGGGCCAGTGCCTGCCGGCTGTCGGCGTAGTGCAGCACCGCGACCGCGACCACCGCGTCGAAGGCGCCGAGCACCGGCATGTCCACGGCGTCGTGCACCTCGTAGCGCACCCCCAACGGCTCGTGTTCTTCGAGCCGCCGTGCCACGTCCACCATCCCGGCGGACAGATCCACCCCGAGCACCCGTTCGGCGCCCCGACGCCGCAACAAACGGCTGTAGGTGCCGGATCCACATCCGACGTCCAAGACCGTGGCACCGTCCACCGGACCCAACGCCCGGGTCAGTGAGGGCACCTCGATGAGACTGCGGTACGTACTGAACACGCGCTCCACGTCGGTGTAGTCGCTCGCGATTTCGTCGTACTGCTCGGTGAGTGTCAACTCGGGTCTCCTTGGCAGGAAGGACGGCGGCCAGGGGCGGTCCGTGGACCGCTGCGGTGCGGGACGCACCACGAGGAATCCCTGGCGGGGGTTGCGGCTGAGGGCGCCGAGCCCTTCGAACATCTCCTGGGCCACCGGCATCAACTTGTGGTAGCAGGTGACCGACGAGGGAACGTTGAGGATGGCGGGCGTGTCCAACAGGAACGGCAGTTCCGCACGCAGGTAGGCGAGCCCCGCCTGCATCTGGGCGGCCACCAGGACGGGTTCCGTGGGGCCGGGCACGTGCGACACCAGCAGATCGCGGACCTGCGCCTGCGCCGATCCCATGAGGGAGCCCTCCGCCCCGAGGTCCGGTTCGATGCGGCGCAGCACCTTCTCGTACTGCGGCAGGCCCTCGTATGCGGACAGGGGATGTACCCGGATCCGGCCGTGTTCGGCACCCGAGGTCATCTCCAGGGCTCGCCGGATCCTCCGCCGCACGTCCTTGAGCATGCCCTTGGTGCGCCTGCGGGCCTGCGCGGGGGGCAGTCCCGTCGCCACCAGCATGGCGTCGATGTGCGTGTCGATGTACAGGACGTCCACCAGGCTGAAGTGCTGTTCCGCCCAGACCAGCAGGGACCCCAGCCGGTCCTGACTGAAGTAGCTGTTCCCGGTGCTGACCCCGATCAGCGCGTGGTCCCCGCGCTCCAGGACCCTCTGGCAGGTACGGGTGAGGGGCATTACCTCGAACATCGTCTTGTCGTCTCTCCTCGGCCGGCCGCCCTCTCCGCCTCAGCCGGCGACGGCGGGCGCCGTGCGCTGGATCAGGTCGGAGTCCCTGAGCAGCACGGTGAATCGTCCGCACACCTCGTCGAGGAAGGCAGGCAGGTCCCTCGGAGTCATGGGTCCGCACATGAAGTCCTCCAACTGCTTTTGCACGGATGCCAGTTCCTCGTGGGCCACGCCACGGTCCCGCAGCATCACCAGCACCCTGCGGGCCGCGTCGATACAGCGGAAGGGGCCGTACTGCTGCGGCTCGTCGAGGAGGCCGCGGCCGCTGCTCAGCAGGTAGGCCGCCAACAGGAGGAGTTCTTCATCGACGGGCCAGGGTGTGGTTTCCCCAGAACTCATAGCTGACTACCTCGGCTCGGTTTCGGCGTGGTGGTGATGCGAGCGGCCTCTTCGGGTACCCGATCGGCACCATGAGGAGGGGTTCCAGGTGTTCGGGCAGCCCCAACAGCGTGCGGGCGGCGTGTCGGCGGAAGCTCGCGGCGGGACAGCCGCCCAAGCCGAGGGCGTGTGCGGCGAGCAGCAGGTTCTGCACGGCCATGGCCACGCACAGCAGTCCCTCGTCCCAGAACTCCCCGTCGTCCTTGACCGCCCGTGACCGGTCGAAGCAGGCCACGACGACGAGGGGCGGAGGCTCGATGATTCCCGGCGAGAAGGCCCTCAACAGTCGCAGGGTGCGCGGGTCGCGGACCGCCACGAAGGCCCACGCCTGCTTGTTCCCGCCGGTGGGGGCGGCCAGTATCGCGTCCAGCAGACGGTCCAGCGCGTCGTCGTCGACGGGCTGGGCGGTGTACTGCCGCACCGCACTGCGGGTCCGTAGCACCTGGACGAGGTCTGATGACTTCCGCGTGGACAACCGCTTCCTCCCTGGGCTCCGCTGACCGGGGCACCCGGGAACGATCCGTTCCGGGGGGCGCGCCGAGGAGTTGAGTGGGACGCCGTGGGGGGACGGCGTCCGGAGCAAGACTGTGGCACGCACGGGGAACTCTGTGATCGGCCGCTGGTGATGTTCACCCGGGCGGGGGGCTAAGTCCTCTTTTCCGCACGGCCCACCCGCACGGACCGCCCCGCACGGCCCACCCCACGCGGACCGTCTGCGGGGGGGGGTGCTTTACCCGGTGCCGCGCACGTAGGCGAGGACCGCCCTGACCCTGCGGTGGTCGTCGGGGGCGGGGGGCAGTTCGAGCTTGAGGAAGATGTTCGCGATGTGCTTCGCGACGGCCGCCTCCGTGACGACGAGCGCCCTGGCCACCGCCGCGTTGGAGCGGCCCTCGGCGATCAGTCCGAGCACTTCCCGCTCGCGCCGCGTCAACCGGTCCAGCGGGTCGCGGCGGCGGGCCAGGAGCTGCCGGACGACCTCGGGATCGACGACGGTACCGCCGGCGGCGACCCTGGTCACCGCGTCCATGAACTCCTCGACGTCGCCGATCCGGTCCTTGAGCAGGTAGCCGGTGCCGGCACCGGCGCGGGACCCGAGGAGTTCATCGGCGAAGGTCTGTTCGACGTACTGGCTGAGCACGAGTGCGGCGAGCGTGGGGCGCAGCCGGTGCAGGGTGCGTACCGCGCGCAGGCCCTCGTCGGTGTGGTCGGGGGGCATGCGGACGTCGGCGATCACCACGTCCGGCCGGTGCTCGGTGGCCGCGGCCACCAGGGACGGCCCGTCCCCGACGGCGGCGGCCACGGTGTGCCCGAAGCGTTCGAGGAGCCCGACGAGCCCTTCGCGCAGCAGCACCGCGTCCTCGGCGATCACGACCGTCAACCGGCTCATGCGCGGGCCTCCACCGGGATCTCGACGCGGACGAGGGTCGGTCCGCCGGTCGGGCTGGACAGCAGCATGCGTCCGTCGACGGCGGCCACCCGGTCCGCCAGCCCGACCAGTCCGGTGCCGCCGTCCGGCCGCGCACCGCCCCGACCGTCGTCGGACACCTCCACCACGAGTGCGCCGCGGGCGAGGCTCCCGGTCACCCGGCAACGCTGCGCCCCGCTGTGCCGGGCGACATTGGTGAGCGCCTCGGAGACCGCGTAGTAGGCGGCGACCTCCACCGCGGTGGGCAGCCGCCGCGCCAGATCGAGGTCGAGGTCGACGGGGACGGGCGAGCGACCCGCCACGTCCCGTACGGCGAAGGGCAGTCCGCGCTCGCCGAGCACGTGCGGATGGACCCCGCGGATCACCTCCCGCAGTTCCTCCAGCGCCTCCTTCGCCATCCGGTGCGCAGCGGCGACCTCCCCGGCCGCCCGCGATCCGGGCGGTAGGTCGAGTCCGGCGAGGCCGAGCTTCACGGTCAGCGCCACCAGTCGTTGCTGGGCGCCGTCGTGGAGGTCCCGTTCGATGCGGCGCCGCTCCGACTCGTAGGAGTGCGCCAGTCGGGCGCGGGAGCGGCGGACCTCCTGCAACTCCCCTTCGCGGGGCGCCAGTACGGCTCGCGCGACGGCGGCCCGTGCTCCCGCCCATACGGTGACGGGGTAGGCGGCCACCGGCAGCAGCAGCGCACCGGCGACCGGACCGGCGACCGAGGCCCACGGCGGGGCGGTGGGCTGGAGGGGGGCGGTGAGCAGCACCCCGGGGATGCCCGCCGCCACCAGGAGCAGCGCGAGGTCGGCCCATCCCACGGCGAGCACCGACACGGCTCCGTACCCGGTGGTGCGCCAGGGGTCCGGTGTCGGTGCACCGTCCGGCGGCCGGCGGGCGTCGGCGGTGACGATCCGCAGGCGCCAGCGCTCCAGCGGCCCGGACACGGCGGCCACGAAGGCGAGGACGGCGACGGCCCCCGTCGCCGCCGCGACCGCTCCGATCCGCGACCAGGCGGCGGCCAGGCCGCCCACCGCGGTCCACGCGGCCACCCCGAGCAGTCCGCCCGGCAGGAGGTAGCCGAGGGACCGCCAGGGCCAGGAGGTCAGGAGGAAACGCAGGGGCTGTCGGATCAGCGCCTCCAGCGCCGTTCGTGGCATCACCCGTCGAAGGTATCCATGGAGGGCCGGCGGGCGCAGTAGTGCCAGGTGGAGTGTGCGGACTAGCCCGGCTGCCCGTGTGCTTCGACCGGTGCCCGGCTTGACTCGACGCATGCTCATCACCGTTCCTCCATCGACGACGGCACACCCCGTCGAACTGGGCGCGCTCACCCGGCACTTCGGCAGCGGGGAGGGCGCGGTGACCGCGCTCGACTCGGTCGACCTGGCGTGCGCGCGGGGCACCCTGACCGCGGTCATGGGCCCCTCCGGCTCCGGCAAGTCCACGCTGCTGCACTGTGCGGCAGGCCTCGAACGACCCACCTCCGGGCGCGTCGTCCTCGACGGCACCGACCTCGCCGGGCTGGACGAGACGGGCCTCACCCGGTTGCGCCGTGACCGGATCGGCTTCGTCTTCCAGTCGTTCAACCTGGTCTCCGCGCTCACCGCGGAGCAGAACGTCGCCCTGCCCCTACGGCTCGCGGGCCGTCGCCCCGATCCGGCCGTCATCGCCGCGGCACTCGACGAGGTGGGGCTGGCCCGGCGCGCCCGGCACCGGCCGAGTGGACTGTCCGGGGGCCAGCAGCAGCGGGTCGCCATCGCCCGGGCGCTGATCGGTGACCCGGCGGTGGTCTTCGCCGACGAGCCCACGGGCGCCCTCGACACCAGGACCTCCTGGCACGTCCTCACCCTGCTCCGTCGGCTGGTGGAGGAGCGGAGCCAGACGATCATCATGGTCACCCACGACCCGGTGGCCGCGTCCTTCGCCGACCGGGTGGTCCTCCTGGCGGACGGCAGGATCTCCGACGAGCTGACCGAGCGGACGAGCGCCACGGTCATCGCGACCCGGACGGCGAAGCTGGAGGCGGGCGCATGACGTACCTGCTGGCCTCGCTGCGCGAACGGCGGACCGCGTTCGTCGGGGCGTTCGCGGCACTCTGCCTGGGCGCTGCGCTCTTCACGATGAGCGCCCTGGTCCTGCTGTCGGGCGGTGCCGGGGTACCCGAGCGGTACGCGGCGGCCCCGGTCGTCGTGCACAGCGGCGCCGCGGACCCGGCGACCTTCCTGGAGGCGGCTCCGTTCGCACCGGCGGACACCGAGCGGCTGACCCGGCGGTTGGGCGCGCTCCCCGGGGTGCGGGCCGCGGTGCCCGACCGTTCCTTCGCCGCGCAGGCACTCGACGGTCGGCGCCCGGTCGGTGAGCAACGCCCGGGTGACCGGCTCGGCCGCGGTTGGTCGAGCGCGGCCCTCGCCCCGTACCGGCTCGTGTCGGGCCGGGCTCCGCGGCAGGCCGACGAGGTGGTGGTCGACCGGTCGCTGGGGTTCGCGACCGGTCGGCGGATCACCCTGCTGACCGCGTCCGGACCCGGTGCGTTCAGAGTGTCCGGCACGGTCGGGGGGCCCGGCTACTACGTCACCGACGCCCGTGCCGCGGAACTGGCGGGCGGGGTGCGGGTCATCGGTCTGCGACTCGATGACGGCGCCGACCCCGGGGCGGTGGCTTCGGCGGCCGGGCGGGCGGTCGACGGCACGGGGCGGGTGCTCCACGGGGAGGAGCGGGAGGCCCTCGTCGCCGGCGCGGACGAGGAGGTCCGCTGGATCGGTGGGCAGGTCGTCACGGCCATGACGGCGCTGTCCGCGTTCGTCACGGTCTTCGTCGTGTCCTCGGCCTTCGCCTTCACCGTCGCGCGGCGGCGCCGCGAGTTCGGTCTGCTGCGCACGGTCGGCGCTTCACCCCGGCAGGTGAGACGCGCGGTGTACGGGGAGGGCCTGGCGATCGGCGCGGTGGCCTCCGGCGCAGGTGTCCTCATCGGCACGCTGGGTGCGCCGGAGTTCGGTGCGGTGTTGGTCGACACGGGTTTCCAGCCGCGCGGCTTCGCCGTCGAAGCGCGGCCGTGGGTGTCGGCGCTGTCCTTCGTCGTGGGGGTAGCCGTGGCGTTCGCCGGTGTGTGGGCGGCCTCGCGCAGGGCCTCCCGCATAGGACCGATGGAGGCCCTGCGCGAGGCGGCCGTGGACGACCGGCCGTTGCCGCCGGCGCGGCGGGCGATCGGGCTGCTGTGCGTCGCGCTCGGGGTCGCCGCGGCGATCGCCAGCGCGGCGGTGGAACCCGGGGACATGATCGCGACGGCGCTGTTGACGGCCGCGGGGTTGATCACCGGAGTGGCGCTGCTGATGCCGGCGTTGGTTCCGCCGCTGGCCCGGCTGGCCACGCGCCCGCTGGCACACCGACGGGGCGCCACCGGGATGTTGGTGCGCGCCTGGCTCCTGACGGCGGTGCGCCGGACCGCTTCGACGGCCGCACCGGTCCTCGCGACGGTCGCGTTCACCGTGCTGATCACGGCCAACACCGAGACGACGGCGCAGGCGTACGAGCGTCGGGAGGTCGCCGCGGTGCGTGCTGAGGGGACCGTCGTTCCTGACGGAACGCCGGGACTCACCGATGCGGAGGTCCGGCGGATCGACGGCTCGGCGATCCTCCCCACGCTGATCCACGGCGGCCCCGGACGATCACCGCTGACGGCGATCGGCATCGAACCGGGGCCGTACGTCGAGGTCCACGGCCCGGTCGAGACCGTCCACGGTGACCTGGCGGCAGTGTCGGAACCCGGCACGATGGCCGTCTCCCGGTCGGGGCTCGCCGCGCTGGGGGCCCGCGCGGGCGGCGGGGTGCCGGTCACCTTCGAGGACGGTTCCACCGAGCCGCTGCGGATCGTGGCGGTGGTGGAGGACCGTCACCTGCCGTACGGTGCGCTGCTGTCGCGGGCGCTGGTACGGGAGCACGACCCGTCCGCCCTGACCTCGGCCGTGCACCGCACCGGTCCGCCGCGGGCGGTGTCGGGCGGCCGGGAGATCTCGGTCGGGGAGTACGCGGGACTGGCGGACGCGGAGGAGGACCGGTTGATCCGGGTGTTCACGGTGCTGTTGGTCGCCGTGTCCGCGGGGTACACCGGGATCGCCGTGGCGAGCACATCGCTGATGTCCACCGCCGACCGCGCGGGCGACCTGCGGGTGCTACGGCGGTCCGGCGCGACCTCGCGCCAGCTGTTGGGCGCCCTCACCGTGGAGACCGTGCTGGTGGTGCTGATCGGCACGGTGACGGGGGTGTTGGCGGCCCTGCCCTCGCTCCTGGGCATCCGGGCGGGCCTCAGCGGCACCTTGGGTGTTGCGGTGCCGCTCGTCGTCCCCTGGCCGCCGGTGGGCGCCGCGGTGGGGGCGACGCTGTTCCTCGCGCTGGCGGCGACGCTGCTCCCGGCCCGCCGGGTGATGCGCGACTGAGGGCGCCCGGGGACGTTCCGACGTGCGGGGCGCGGCCCGGTGGTGCTGCCGGCCTCGCCCGGTGCTGCCGGCCTCGCCCGGTGCCGCCGGGCTCGGCGGTCAGTTCCTGGTGCGCGTCCGGTCGAGTGCGCTGCCGATGGCCCCGCGCACTCGGTCGTGCTGTGCGCCGAGTCGGTGGCGCGGGTCGGCCCACCGGTCGCGCGGGTAGCTCCACACGGGGACGGTCACGTGCTCCTCGGGCTCCCATGCGTACCTCGGCCAGACGTGGGCGTGGAGGAAGGGGCCCTTGTTCCCCAGGATCTCCAGGTTGACCCGGCGGAACCCGGGGTCGAGGCTCCGGCAGGCCCGCTCGACGGCCTCGCCGAGCTGGTCCATCGCGGAGAGGAACGCCAGCCGTGCGGGCCGCGGCAAGTCGGAGAGCCGCTCCGCGCCGGGCACTTCGGTCAGGAGGACGCAGTACCCGGGGAGGAACTGCACGTCCCCGATCACCGCGAATCCTCCGTCGAGGCGACGGAGCACGGTCGGGTTCTCCCCTCGGAGCGCGGCACCGACCCGGTCCGCACGCCAGTCTTCGTTCATGGCCCCAACCTATCTCCGAGGTCGGGGCCGACACCCCGGGCCGGTCGGGAGGGCACGATCCCCCACCCGGCCCGGGGGCCGGGTGGTTTTTTGCGTTTGGGGGCACCCCCCCGGGCAAAGAAAACGGGGGGGGGGTGGGGGGACATTTTTGCCGAAAAGCCCCCCCGGGAACGTGGGCCCAGGGTGAAAAGGGTGACGCGCGGGACC
>NZ_JBHXEN010000072.1:0-36053 GCF_042724695.1 Streptomyces sp. NPDC127068 | reverse complement strand
TCGGCATCCGTCACATCAAAACGCGCCACACGCGAGTTCTACCAGCCCCACCCAGCACACCACCGAGCCTTGAAGAGATCCGAACTTCGAACAGTTCCTAGTACTCGATGGCGGGGAGCAGTCCCGTGACCGGGGCGACCAGATCGGTCACCTGCCGGAGTTGCTGGAGCTGGGCGAAGCCGTGGCTGATGGTGCCGACCTGCCCGGTGACGGTCGGCATCTTGGCCTGGTGCTCCGGGCCCACCGACTGGGCGGACAGGGAGTCGACCTGCCCGATCACGGACGGGACCTCCACGCCCTGCTGGAGGGCGGGAGCGGCGGACGCTGCCGTGGCGGTCAGTGCGGTGACTCCGGAGGCGAGGGCCACGGCGGCGAGAATGCGTCGAGTTGCGGTCATGTACGGAGCAACGGGTGAGGGCCCCGCCGGGTCACGGCCACGGCTCCCGGCTCACTCGTGGGGCTCACGGCCCGGTGGGGGTGGCACGGGACGGAGCCCCTCCCCACGACCGGGGAGGGGCTCCGAAGGCACGTACTGCGCACGGTGGTTCAGGGGCAGCCCGCGATGGTGCTGCGGGCGCGCTCCGGGCTGGCGTGCACCACGTTGCACTGGTCCGTGTCGAGGCCGCCGTCGACGAGGCCCCAGCCGGGCCCGGCACGCAGGACGGTGTCCTTCGTACCGCGGATGGTGTCCCTGCCGGGACCGCCCTGGATGACGCCGCCGGCCTCGGGGCCGACGCCCTTCGCCTCGATGAGGTCGTTCTCGCTGCCGCCGAGGACCCGACCGCCGAAGTCGATGACGCCCGTCGAGATCGCGTCGGCTCCGTCGTTGCCGAAGACCTGGCCGCCGCCCCGGGCGTGCTGGCCGGGGGCTCCCGACACGGTGCCGACGGTGATGCGGTCCTCCCCCTGGTCGCCGTAGATCGTGGCGCCGTTCTCGGTGCTGCCCATCACCGTGGGCACGATGATGGTGTCGTCACCGGTTCCGCCGCGCACCGACGCCTGGTCCGCGCGCGGGTAGAGGTGACTGGTCTGGATGCGGTCGTCGCCGTCCCCGCCGAGGACCTGTGCGTCGATGATGAGGCCCTTGACCCGGATGTTGTCGTCGCCACCGCCGCCCCAGATGATGACGTTCTCGACGTCGTTCTCACACTCGATGACGTCGTCGCCCGGGGTGCCTTGTACGGTTTGGCCCGGCGGCACGGAGGAACCGTTGACCACGCAGTGGTGCGAGGGCAAACCCTCGTGGGCCTGGGCCGGGGCCGTCGACAGGGACGCGGCGGCGAGCAGGGTCGCGCTGAGGGCCAGGCCGCGGGCGACCGGGCGCGACGGACGAGGGCTGAGGGGCATACGGGTCTCCTGGGGGCAAAACGATATGAACTCGCCTACCGTGCGCCCCCACCGCAGGACACGCCCGCACATCCTTGCCCCGCGTCACCCGCCCGGCCCTGCTCCTGGCCCTCACCTGCGGACGGTCACGGCCCCGCCACGCCGGACGTGCCGGCAAGCGGGTGACGGACCGTCGACCAGCACTCCCGTACCCGCCCCGTCCCCCTCGCCCCGTCACCGGGCTCCGTCACCACGCCCTCGCCACCGCACGCCCTCGCCGTAGGGAGAAGGACGCATGCTCCGCATCCACTTCACCGCCCGCGACCTCCTGAACGTCCGGATCGCCCGACAGCCCGATCCGTTGTGGGAGCTGATGTGCAGCGTCTGCCGCATCCAGACCCGGGAAGGGCCCGTCGACTTCGATCCGTGGCGGGACGCCGCCCGTCGCGTCCTGCGGGCCGACCCCCTCGCGCTGCGGAGCCTGCGCGTACTGCGGACGGTGATCCCGCCGCTCGGGTACATCCCCGACTTCCTCACCCCGGCGCCCGATCCGGCCGGCGCCGAGCTGGCCGCGGGCCTCGACCTCGTCCGCGCGACCCCGCGCACCCGGCTGGAGCGCGAGTTGGCCGAGCTGTCGGGCGCCCGCAGGCCGACCGGTCGGCTGGGGGCGCTGACGGGGAACGACGGGCCGGCGCTGCTGACAGACGCGCTGCGCACGTACCACGACGGTCTGCTCGGGCCCCACTGGGCGCGGGTGCGGGCCGCGGTGGAGAACGACGTCCGGGCCCGGACGCACGGTCTCCTCTCGGGCGGTACGCAGGCACTGCTGGACGGGTTGCGGCCGTTCGCCCGGTGGCGGTCGCCGGTGTTGGAGGTCGACTTCCCGGTGGCGCGCGACCTGTTCCTGGCGGGGCGGGGCCTGTTGTTGCTGCCCTCGTACTTCTGCTGGCGGCGGCCGACCGCCCTCGCCGATCCGGACCTACGGCCCGTCCTGGTGTACCCGGTGGCGAAGACGCCGTTCGATGCGGGGGCCTCGACCGCGGACGGAGTGGTCCGCCTGCTGGGGCGCACCCGGGCCGCGGTGCTCGCACGGATCGCGGACGGCCGGACCCGGACCACCTCGGAGGTCGCCGCGGCGGTGGGGGTCTCGCTGCCGAGCACGAGCCACCAGATCGGCGTGCTGCGGGAGGGCGGGCTCATCACCAGTCGGCGCGACGGCCGGTACGTCATCCACACGGCGACCCCGCTCGGGCTGAACCTGCTGGGCGGCGCCGCGCCGCCCGGTCCCGGCTCAGCCCCGGTGGTGGGTGACGGCCGGTCCGGGGGCCGCCGAGGTTCCACCGGGTGACGCGGGCTCCTGGGGCGGGGCCTGCGGGGAGCCGGGGGCCGAGGCGGAGCCGGGCGGCGGGGACTCGGGGACGGGCGATCCCGAGCCCTCCGTCGGCTCGGACGGCTCGGACGGCGGGGACTCGCCGGTCGACGTGCCGTCCGGCGACTCGGACGTCCCCTCCGAGGGCGACGAGCCGTCCGGTTCCGGGCTGCCGGAGCTGTCGGAGGGCGAGCCGTCGGGACTGGGGGTCGGGTTCTTCGGGGGCTGGGTGGGACGGTCCCCCGGCCCGGTGTCACCGCGCTCGCGGGTGAACCAACCACCGCTGTCGGCGTCGTACATCACGAACGACTCCACGGGGTGCGGAGCGGGCTTCACGAAGACGACGTTGGACTCCCGGTAGCCGGGCCACGGGTCCCCGATCTGCTTCGGGTCGCCGCGCAGGGCGACCGGTTCGGCCAGCGGGTTGCCGCAGGCGCAGCGCACCTTCGGCACGCCCCGGTCGTCGACCAGCACCGCGGTGCCGGCCTCCAGCACCGCCTGGTACGCCGTCGCCCTGCCGTCGCGGTACCCGTGGTTGGTGACCCTGGTGTCGAGCCGCAGCTGAACGGGGGTCAGCGCCCGTAGGTAGGCCGGCACTCCGGACGGCTCGACGTCCAGGACCGCGGCGAACGCCGTGTTCTTGGCGCTGTCGCGGCCCAGGTACTCGACCTGCTTCGCGACGTCGCAGCTGCCCACCTTGCGGGTGCCCCCGTACAGTCCGGGCTCGGCGCCCGAAACGCCCTGGGTGACGTACCCGCTCGCGGACTCCGAACGGTCGGGCAGGGAGGGCGTGCTGGGCGGCGGGGAGCTGTCCCGGGCGGTGGACGCGGTGAACGGGTCCCGGCCCGTGCTGTTCGCGGCCTGGAGGAAGACCTCGCCGCTCCCCCCGCCGCCGCCTCCCCCGCCGCCGTTGCCGTCGGGGCGGGTCAGCACGACGCCGAGGACGACCGCTGCGACCACGCCCAGGGCGAGCAGGGCCACCCGCGGGGCGCTGCGCCACCAGGGGGTACCGCCGCCGGCGCCCGGGCCGCCCGTTCCGGAGCCGCCGTCACGGCCGCCGCCACCCGAGCCGGGCGGCCGGTCCGCCGCACCACCGCCCGGGCCGCCACCCGTCCCGCCGCGCGTGCCGTCCGGTGCGGCGGGGGTGCCGTGGGCGTCGTCGCTCGTCGGACCGGACGGGGGACCCGCGGGACGACCGGCCGGCGGGGGCGGCGGAGTCGGCGGGCGGGACGGTTCGGAGAGGGGGCCGGACGGCGGCCCGGACGGGCCGGTGGACGAACGGTCCGACGGATCGCCCGGCCCCGTGGGGTCGGTCGGGCGGTCGGAGGACGGTGGTTCGGCGCTCACGGATCTCAGCTCCCGGTCTCGAACGACCCCCCGGGGCGCCACTGCGCCCGACCATTGTGTGCAGCGCCCCCGCGCACCCTGCAAGCGGACGCGGTCGGCCCCTCCCGGGGAGCGCCGGGGCGCGGGGCTGTTTAGCGTGGCTGCGTGAGCGACTGGCGAGCATCCGACCGGGGGGCCGCCGTTCGCGCCCCCGCCCGGCCCGCGGTACACGGCTGGCTCCTGGCGCTCGCGACGGTGCTCGCCGCCCTGTTCGCCATGACGGTCCTCGCGGCGGCGGGGCTGTGGGCGGCCGGTGCGCACGGGTTGCCCGACGCGGCGTTCCCCCGGGTGGTGGTGGCGGTGGTGCTGCTCGCGGTCGGCGGGGACGTGGGGCTGACCGGCGGCAGCGGGGGGCTGGTCGACGCGCGCGGGGACCTCGTGGTGCTGCCGTTGTCGGTGAGCCTGGCGGGTGCGCTGGTCGTGGGCGCGGGGTTCCTCGCACCCCTGCGGCACCGGGCCGTGGTGGGCGGGCGGGAGTTGGCGGGGTGGGCCGGACGGATCGCCGTGCTGTGGCTGCTCGCGCTCCTCGGACTGTCGCTCGGCGCCCGCCAGGAGTTCACGGTGTCCCTGGGGGACCCGGCCCTGCGGGACGTCGGCGACCTGCTGGGGCTCACCCCGACCGTCGGGTTCGCGGCCGACGTGGGGACCAGCGTGCTCCTCGGACTGGTGTGGCTGGCCGGAGTGCTGCTGATCGCGTTGTTGGTGGCGCGCAAGGCACCCCTCCCCGCGCGGCTGGTGCGGTTCCACGCGGCGGTGCGGCCGGCGGCGCACGCGGCCCTGGACGTGCTGCTCACCTACGTGGTGGTGGGGCTGGTGGTCGGGGTGGTGGTCGCGGTGACCCACGGGCACGCGGCCGACACGATCGCGGTGCTCCTGCTCGGGCTGCCCAACCTCGCGTGGCTGGCCTTCACCCTGGGGCTCGGCGCGGTGTGGGACGGGCGGGTCGACGGTCCGTTCGGGCTGCCGATGCCCCCCGCGCTGGACCGGGTGTTGCGGGGCACCCAGGACAGTGCGCTGAGCGTGCGAACGCTGGCCGAGCAGGACGGCCGGGCGTGGTGGCTGGTGCCGTTCGCCGCGGTGGTGCTGTTCGCCGCGGCGTACGTGATGGCCCGGCGGGCGCCGGTCGGTACGCCCTTGTGGCGGCACGCCGTGCACCTGGGAGTGGCGCTGGCGTTCACCGTCCTGACGGTCTGCCTGACCGTACGGGTGTCCGCGCACTACGGCTTGTCGCTCTTGGGCATCGGTGACCTGGGCGGTGGACTGTCCGGGCGGGTGCGGCTGGACCCTCGGGTGGGCCAGGCGGTGGCCGTCGCGGTGGCCTGGGGCGTGGTCATGGGGGCGCTGGGCGGGTTGGCCGCGCGGTGGCGGCGGCGCTGACGCCCGACTGCGGTGCGGATGCCTGCGCGGGCAGGGGTGCGGCGTTCCGGGATCGTCCGTGGTTACGGGCGGTCGGCCGCGCCGGGCGGGTCTTCGGCCGCGCCCCGGAACACCGGGCGGGCCCAGGCGGGGGGTGCGGGTGGCGGCCCGGGGCGTCCGTCGGCGGCCCCGGTGTTCGCGGTGTTCGCGGTACCCGGGTGGTGGCTGCCCGGGTCCGCGCCGGTGGCGGCCCGCAGCGCGCCCACGAAGGCGAGGCAGGAGTCGTAGCGGTCGTCGGGGCGCTTGGCCAGGGCCTTCGTCAGGACCGCGTCCACTCCTCGGGGCGTGTCGGGGCGCCGCTCGGCCAGCGCGGGCGGCTCGTCGTACTGGTGGGCCCAGAGCAGGGCCATGTCGTCGTCGCGTTGGAAGGGCGGGCCGCCGGCCAGCGTCTCGTACACCACGCAGGCGAGGCTGTACACGTCGCACCGCCCGTCGACGGGGCGCCCCGAGATCTGCTCGGGCGCCACGTAGTCGAGCGTGCCCACGAACTGGCCCACGGTGGTGAACCCGGTGAGGGACAGGGACTTCTTGGTGAGTCCGAAGTCGGTCAGGTACACGTGCTCCGGGTGGTCGCTGTCGGTGCCCCGGGCGACGAGGATGTTGCCGGGCTTGACGTCCCGGTGCACCAGACCGTGGTCATGGGCGGCGTCCAGTGCGGAGGCGACCTGGGTGGCGATCCGTACCGCGGTGTCCCACGGGAGCACTCCGGCGCCCGCGGAATCCGGGTGCTCGGCGCGCTGGTCGAGGAGGTGCCGCAGGTCGAGTCCGGCGACGTAGCGCATGGCGATGTAGAGGACGCCGTCCGCCTCCCCCGCCTCGAAGACGGGCACGATGTGCGGGTGGTCGATCGCGGCGGCGACCCGCGACTCGTGGGTGAAGCGGCGACGGAACGTGTCGTTGCGGGCCAGTTCGGGGGCGAGGAGCTTGAGCGCCACGGTGCGGTCGAGGCGCAGGTCCTTGGCCCGGTACACGACGGCCATGCCGCCCCGGCCGATCTCGCCCTCGATGCGGTAGTCGGCCACCTGCTGTCCCACGAGCCCCGACGGGCGCCCCGTGTGTCCGTTCGGTTCGGGGCGGGACGCGTCCTGTCTCATGGAGCGCCACCGCCGGAACGCGGGTCGGGTCCCGGCCGGTCGGCGGGGCGGGTGAGGCGGCGGGTGCGGGTCCCGGCCCGGTGTTCGGCGGCGGTCCCGCGGCCCGGGTCGGCGTCACGGCCGGGGCCGCTGTCACCTCCGCTGTCATCGCCGGTGTCGCGCTCGGGTACGGGGTCGGGTCCCGGGGGTGGTTCGAGGACGGTGGGGGGCTCCTCCCGTCCGGCGGGCGGGCCGGTGCTCGCCGCACCCGGGTCGCCCACGACCCTGGTGTGCGCCGCGCCCCCGTCGCCCGGTGGCGGCTCCGGTTCCCGTCCGGGGGTGACCACGCGGGTGGGCGGGTACGGGTCCGGTGCCCGTTCGACCGCTCCCCCGGCACCGCGGGCGTCCGGCGCGGCTCGGTCTGCGGGCGCCCCGACGGCCGGAGCGGGAGCCGGTGGCCGCGTGGTGTCCCCGGTGGCCGCCCGGTCCGCCGCGAAGCCGCTCAGCCGCCGCCCGTCGCTGTAGACCCAGCGCTCGTGTTCGGCGTCGTACAGCCACAGCGACGTCCCGTCCACGACCATTCCCACCCGTAGCCCCCGGGTCCGCCGGTGGAAGGACTCGGTGTCGAGGGTGCCGTCGGCGAGTTCCCCGGCGGCGGCCCGGTAGCGGGTGACCGCCTCCTGGGCACGGGCCAGCAGGGGGCGCGGGTCGGCCGTGTGGGTGGTGGGGGCGCCCGTGTCGGGAGGCTGCTGGGGCACGGCCACGAGGAGCCGGCCGTCGACCCAGGCGGTCCACCCGTTCGCGCACGCCACCCGGCCCCAGTCGCCGAGCCGCTCGGTCAGCTGAACGGGCAGCAGCGCGTCCAACGGCGCGGAGGGCCGGGCGGTGTCGGGAACCTCCCAGGTGGGCAGGCCACCGGGCGGAACGACATGGGTGGGGCGGAACTCGACGGTGGTCATGGGCGGCTCCCCTCGCGGTGCCTCACGGGACCGGGGCGCCGAAGCGCCCCGGCTGGATCACTTGCGCATCACGGCGGGTTCCTGGTGGCGCAGCAGTCGGGAGACGGCGAACAGGAAGACGAGGGACAGCACCACGAGCATCCCCATGTCGAGCAGCCAGGTCCCCGCCGTGTGCTGGAACAGCGCGTCGGCGCTCTGGTCGCCCGGCACGATCCGGGCGAGCCCGATGGTCGACGCCATCGCGGCGAACGCCCACCGGGCCGGCACCAGCCAGGAGAACTGTTGGATGCCCGGCACGGCGAGTTCGAGGAGGGCGCCGCAGAACACCACCTGCACGATGGCGATCAGCACCAGGAGCGGCATCGTCACCTCCTCCTTGGGGACCACCGCGGAGATCAACAGGCCGAGCGTCATCGCGGTGAAGGCGAGCAGCGCGACGGCGAGGATGATCTCCACCAGGGGTGGGAGGAGCACCCCCGACCCGCCGGGCGCGTTGAGGTCGACGCCGAGCAGGGCGACCAGGGTCAGTACCACGGCCTGGAGCACGGTGATGGTGCCGAGCACGACGACCTTCGACATCAGGTACGCCGATCGGGACAGGCCGACCGCGCGTTCCCTGCGGTAGATGGCGCGTTCCTTCACGAGTTCCCGCACGGCGTTGGCGGCGCCGGTGAGGACGCCTCCGACGCACAGGATGAGGAGGGCGTCCATCGCGGACTGCGAGGTGAGG
Organism: Streptomyces sp. NPDC127068; assembly: GCF_042724695.1. NCBI lineage: Bacteria > Bacillati > Actinomycetota > Actinomycetes > Kitasatosporales > Streptomycetaceae > Streptomyces > Streptomyces sp. NPDC127068. Next base: position 27,794 of record NZ_JBHXEN010000072.1, on the reverse strand, counting down.
CGGCTCCCCGCGAGTGCGCGGGCCATCGCCCCCATGATGAAAGGCAGGGCGATCATGATCGCGAGGAAGGTCCGGTCCGCACCGAGCGCGGCGCCGTAGCGGCGGACCAGGGTGCCCACCTGGGCCCGCCAGCTCTGCGGCTTGGGCGGCGGTGGCGCGGTGGGCCGGTTCCCGGTGGGGACCGGGGGCCGTGCGGTGGCCTCGGTGATGTAGCGACGGTGGAACGGCGAGGCCCGGTACTCGGTCGCCCAGTCGCGCGCGTGGTCGGTGTCGAACGCCTCGAACGCCTCCGGCCACTGCGTGTGACCGAAGAAGGGGAGGGCGTCGTCCGGCGGACCGAAGTACGCGATCCGGCCACCGGGCGCGAGGATCAGGAGCCGGTCGCAGACGTCGAGGCTCAGCACGCTGTGGGTGACGACGACGACGGTCCTGCCGTCGTCCGCCAGCCCGCGCAGCATGTGCATCACCGAGCGGTCCATGCCGGGGTCGAGGCCGGAGGTGGGTTCGTCCAGGAACAGCAGGGAGGGTTTGGTGAGCAGTTCGAGGGCGACGCTGACGCGTTTGCGCTGGCCCCCGGAGAGGCTGTGGATGGGCTGACCGGCCCGCGCTTCGAGGCCGAGTTCGTGGAGGACCTCGTCCACCCGGGCCCGGCGTTCGCTTTCGGCGGTGTCCTGCGGGAACCGCAGCCGGGCCGCGTAGCCGAGGGCGCGGCGCACGGTGAGCTGCACGTGGAGGATGTCGTCCTGGGGGACGAGTCCGATGCGGCTGCGCAGTTCGGCGTAGTCCCGGTACAGGTCGCGGCCGTCGTACAGCACGGTTCCGCGGTCGGCGGGGCGCAGCCCGGTCAGGGCGTTCAGCAGGGTGGACTTGCCCGCTCCGCTCGGCCCGACGACGGCCAGCAGGCACTTCTCGCCGACCGGGAAGGTCACGTCGTCGAGCAGGGTCTTGCGTCCGTGGTCCACGGTGACGCTCAGGTCCTGGGCGTCGAGGGAGACCTCGCCGGTGTCCACGTACTCCTGGAGTTCGTCGCCCACCAGACAGAACGCCGAGTGTCCGACACCGACGATGTCGCCGGGGAGCACGGGCGCCCTGGTCACGGGGCGACCGTTGAGGTAGGTGCCGTTGTGGCTGCCGAGGTCCACGATCTCGTAGGTGGTGTCCGGACCGGTGCGCAGTTCGGCGTGGTGACGGGAGACGACCAGGTCGTCCACCACGAGGTCGTTGTCCCGGCCGCGGCCGATGCGGACGGTGCGGGCGGGCAGCGGGCGGACGGTGGTGGGTTGCCGGAAGGTGCCGGTGGCGGCGGGACTGTGGACGCCCGAGGGCCGGTCGGGCGGGGCGGGCGCGGATCCGGTCGCGGGCGGTGGCCGACCGGTGTCGGGGTGGTCGGGCGGGGCGGGCGCGCGCGTGGTGCTCACCGGCGGCGCGGGAGCCGGGGACGCGGCAGCCGGGGGTGCTGTCCGGGGCGGGGTCGGAGCGGTGGGTCGGGGGCGGTCCGGGGCGACGAGCAGGGCCCGGGGGCCGTCGGCCGCACCGCCGAAGCGCAGCACGCTGCCGGGGCCCACGCCCCATTCGTGGATCCGCCGGCCGTCCGCGTAGGTGCCGTTGGTGCTGTTCTCGTCGGCGACGGTCCAGTGGCCGGCTGCGGCGCGCAGGACCGCGTGGTGCCAGGAGACCCGGTCGTCATCGATGACGATGTCGCTCGTGGGGTCCCGTCCGACGTGATAGTCGCGATCGGGTGTCAGCACCGTGGAGCCCGTGTCCGTCTCCACGACGAGCGCGGGCGCAGTCGGCACTCCGGGCCGCTCTGCCATGTCTGAATTCTAGCGATGTACGGCGATTGCCGCCCTGGCTGGCCGGCCCGCCGCGCACCACCCGCACCATCCGCGCCGGCGGGCGACCCCCGTGACCGCCTCAGTGCCGCCCGTACACGGTCAGCCCGACGGGCACCCGCGCGTCCACCTCCTCGATGACGGCCTCCGCCACCTCCGGACCCGGCGCCCCGTAGATCTCGATGAGCGCGAGTTGGGGGCCGAGTTCGCCGGCGACCCGGGCCGCGGCCTTGGCATCGGGCACGGCGACGATCGTGATCGGCCCGCCGCCCGAGGGCTTCTCGTACCGCGCGCGGTCCTGCACGGGGTCGGCGCCCTCGTGGACGAGCAGGAACGCGTCGGCCAGCGCCTCGCCCGCCCCGAACCGCTCCATGTAGGCGGCGATCGCGGTCAGCGACTCGAAGCCGTAGTAGACCGCCCCCACCCTGGCCCGGTCGCCCACCTCGCGGGCGATCCGTGCGTGCCACACGGCACCGAAGCTGCCGCACAGTTCGATGAGGTCGGCGCCTTCGGTGACGAGTCGGGTGGCGAGGTCGACGGCCTGCGCCGGCTCGCCGACGGCACGCACCCGGGTCCGTCCGCGGGAGGTGCTGACCGACAGCAGGTCCACTGCCGGATCTCCGCCCTCCATCTCGTAGATGACGACCCGGTCCCGCGCGTCGTTGGTCTCGGACATGGTGTTCCCTCCGTCCGACGGCGCCGGAGCGCGCCGTCAGAGCCATCCTGCAACCTCAACCAAGGTCGAGGTCAACCCGGTTGGACATCCGGCCCGGGTACGCCAGGTCAGCGCCGCGCGGCCAGCCGCTCCAGGGTGCGCAGCACGGGCCGCACCCCGTCCTCCGCGGCCAGCCGACCGGCGAAGCTCCGGGCCGCCGCCGCGTACGGTGCCCCGTCGGCGGTCGCTCGGACGAGGGCCGCCGACAACTGCCCGGCGGTCAGCTTCCGCAGCGGCACGGCGGCCGGGGCGACGCCCAGGGCGCCCAGGCGCGCGGACCAGAACCCGGCGTCGAACTGCACGGGCACCGGGACCGAGGGCACGCCCGAGCGGAGCGCCGCCGCCGTGGTGCCGGCACCCGCGTGGTGGACGATCGCCGCCATCTGCGGGAAGAGGAGGGCGTGCGGCAGATCGTCGACGGTGAGCATGTCGTCCCCGCTCACCGCCCCGTCCGCGCCCAGACCGCTCCAGCCGCGTTGGATCACACCCCGCAGGCCCGCGGCGCGCAGGGCCCGGACCACCGTCGCGCTGAGCCGCGCCGGGTCGGGCACGGTGGCGCTGCCGAGTCCCACGTAGACGGGTGGCGGGCCCGCGGCGAGGAACGCGCGGACGTCTTCGGGCAGTCGGGCGTCCGGCGGGTCACGGGGCCACCAGAAGCCGTCGACGGTCAGACCGGGGGGCCAGTCACGGGGACGGGGCACGACGAGGGGGCTGAAGCCGTGGTGCACGGGCAGGCCGTTGCGCTCCCGGGCGCGCCGGGCGGCGTGCACCCCGAGCGGCGGGGCCCCGAGTCGGGCCCGTAGGGCGCGGACGGCGTCGGCGAAGAGGTGGTCGAGCCCGGCGTTCATCGCCTGCCCCGCGAGGCGGTTGGCGAACGGCCCGAAGGAGCCGGCGGTGATCAGCGGCGGGGCGAACACCCGGGTGGGGGCCTGGGGTTGGAGGTGCAGTTCCACCGCGGGCAGGCCCAGGCCGTCAGCGATGGCGTGCCCGAGCGGGGCGACCGCCGGGGCCAGCAGGAGGACGTCACTGCGTTCGGCGACGTGCAGCAGGTCGTCGGCGAACTCGCCCACCCGGTCCCGCAACATCGCGAACAGTCGGTTCAGTCGACGGATTCCGCTGGTGGTGTGGTGCAGCTCCTGGCCGGCGGCGGAGGCGAGTTCGGCGCGCGGGTCGAACGGCAGTGCGTGGAAGTCGAGTCCGGCGCCGGCGGCGAGCGGCGCGAAGCGTGCGTGGGTCACGAGGGTGACCTCGTGCCCGGCCCGGGTCAACCCGTGCCCGAGCCCGGTGAAGGGGGCGACGTCGCCCCGGGAACCCGCCGTCATCACCGCTACCCGCACGCGCCCATTATGGCGGAGCGGACGGCGGGTCACCAGCGGTTCGCCGGGCCGCGCCGGGATTCAGCGGGGGCGCGCGCCGGGATTCAACGCGGGTCGTGCGCCACGGCCGGCCCGGTCCGCTCCGGTGGCAGCACTCCGGGGAGCCAGAGGACCACGAGGGCGATTCCCGCGAGCGTCAGATTGCGGGCCGCGGCGTCCAGCCCGTTCCACTCGGACGACTGCCACATGGCGAACCACTCCCCACCGATCGCGAGGAACCCGAGACCGAACAGGAGCAGCACCATCACCAGTCCGAGGGTGCCGGTGCGGCGGGCGCGGGCGACCGCGGCGGAGTCGGGGGCGCGTCGGGTCAGGGCGCGCGCCCACTGCCACCCGGACCACAGCAGGACGACGGCGGCCAGCGTCTCCCAGCCGATGATGGCGACGTACGCGAGGTCCGCGACGGTGTGCGACTCGATGGCGCGCCACATCAGGTCCTCGTCCTTGAACGTGGTGTCCATGGCGAGGACGTGCCGGACGAACTGCTGGTTGGTCCCGAAGTCGGTGATGTTGCCGAAGGCGACGAGGGCCATGTAGACGGCGACGGTCACGGTCAACGCGGCTGCCGCCACCGGCAGCCCGCCGAGCCGGTCGAAGCGGGCGGCTCCCCGCTCCCGCTCCGCACTCCGGCGGGTGTCCGTCCCCTCGTCCACGTCCGACATGTCGTCCTCCCCCGCGCGTCCGCCTCCGGTGCGAACGCTCTCCTTGTGATCATGGCCCGCCCGCGGCGCGGTCAACCGCCGGACGGGCAGCGGAAGGTGACGGGACGGCGTGCGGTCCGTCCGGTGCCCGGGTGGCGCGGGCGCGGCCCGCTGCGCAGGAGCGGGTGAAAATCGACCACCGATGGTGAATCCGACCCACGCGCCCGCGCGCCGGTGCGGGCTAGCGTTCCGGCCATGTCGCTACAGCCCTGGTTCCGTGACGCGAAGCTGGGCGTCTTCGTCCACTACGGCGTCTACGCCGTGGACTCGGTCGCCGAGTCGTGGTCCTTCTACACCGGAGAGGTCTCCCACGAGCGGTACATGAGCCAACTCGACCGCTTCACCGCCGTCCGGTACGACCCCGGGGCATGGGCCGACCTGTTCGCCCGGGCGGGCGCCCGGTACGCCGTGCTGACCGCGCGCCACCACGACGGCGTCGCGCTGTGGGGGTCCGCGCAGGGCGGGCTGGACGTCGTCCGGCACACCCCGGCGGGGCGCGACCTGCTCGCCGGATACGCGTCGGCGCTGCGCGAGCGCGGGCTCCGGGTGGGGCTCTACTACTCCCACTCGGACTGGAACCACCCCGACTACCCGACGCTGGTCCACCCCGAGCCGCCCGCCCACGACGACGTCCTGGCAAGTGCCTACGTGACCCCGCAGGACGGGGTCGAGGACCCGGTGGCGTGGGACCGCTACCTCGCGTACCGGGACGGGCAGGTCGCCGAGTTGATCGACCGGTACCGGCCGGACCTGCTGTGGTTCGACGGGGAGTGGGAACGCACGCCCCGGCAGTGGCGGATGGCGGAACTGGCGGCCCTGATCGGGGACGCCGCGCCGGACACCGTGGTCAACGCCCGTCTCACCGGCCACGGTGACTACGCGACGCCAGAGCAGGGGCTACCGGTACGGGCGCCGGACGGGCCGTGGGAGCTGTGCCTGACGGTCAACGACTCCTGGGGCTACCGTCGCGGCGACGACCGCCACAAGTCCGTGCGGTCGTTGGTGCGCTACCTCACCGAGACCGTCGGGATGGGCGGCAACCTGCTGCTGGCGGTGGGCCCGCGGGAGGACGGGACCTTCACCGCCGCGCAGACGGACCGGCTCACCGGGCTCGGCGACTGGGTGCGGGTGCACCGGGAGGCGGTGTACGACACGGTGGCGGGGGCACCGCCGGGGCACCACTACGGCCCGAGCACCCTTTCGGCGGACCGGCGCACGCTCTACCTGGTCTGCTTCGACGCGCCGCGCGAGGCGGTGACCGTCCGCGGACTGCGCACCCCGGTGCGACGGGTGACGGTGCTCGGCACGGGCACCGAGCTGGGGCACCGGGTGGTCGGCGGACTGCACGAGGTGCCCGGCACGACGGTGATCGACGCACCGGACCCCCGGGACGTGGACCCGTACGCGACGGTCCTGGTGGTGGAGCTGGACGGGGAACTCGACCTCTACCGGGGAACCGGGTTGCGCTGACCCCCGGCGGGGGCCCGCACCGGGCCGGAGGCCGTGCGCAGGGCCCGCGGGGAGTGGCCGAACGCGCGCCGGCACGCCTTGTTGAACGCCTGGAGGTCGGCGATGCCGACGGCGGCGGCCACCGCCGTCACGCTCAGCGTCGACTCGCGGAGCAGGTGCCGGGCGCGGACCATCCGGCGTTCCCTGACGTAGCCGACGACGGTCGTTCCGGTCCGGGCGCGGAACAGCCGGGTCAGGTGGTTGTGCGAGACGCCCGCCACCCGGGCCAGCCGGGGCACGGCGAGCGGGTCGGCGAGGTGCGCTTCGACGTGCGCCATGGCGGCGGCGACCGGGTCGGGCGGTCTGGCGGGGCCGCCGGGGACGCCGAGTTCGGCGATCCGCCACAGGGCCGTCCACAGCTCGGCGGCGGCCCGGGCGGGGTTGCGCGGGGCCACGACGACGGCCCGGTGGAGGAGCGTGCCCAGGGCGGGGGCCTCCGCCCCGGCGTCCTGCACGAGCGGCACGTCGACTGCCGGGCCGGAGCCGGGGAGGGCGAAGTGGGCGTACAGGTGCTCCGAGCGGCCCCGATAGCGGAACCGCACCTCGGCGCCGGGCGGCACCAGACTGACCCGGCCGGGCCGGATCGCGTGCACGACGGAGTCGACGGTCAGCTCGGCGGAGTACCCGTAGAGGTGCAGTTGCCACAGGTCGGGGAGGCGGAAGACCTCGGTGGCGGCGCCGGTGCCGTGGACGCCGACACCGAGGCTGGCGACCCGGGGCGGGGCGTCGAGCCGGATGGACACGGTCGGCGACTGCCCCGGGGTGGTCATGGTGAGAACGTACCAGTGGGGGTGTGCGCAGATGCGGGACTGGCCCGGGCGGGTGAAGCTGAAGACGGAAGAACCCCTCTAGGAGGTGGGCCATGTCCATGATGGACAAGCTCAAGAACATGCTCAAGGGGCATGGGGACCAGACGTCCAAGGGCGTCGACAAGGCGGGTGACTACGTCGACGGCAAGACGCAGAACAAGTACCAGGGCCAGGTCGACAAGGGGCAGGAAGCGCTCAAGGACCGGCTCGGCAACCCGGACCAGGGTCAGCAGCCGCCGCAGACCTGACCCGGCGGCGCCGGCCCGGCCGCCCGGGCCGGGGTCCGCCGACGGGTCCACCTCCGGCGCGGCACCACCGCTCCGGCCCGGCCCGCGTGGGCGCCCCGCGCCCTCGGGCGGCGTCCGGGAGCCGGGACGGAGCCTGGTCGCGTCTACTTGACGATAAGACCCGACCCCCTTTACCGTCAGACAGACGAAAAGGGGGTTCACCATGGCCGACATCACCCGGCGCCTGGGCTGGCGACACCTGCGGAGCGCGCCCACCGCCCACGTCCGTCACCACCGGGGCGGAAAGCTGGCGCACGAGGGCGCGGGGCTCAGCTTCTGGTACCGCTCGCTGTCCGCCGCGCTCTCCGAGGTCCCGGTGGACGACCGCGAGCTGACCATGGCGTTCCACGCGACGACCGCGGACTTCCAGGACGTCACCGTGCAGGCCACGGTGACGTACCGGATCAGCGACCCGGAGACGGCCGCCGCCCGGATCGACTTCTCGATCGACCCGGACACCGGCCTGTGGCGGGGCGCCCCGCTGGAGCAGTTGTCGACCCTGCTCACCGAGACGGCACAGCAACACGCGCTGGACACGCTGGCGGGCAGCCCCCTGGACGAGGTGCTCCGCTCGGGGGTCGCCGCGGTCCGCGAGCGGATCGACGCGGGGCTGGCGGACGAACCGCGCCTCGCGGCGACCGGGCTCACCGTGGTCGCGGTGCGGGTCGTCGCGATCCGTCCCGAACCCGAGGTCGAACGGGCGCTGCGGACCCCGACCCGCGAACGCATCCAACAGGAGGCGGACCGGGCCACCTACGAACGTCGGGCCGTTGCGGTGGAACGGGAGCGGACCATCGCCGAGAACGAACTCGCCAGCAAGATCGAGCTGGCCCGGCGCGAGGAACGGCTCGTCGAACAGCGGGGCACCAACGCACGGCGGCAGGCCGAGGAGTCAGCCGCGGCCGACGCGGTCCGGGCGGAGGCGGAGGCCGCGCGCACGGTGCGCATCGCCCGGGCCGAGGCCGAGGCGGCCCGTCAGGTCGGCGAGGGCCGGGCACAGGCGCAGGCGGCTTGGCTACGGGTGCACGCCGATGCGGCACCGGCGACCCTGCACGCGCTGGCCCTGACCCGGCTGGCCGAGAACCTGCCGAAGATCGACAGCGTCACCCTCTCCCCCGACGTCGTCACCGGGCTGCTGTCGCGGCTCGGCGGCCCGGTCGGCGGCCACCGCCCGGAACCCCGGCCGTGATCCTGAGCCCGCGGGTGGTCCTCGTCCACCGCCGCACGGAGTACGAGGAGTTGATCGCCCGTCACGGCACCCACGGCCAGGCGGAGTTCTTCCTCGCCGCGCGCGGGCACGATCTGCGGGAGACCGCCGAACGGCACGAGCGCAGCCGTGCCGCGCTGGCCGAGGCCACGGCCGCGGTGCCGCTGAACTGGCGCCAGGCCCGGCTGGAACGCGCCGATCTCGACCGGTTCCTGTTCGGGCCCGAGGACGTGGTCGTGGTGGTCGGCCAGGACGGGCTGGTGGCCAATGCGGCGAAGTACCTGACGGGCCAGCCTGTCATCGGCGTGGACACCGACCCGGGGCGCAACCCCGGCGTGCTGGTGCGCCACCGGGCGGCCGAGGTGGCGAGGCTGTTGCGGGCGACGACGGCGGGCGGCGCCCGGGGCGAGGACCGCACCATGGTGGAGGCGGTCACGGACGACACCCAACGGCTGCTGGCGCTCAACGAGATCTACGTGGGGCGCCCCGACCACCAGACCTCGCGCTACCGGTTGGGCACCGACGACGACTCCGACGCACCGGAGGCACAGGCGTCCTCCGGCCTGGTCGTCGGCACCGGAACCGGGGCGACGGGCTGGCTGCGCTCGCTGTGGTTGACCTCGCGGGCCCCGCTCGCGCTGCCGGCCCCGGTGGAGCCGGCACTCGCCTGGTTCGTCCGGGAGGCGTGGCCGTCCCCCGTCACCGGCACCTCCCGCGTGTCGGGCACCCTCACCGGTGACGGACGACTGCGGCTGACCGCCGAGTCGGAGCGCCTGGTGGCCTTCGGCGACGGCATGGAGTCCGACGCGCTGGAGGTCACGTACGGGCAGACGATCCGGATCGGGGTCGCCGACACCCGGCTGCACCTCGCCGGGTGAGGGCGGCCCCGCAGCCGATCCGGCTCACCAGGGGGACGTGCCCACGGGCACCGCGGGTCCGGCGCCGGTGCGCCGCATCCGGAGGGTGTCCACGGACTCGGCCATCAACTCGTACTCCGTGGTGTCGTCCTGGGCGGCGAACCGCAACAGCCGCCCCTGGGAGAGTTCCTCGGCGGCCCGGCCCTGCCGGTCGGGTTCGCGACACCACTCCCGCAGTGCGGAGGGCACGTCCACGGTGCCTTCACCGACCGGGATCAGGGCGCCCGCGGGGTAGGCGGAGCCACCGGGGTGGGGGTCGAGACGGTCCGCGATCCACAGGGCGCGGTCACGCAGCCACCACAGGGCGAGCGGAAGGGTGGGGGCCCGGTAGGTGCCGAGCGGAACGCCGACCCACCGGCCTCCACAGACGCCGTAGGCAGTGACGTGGCACAGGAACTCGTCGTGCACGGTCATCACCTCCGTGGTGACGCGCTTCGGGGCGCCGATGGGCGACGGCGGGAACGAGGGCACTGATGCACCCCCCTTCTCTAGTCACTCCATGACTGAATGTCACCACGCCGATCCGGCCAGTGTGCGGTGTTTCGAGCCGCCCGCACTGACCGAAAGCGGCGCTGAGCCGCTTCGACCTGCCGGCCCCCCGGGACCCGCCCGACCGGAACGTGACTGGAAATCCACGGCCGGGAACCACAGGAGCACCGTGGGCCCCACCTCTCGGAGCCCTCGGGTCGGGGTGGCGCGCCGGCGGCGAGTGCGCCCCACCCGTGACACCACTCCCGCCGGCGTGCGCTGGCCGCGTACCGTCGGACACGAAGCGCCGCGCACACGGCGCACGGAGCCCGCGCGAGGACGAGGGACTGGGGTAGATGACGACGGACGGCGACGACTGGCGGCTCGATGCGGCAGAACGGCAACTCGACGCCGAGGTCGTCCGGGTCGCACCGGGCGGGGAGTACACCTCACCGGCCCCGGAGGCCGGCGACCTCTTGCTGTACGTGACGGCCGGGAGCGGACACCTGGAGTGCGGAAGTCGGCTGGAGGCGGTCGACACGGGCTGTGTCACCTGGGTGCCGTCCGGGGCCCGGCACACCCTGACGGCCGGGGCGGCGGGCCTCGCCTTCCTCGCGGTCCGCGCACAGCCGAGGTCGTCGGCACCGCCGCCCGCACCCGGGCGGGACGCGACCGAGCCGCTCGGCGGGGAGCCCGCGTGCCTGCTCCACCGGGTGTGCGCCCGGTGCGGTCGACTGGCCCCGGGGGTGGCGGACCGGTACTGCGCGCAATGCGGCGACTTGCTGCCGTCCTGACCCGGGCCGTCCTGACCCGATCCGGTGAGGCCGCGCCGGCACGCGCCCGGGCGGGCCGCCCGGACCGGCGCCTCGCATGCCCCACCCGACGAACGGACATATGGTGCATTTGTGGCCGCGGTCGCCGGTGATCGTGCGCTCACGTCTAGGAGGCACGCACCATGTCCGAACTCATCGTCATCGGATACGAGGACCCCACGGTCGCCCACCAGGCGTACGAGCGCGTCCAGACGCTCCAGAAGGACTTCGTCGTGGACCTCGCCGGGCTCGCGGTCGTCACCGTGGACCAGGAGGGCAAGAACCACGTCGAAACGCCCAGCAAGATCGTCGGTGTCTCCGCGGCCTCGGGAGCCCTGTGGGGGATGATCTTCGGGCTGCTCTTCCTGGTCCCCGGATTCGGGCTGCTGGCGGGCGCGGCGTTCGGCGGGCTCTTCGGCAAGCTCAGCAAGTCGGGCATCAACGACGAGTTCCGGGGGCAGGTGCAGTCCCTGCTGACGCCCGGCTCGGCGGCCGTGGTGATCATGGCTGCGAAGATCACCGAGGACAAGTTCGCCGATGCCATGCAGCCGTTCGGCGGAACGCTCCTCAAGACCTCACTGAGCACCGAGGACGAGAAGGAACTCGCCGAGCACCTGGGCACCGGACAGGCACCGTGACGACGCACCGCGCGGACGGGCCCGCGGACGGACGGCACCGCGCCGGCCGCCGGACCGCGCCGACGGCCGCCGGCCGGGAGCTACTGTCCGTCGTGCGCCCGACGCAGCGCGGCGATGTCGAACTTCGTCATGGTGAGCATCGCCTCGGTGGTCCGGGCGGCCTTCTGCGGGTCCGGGTCACCGATCAGCGCGGGCAACTCCGTGGGCACCACCTGCCAGGACACTCCGAACCGGTCCTTCAGCCATCCGCACTGCCCCGGTTCCCCTCCCTCTTCCGCCAACCGGCTCCAGTAGTAGTCGACCTCGTCCTGGTCGGCACAGTGGATCTGGAACGAGACGGCCTCGTTGAAGGTGAAGTACGGTCCCCCGTTCAGGGCGACGAACCGCTGCCCGTTCAAGGTGAAGTCCACCGTCATGGCCGTCCCCGCGGGACCGGGCCCGGCCTCGCCGTACCGGGTGACCGAACCCCGCTCCGAGTCCTTGAAGACGGATAGGTAATGAGCGGCGGCTTCCTCCGCCTTCCCGTCGAACCACAGGCAGGTGGTGAATGCTTCGCTGGTCATGGGTGACGCCTCCCGCTCACGCGATCGCTCCGACGAATGGAACTCACCTGTATGACCGATGCTCCACCGAAAACTCATCGCCCGCGCGCCGGAGGACGACGCACCCCTCAGCGCGCCCCCGGCCGCGTCCCCACCACCAACCGGAGGTACGGGCTGCCGTCCGGCCGTCGCTCCAGCCCCGGCAGGGGCAACGGGTACAAGGTCGTGGCGAACCCGGCCCGGTCCAGGTCGGCGAGCACCCCGGACAGCGGGAAGGTGCGGTAGTACATCACGAACGGCGGGTGCCACAGGGCGTTGCGGACCCGCATCGCCGCATCGAACCCGACCGTCTTCCAGTAACCGCTCGACCCCGGCACCGGCGGCGCCGCGACCGGGAAGGCGAACCTGCCGCCGGGCCGCAGCACCCGGTACGCCTCGGCGAACAGGGCCGGCCGCTGACCCGGCAGGAAGTGCCCGAAGGCGCCGAAGCTGACGGCCAGGTCGAACGCGTCCGCGAAGGGCAGTGCGAGCGCATCCGCCCGCACCGCGCTCACCGCCGGCCCACCCGGTGGCGCCGCCGCCCGGCCCACCCTCAACATGCCGGCGCTGACGTCCACCCCGACGACCCGCTCCCGGCACACCGCGCGCAGCACCCGCGTCCCTGCGCCCGTACCGCAGCACAGGTCGAGCCCGTGGGAGAACGGACCGAGCGCACCGAGGACGCGTTCCGTCGCGTCGAGGACGTCGTCCGGGGTACGGAAGGGGGTGCGATCGAACTTCGGCGCCAGCAGGTCGTAACCGTGCTCGACGGAGGACAGCGCCTGGACGGCGAGTTCACGCAGCGTGGGACCCTCGGGACTGAACACCCCGCCCAGCATAGGTCGTGCGACGCGGGGCCGGCGCGGACGGCAGCACGGTGAACACGGCACCGCACCCGAGGAACGGGTGGCGCGTCCGGTTCGCCCGCGGTTTCCGTCGGTGGCGCGATCCGGTGGTCGTCCAGATCCTGCGGTCCACCGCGGCGGCCACCCTCTCGTACGCGGTCGCCCTCCAGCTGAGTGACGTCGCGGCCCCGCTCACCGCCCCGCTCACCGCGCTGTTGGTGGTCCAGGTGACCCTCTACGCCACGATCACCACCGGGGTCCGCCGGGTGAACGCGGTGGTGATCGGCGTGCTGATCGCGGTGGGCTTCAGCTCGCTGGTGGGACTGAGCTGGTGGAGCCTCGGCCTCATCATCCTGGCCTCCCTGACGGTCGGCCAGTTCGTGCGGGTGGGCGAGTTCGTGCCCGAGGTGGCGATCAGCGCGATGCTCGTGCTCGGGGTCACCGAGGTGGGGGCCTCCGCCTGGGACCGGGTGCTGGAGACGCTCATCGGCGCCGTGGTCGGGCTCACCTTCAACTTCGTCCTGGCTCCGCCGGTCTGGGTCGACACCGCCGGGGAGTCGATCGAGGGGCTGGCCCGCCGGCTACGACAGCTGTTGCTGCGCGACGCCGAACAGTTGGTGACGCCCACCCCGCCGCGACTCGCGGATAAACGACTCCACGAGGCACGCCAGTTGGACGACGACGTGGCGGACGTGGACGCCGCGCTGCGCCAGGCGGAGGACAGCCTCCGGCTCAACCCCCGCGTCCGTGAGGGCCTGCTCAACCGTGTGGTGCTGCGCACCGGATTGGACACCCTGGAGATCTGCACGGTCGTCGTCCGGGTCCTGTCCCGCACGCTCAGCGACCTGAGCAGGGTGCGGGCCGGTGCGCCCCTGCTGCCGCCGGAGCCCGGGGCCGCCCTCCGGGAGACGCTCGTCCACGTCGCCGACGCCCTGGTCAGCTTCGCCGTGTTGGTGACCGCCCAGGCGAGCAGTAGCGCCGACGCGGCCGAGGGCCGGCTCGCCGAGCAGCTGAACGCCGCGACGACCGCCCGGGGCCGTGCCGCCCAACTGCTCCTGGACGACGTCCGGGACGATCCCCGCGGCTGGCAGCTCCAGGGTGCGCTGCTGACCGAGGTGGACCGGATGCTGGCCGAGCTGGACCTGGAGCACCGGACCCGTCGGCTGATGGAGGAGCTCGACCGCAGCTCCCGCGAACAACACGAGCGCTTTCCGTGGCTGGCACGGGTCCGTTCCCTGCTTCCGGGCGGTCGGACGGGGTCCTGAGGTCCGGCCGCGCTCCCCTCCCGAACGCGCGTGCCCCGCTGCGCGCCCTGCCCCCGCGATCACCGTTGATCTAATCTTCCGATCACACAACGGACCGTGCGTGGACCGGGACGGCACGCCGAGGCCCAGCAAGAGGAGCACGTCATGCGCCCAGTGGTGGACGCCCAGCCCCTGCCGGGGGAGCCCGAGGACCCGCACCTGGTCGACGTGCGCGCATGGCGGACGTACCCGCTCGACGCGCTCCGTTGGCGTGGCGACGACGGCGCTCCCCTGACCGTCTCCGGCCTGCCCGGGCTCACCCCCGCGGACATCGACCGCACCGCACGCTCGTTGTGGCGCTACCGCGCCGCGCTGCCACCGGACATCGAACGGCCGATCAGCCTGGGCGAGGGGATGACCCCCCTGGTGGCGGGCGAGTGGTCCGGGGCCCCGGTCCGCTTCAAGTTGGAGTGGTTCAACCCGACCGGCAGCTTCAAGGACCGGGGCAGCAGTGTGATGGTCTCCGCGCTCGCCTCGCGCGGGGTGACGGAGGTGATCGAGGACAGTTCCGGCAACGGCGGCTCGTCCGTCGCCGCCTACTGCGCGGCGGCCGGCCTGGGCGCCACCGTCCTGGTGCCGGAGGGCACGTCGACCGCCAAGGTCCTCCAGACCCGGGCGTACGGTGCGCGCATCACCCCGGTGCCCGGTGGTCGGGACGCCACCGCCGCCGAGGCCCTGCGCCGCGCGGAACAGGTTCCGTACGCCGGTCACAACTGGCATCCGTACTTCCTCCAGGGGACCAAGACCCTGGCGTACGAGCTCTGGGAGGACCTGGGCTTCAGGGCCCCGGACGCGGTGGTCACCGTGGCGGGCGCGGGCAGCCTGGTCCTCGGCTGCGACCTCGGGTTCACGGAACTGCTGAGTGCCGGACTCATCGCCCGGCGCCCCCGGTTGCTGGTGGCCCAGCCCGCCGCCTGCGCCCCGATCGACGCCGCGTTCCACTCGGTCCCGACCCCGGCGTTCGGGCCCACCGTCGCGGAGGGCGCGGCGATCCGGGAACCGGTGCGGCTCGCCGAGGTGATCTCGGCCGTGCGCCGGTCCGGCGGCGACCTCGCCGCGATCCCGGAGGACGACATCGTCAGCGCGGTGCACCGATTGGCCGCCCGCGGCCTGTACGCGGAGCCGACCAGTGCGGTGGCCGCCGCGGCGGTGGACGTGTTCCGGGCCCGGGGTGCGCTGCGGGACGACGAGACCACCGTCGTCGTCCTGACGGGTTCGGGGCTCAAGGCCACCGGGGCCATGGCCCGTCTGATGCCGCCCGCCACGGACCCTGACCCCGAGCCGGACGCGGCGGCCGACGCACCGTGAGACGGGGCCCTGGGCAGGGCCGGGGGCGCTGACGGGCTCACGGAGTCCCCTCCGCCAGCCCGAACAGGGGGACACGGCCCCGTGGGCGCCCAGTCCCGCGAAGGCGCGGGAAGGCTCGTGCAACCCGCCGGCAGGGTGTTAGGGTCCGGTCCGGTTTCGCAGATCCGACGAGGAGCGTCCATGGCCAAGGTCACCGTCAGCATCGACGCCGAACTCGTGGTGGAGGTCATGGTCCTGGCCGGCGTCGGATCACCGCAGGACGCCGTGGAACTGGTGGTGCGGGACTACATCGCACGAGGGCACCGCACCGAGGAGCGGACGGAGTCGAAGGGCGAGAACGCGCGCACCGCGCCCCCCGTCCGGATCGATCCCCAGCAGGGCTGAACCGGAGGCCCACCGCCGGCGCCCACCTCCCGGCAACGACGGCACGCCCGCACACCCGCTGGGCAGAGGTCTCCGTCGCCCCCGCGGTCATGAACAACGACCCCCGCCCGGAGACCCAGGGGCCTGCCGCCCTGCTGCGCTGGTACGGACCGTGCTGGGCGGGAGCCCCCCGTCCAGCACCCTCCGGATGGCGGAAGCACCGCGCCTACCCGACTGTTGCCCACGCAACCACCCTTCCGCAAAGCCTTGTTGCGCGTGAGTCTGCTGTGTCAGGGTGTGCACCGTTCCCGCACGGACACGACCGGTCACCGAACGGTACGTCTTCCGCCGGCCACCGGAGGGTGCGTCCTTCCGTGCCCGAACGGCCCGGTGCGGGGCCGCGTACGCCCCGGAAGGAAGACCCTCTGTTGCCCCTCCCCCTTCCACCCCGACCGAACCGAAGACCACACGCGGTCACGGAACCCGGTGGGTCCGACGTCGAGCTCGTGGCCGCCGTGCGGTCGGCGGACGGCCACGGATCCCGCAGCCGCGCGGCCTTGTTGAGCCGCCACGGGGAAGCCGTCCACGACTACGCCGTGCTCTGCGCCGGGGCGACACCGGGCGCGGCTCCCGCCCTGGCGGCAGCCGCTTTCGACGCGGTCCTCGACGCGCCGACCGCTCCCGGGACGCACCTGGCGCTGAGGCCCCGGCTGCTCCTCGCGGTGCGGGACTCGGCCGGGGAACGACCGGAGGACGAACCGGATCGGCCGCGGCCCCTCGTGGACCGGGCGTTCGGTGCCCTGTCGCGCCCCGCCCAACACCTGCTCTGGCACACGGAGGTCGAGGGCGAACCGCTGTCCGTTCCGGCCGCCCTGCTGTCCCTCGACCCCGGCGGGGCGGCGAACGAACTGAACGGCGCCCGGCGGGACTTTATGGCGTCGCTCGCCGAGGCGTACCTCACCCTCACCACCAGCCGGGAGTGCCGTCAGCACCTCCGCCTGCGCGACGTCCTGACCCGCCAGGGCGCCCCGCTCCCCCCGGAGGTCGACGCGCACCTGCGGGAGTGCGGGCACTGCCGGTCGGTCGACGCGCACCTCCGGCGGGCGGCCGAAGAACCCGGCGCGCTCCTGGTGGAGTCCGTGCTCGTCGACCACGCCGCCGCCTATCTGTCCCTCCGACACGGTCGGCACCACCAGCCCACCGCCCCGCCGTTGCCGCCTTCGCACGCTCCCTTCCCCACCGAGGGGCCGCGCGAGGGGGCCACCGAGGACGCACGGCCACCGCGCACGGGTCGCCACCGGGCGCACGGCAGGGCGCCGAAGCCCGCGGACGGCGCCCCGACGGGGGACGGCCCGCACCCGGCCAGGAGCCTGCTCGCCGGCGCCGCGGTCGGCGGGGCGGTACTGACCGCCGCCCTCCTGACGGCGGCCCTGTGGCCGGGGGGCGGGGGCGGCGCGGTGGGCTCCGCGCTGCCCGGAGCGCCGCCCACGCGTTCCGCCGGGACCTCGACGGCGCCCGGGTCGTCCGACCACGGGACCACTCCCTCCACCGACACCGTCCGACCGGTGGGGGCGTTGCGCGGGGAACTCCGCAACCTCGCGGCCGGGCTCTGCCTCGACGTGGTCGGCCGGCATCCGCTCGTCGGCGCCCGGGCCACCCTGCTGCCGTGTGCGAACCGACGGACCCAGCAGTGGTCGTACGAGGGCGACGGGCTGCTCCGCAGCGGAGCCGACCCGGGCCTGTGTCTCGACTCGCACGCGCAGGAGGGCGTGGCGGCCCTCGGCCACTGTGCCGGTCGCGATCCGGACCACAGCACGGACGTGCGCTACGACCTCACCGTCCAGGGGCAGTTGGTGCCGCGTTGGAAGGACGATCTGGCGCTCACGCCCACGACGCCCGAGGCGGGTGCCGATGTGGTGGTGAAGGTCCGTGACCGTTCGGCGGCCCAGCGCTGGACGGTCGATCCGGGCTCGGCCGAAGTCCGGATCTCGGCGGCCCTGGGAACCGCTCCGGATTGACCCGGCCGGGGGAACGGACGGGGTCGTGGGGATGATTCGGTGGACGGACGATGTTGAGGGGGGAACCGACCGCAGTCGACCGACAGGACACGGCATGCCGCTGACAGGTGAGTACCAGCCCACTCCGACCGCATGGGTGCGCGACCAGGTGGAGCTGTACGAGAGCTCGGGCGGGACCGAGGGCACGACGATCCAGGGCATGCCGGTGGTCGTGCTCACCACCGTCGGGGCGAAGAGCGGCAAGCTCCGCAAGTCGCCCGTGATGCGGGTGGAGCACGAGGGGCGGTACGCGGCGGTCGGGTCCTACGGGGGCTCCCCCAAGCATCCCGTCTGGTACCACAACCTCCTCGCCGACCCCCGGCTGGAGCTCCAGGACGGGCCCGTGCGCCAGGACATGGTCGCCCGGGAAGTCACCGGCGAGGAGAAAGCCCTGTGGTGGGAGCGGGCCGTGGCCGTGTTCCCGCACTACGCCGTCTACCAGGAGCAGACGGAGCGGGACATCCCGGTGTTCATCATCGAACCCGCCCCGCAGCCCCACTGAGCCCGACCGCCCGGCCCGCCCGGCGGAGGCGCGGGCCGGGCGCGGCACTGCCGTCACATCGGATGCCCGTCCCGGAGGGCGCCTAGGCTCGCCGCATGCACGATCTACCTGCCGATGTGAAGGAAGCCGCACTGCGGGAGGCACTGCTGAGCTGGGGGGTGCGAGCCGTCTCCTTGACCTATGCGCCGGTCGGCTTCGGCGACTACCACTGGAGTGCACGGGACGACGCGGGGCGGCGCTGGTTCCTGACCGTGGCCGACTTGGCGAACAAGCCGTACTGCGGGGAGGGGACCACCGCCGCCCACGAGGGGCTGCTCGCAGCGATGGACACGGCGGGCGCACTGAGCGCCGCGGGCCTCGCCCCGGTGCTCGCGCCGCTGCCGACCCTGGACGGCGCCCGCCTCCACCGACTCGGGGAACGGTACGCCCTGAGCGTGCAGCCCTGGGTCGACGCGCCGTCGGGTGAGTTCGGTCAGCGGCTGACGGCTCAGGAACGGGTGGACGTCATGCGGGTGTTGGCGTCCCTGCACCGGTCCGCTCCGCCCGCCGCGGCACCCGTGCTGCCGCCGGGGCTACCGGGGCGCCGCCGGTTGGAGGCCGTGCTGCGCGGTGCGGACGACGGCTGGGCGGACGGCCCGTTCGCGGGACCCGCCCGGGAGCTGGTCCAGGAGCGGGCTGCGGGACTGCGCCGCAGGTTGGAGGAGTTCGACCGCCGGGTGGCGGCCCTTGCGACCGGTGCCGGCGCGCTGGTCGTGACCCATGGCGAGCCCCATCCGGGGAACCTCCTGTGGGGTCCGGACGGCGGCTTCCGCCTCGTCGACTGGGACACCTGTGGCCTTGCGGTCCCGGAACGCGACCTGTGGCACGTGGCGGTCCGGGAGGACGGCGGCTTCGACGCCGAAGCGTTGACCGTCTGGGCCGAGGAGAGCGGACGGACCCCCGTCCCGTCCGCCCTGGAGGCGTACCGGCTGCGCTGGGACCTGGACGACCTGTGCGCCTTCCTGGACGTGTTCCGCGCCCCGCACGGCCGTTCGGCGGACACCGAAGCCTCGTGGGGCTGGTTGCGCGACACGGTCGCCCGACTGGTGGACGGCGGGCGCTGACCGGGAGCTGGTGACGGCGGGCGCCGACCGGGCAAGGCCTCAGGCCGCCAACGGGCTTGGAGCCGGTTCCACGGCGGTCGCGCGGCGCTCCGGGGACGTCGGCAGGAGGCCGCCTCCGGGGCGCCGTCGGTTCGCTCCCAGGGCGGGCGTCGGCCCGGGGCGGACGAGCGGCAGGCCCTCCGCCGACTCCACCCGACGCGAGAACCACACCACCTTGCCGCCGCCCGGGGTCCGCCAGCTCCCCCAGCCGTCGCTCAGTGCGGCCACCTTCGCGAGACCGCCGCGCCGGGCGCCGAGCAGGCGTGGCCGGCGGTGGTCCCGGTCGGCCACCGAGGCGATCAGGTGCCGTCCGGTCCAGCAGAGTTCCACCATGGCGGTGGTGTCCTCGGTGTGCTCGACGACATTGGCGAACAGTTCACCGACACCCCCGCACACCGGCTCCACCTGGTGGTCGAGCGCCCAGTGCGCAAGGTGGGCGGCGAGGATGCGCCGCACATGGGCGCCCCGCTCCGGGCTCGCTTCCACTTCCACGCAGTAGTAGCAGGGTCGGGGGACGGTCATGGTGTCGACTCCTCTCCCCGCACCGCTCCCCCACCGTGCCCGTCGCCCGTTCGGCCGAGCACCGGACACGAAGCGTGAGCGGTGGTGTCTGCTGGGTTGCCTCCAGCCTGCGGGCGTTGCTCCACTCGTGCAACACGAGCGCGTTCCCGCAGCTCGGAACGGGTGTCGAACGGCGGCGTCCGGGTGACGGCGAAGTCCTCGCCGCACAGGCGTCGGTGAGCGGGAGGAGCACATCCTCGCCCCGCCCGACAGGAGGACCGCGCTCCCCCGGGTGAGGATGGGGCCACCGCACGACCGCGAGCGGCACGGGCCCAGTCTGGAGGTGGGAGACACGATGCTGCTGCCGGACAAGCCGCAGGTCGACACCCTGCTCAAGCGATACCGGGCGTGGGAACGCCTGATGCTCGCCAATCCGTCCAACGGGACCGTCCGAGGACGGTTCGAGGACACCGCGTACACCTTGTGCGTGTTGATGGGGCGACGCAGCGCGCGTGAGGCGGCGCTGGCCGCCGAGCACTACCTACGACCGCGCGGAACTCGGTGTACCGCCTCGGAGCCGCTCGGGTAAAGTGCGCGTGTCCGCGTTGGCGCCCACCGGGGAGGTGAGACCCATTTCTGTCCGTCCAGGCAGGGTGCTCTCATCTGTCGGCCGCCCGGTACACCACCTCTAGCGCAGCGCCGGGTTCCGCACGAGCACCCTTTCGACGCCCGAAAGGTTCCTGTGCTCATGCCCGTTCCCCCCGTGTCCTCCGTTCCCTCCGCCGCCGGCATCGCCCCCGTGTCCGCTCCGGACCCCGCATCGCCCGATGCGCCGGTTCCCCCGCGAGTGGCGGAACTCGCGGCCGGACTGCGCGCCGCGGGTTGCGTGTTCGCCGAGGACGAGGCGCGCCTCATCCTGGCCACCGCCCGTACACCGGACGAGGCCACGGCCATGGCTGCCCGCCGGGCGTCCGGCCCGCCCCTCGAACACGTCCTCGGTTGGGCCGAGTTCCTCGGTCTGCGGATCGCGGTAGGGCCCGGAGTGTTCGTCCCGCGGCGCCGTACGGAGTTCCTGGCGTCCTGCGCGGTCGCCCTCACCTCACGGCGTCTCCCCGCCCCTCCCGTGGTGGTCGACCTGTGCTGCGGGTCGGGTGCGGTGGGGGCGGCAGTGCTCACCGCCGTGCCGGGAGCGGAACTCGTGGCCTCGGACATCGATCCGACGGCGGTGCGGTGCGCCCGGCGCAATGTGGAACCCCGCGGCGGGCGCGTCCTGACGGGCGACCTGTTCGACGCCCTGCCCGCGGCACTGCGCGGCCGGGTCGACGTGCTGATCGCCAACGTCCCCTATGTGCCGAGCGGCGAGGTGGCGTTGCTCCCGGGCGAGGCGCGCGACCACGAACCGTTGGTCGCTCTCGACGGCGGCGCGGACGGACTCGACGTACTGCGGCGGGTGGCCGTCGGGGCACCGTACTGGCTGGGTCCGAACGGGGTACTGCTCGTGGAGACGAGCGGGACGCAAGCGCCGCACGCGGTGGCGGCGTTCCGACGGGCGGGCCTCGGAGCGCGGGTGCAGGAGTGCGACGAGCCACCGGCGACGGTCGTCATCGGCGTCCGTCCGACCGAGGGCGACCCGCCGCTCGGGTGACGCACGACCGGCCGGACGGAGGTGGCTCCTCCATCCGGCCGGTCCCCCACTGGGACCCCCCACACGGGCGGTCGGACCCGCCCCCCACAGGCAGGTGTCGACCGCGCCAGGTCCCGGTCTAGTGGGTGAGGGTGAGCGCCCCTCGGGCGCTCCTCACCTGGTCGTCGCCGAACGTGCGTTCCGCCGCGGGCAGTCCGAGCCGTACGGCCCTCGGAGCTCGCGCTCCGACGGCTCCGGGCCGTTTGACCCGCCCGCGGTTCGGTGCCGCCGCACCGCTCCGCGGGCGGACGCGCCCGGCACCGCCCGTGCCGGTCGCGCCTCGGGAACCGACGGGGCGGCCCGTTCCCGGGATGACCGCCTCGCACGTCCCGAAGGGGGTGTTGCGCGCACTGTCCACCATTGCGTGCATCCTTCCGCTCGGAGAGGCATGACCCGTGGATCGGCGGGGCATCCGTTCGGCGTCGGTGAGTCTGCCGAGTCCTGCGCCGAAGTTCACGTCGACCCCCTGCATTTCGGTAACCTTGCGTATTGAAACAGTGGCGAGAAGTAACGGACCTGCGCGGCCTACCCACCCGCACGACCCGGGAATCAGGCGGAATCCCCCTCCTTTTCCAGGCCCATTGGCCGAATAGGAGCGCCCGCGCAATCGGCCGGATTCCTTCCGCCCGGGGAAGCCCGGGGAAGCCCCACACCAGACCGGCGGCGCCTTTCCCCTCGGGGTGCGAGCGATATCGCCCGTCGAGAATCACAGCAACACGCAATGAACGGGGAGGAACATCCGTCCATGAGAGGTACGGAGGAATTCCCCCACCTTTGCGGCAAGTGACCTCCCCGATGGGCGCGTCCCGCCCGGATCCCCACCTCGGACACCGGTCACGAAGAGCCATTAGGACGTCCTACGGGCACGGCCACCGCACTCCGACGGACCGCGGAACACCCCGACCGCACTCGTACGGGCCCCGCACATCCGAGTGACCGTGGACGACCTCCCCGGCGCGCCCGGTGGCCCTTCCCCCCAGTTTCAGCTAGGTTAGGCAAGGCTTACCTAACACTGGAGGTACGAAATGGGTGTCCGCCCGGACCGCACGACCGCACCCACCGCGGCGGAACGTGCCCGTTCGGTCCTGGCCGCCGCGTGGTCCTGCGCGGTGACGACGGACCACTGCCACGAGGAGCTGGTGGGCGCGCACTCCGTAGCCGCCGACGGTACCGTCCGGCTCTGCGTGCCGGCCGACAGCGCCCTCACCGCGGCCGCGGTCTGCGCCCCACGGGGCGAGCCGACGGCCCTGCTGGAGTTCTCCGACCCGGCACCGGTGCCCGTCCGTGAGCGTATCCGCTCACGGCTGTGGATGTCCGGACGGTTCGTCCAGGACGGTGACCACCTCGTGTTCCAGCCCGCCTGCGCGGTGCTGCACGTCCCGTCCGGTCACATCGGCATCGACATCGCCGACTTCGCCCGGGCCGAGCCCGACCCGCTCGCCACCGCCGAGTCCCGGCTGTTGACCCATCTCGCGGACGCGCACGCCGACGCGGTGGAGTGGCTGACCCGACTCCTCGACCCGGAGAGTCTGGCCGAGGTCGTTCGGGTGCAACCGCTCGCCCTGGACCGGCACGGTCTGACCCTGCGCCTCGAACGGCTGGGCAGCCAGGAGGACGTGCGACTGCCGTTCCACCGGCCCGCCGACGACCTCGCCCAGGTCACCGAGCGGATGCACGTCCTGCTGTCGTCCGCGCGGGCCACCCGGCGCCCCACCCTCAGGTCGGTGGCGCCGAAGGAGTGAGCGCCCGGGCGCTCGCTCCTTCGGCGTCCACCCGGTGCCGCGGGCAGCGGGGCGGCTGAAGCAACCGCTCGTCCGGTGAAACCGCGCGCGGCGTACGGCAGTCTTACGGACCATGTCTGCACTGCCCCTCCCCACTCCCCCCACCGCGGCCGAGCACATGGTCGTCTGCGGGGACGACGCCCTGGCCCGACGGCTCGCCGCCGAACTGCGGAGCGTGTACGGCGAACAGGTCACGCTCGTGGTCCCGCCCGCCGGACAGGCCCCCGGCCCGCCGGTCGTGGGCCGGGCCCGGGCGTCCGCGCTGTTCGGGCGGGTGTCCGCCGCGGTGCAACGCGCCACCGGGAGCACGGGGAACAACGGGAACGGCGGGAGCAACGGGAACGGCGAACCAGCCACCCCCGCACCCCAGTTGGAAGCGGCCGAGCTCACGGACGAGGTGCTCGCGGAAGCCGGCGTCGAACGCGCCGCCGCCCTCGCCCTGGTGCATGACGACGACGAGACCAACATCCGCGCCGCCCTGGCCGCCCGGCGCCTCAACCCACGGCTGCGGCTGGTGATCCGGCTGTACAACCGCCGGCTCGGCCAGTACCTGGAGGACGTGCTCGACCAGGCCGCCGCCCTCGCCTCCCCGGGCGTCGACCCGCATGAGTTCGACGCGTCGACCACGATCCTGTCCGACGCCGACACGGCCGCGCCCGCGCTCACGGCGGCGGCCGTCGCGGGAAGCAGCAAGGTCGTCCAGGCGCACGGGGTGTTGCTGCGGGCCGCGGAACGTTCGGCGGCCGTTCCCGGCGATTCCGCCCTGTGCACCCTGGCCCTGCTCAGCGATGCCGCGACCGACACCCAGGGGCCCGGCACGGCGCTGCCCCAACTGCTGCCGGACGAGGCGAGCGTCACCGCGGCGGACGGGCGCGGCAGGATCGTGCTGGAGACCGTGTCGTACTCCGGCCCGGCCCAGCCCGTCAGCCGGAGCCGCCCGCTCGGCTCGCTGCTCTCGCCGCGACTGCGCTGGTCGTTCGTCGGGATCGTCCTCGGAGTGGTCGCCCTCGCGGTCACCGCCGTGTTCACCACCGGGGAACACCCCCTGCGCGCGGTGTACTTGACCCTGCTGGACCTGTTCTCCATCAACGAGCCCGCGATAGGGGAGTCGACGTTCCGTCAGGTCCTCCAACTGCTGTCCGGGTTCGTCGGGTTGCTCCTGCTGCCGGTGCTGCTCGCGGCGGTCCTCGAAGCCCTCGGGACCTTCCGCAGCGGAGTGGTGACCCGCCGTCCGCCGCGGGGCCTTTCGGGACACGTCGTCCTGCTCGGTCTCGGCAAGATCGGCACCCGGGTCCTGGCCCGACTGCGGGAGCTCGACATCCCCGTGGTCTGCGTCGAGTCCGACCCGGATGCGCGCGGGATGGCGCTGGCCAGACGGCTGCGGGTGCCCGTGGTCCTCGGTGACGTGACCGAAGAGGGCGTCCTGGAGGCGGCGAAGATCCACCGGGCCCACTCGCTGCTCGCGCTCACCAGCGTGGACACCACCAACCTGGAAGCGGCCCTGTACGCCCGCTCGGTCGACCCGGAACTACGGGTCGTGATGCGCCTGTACGACGACGACTTCGCGACCGCCGTGTACCGCACCCTGCGGGCCGCCCATCCGCGCGCCCTCACCCGCAGCCGCAGCGTGTCCTACCTCGCCGCACCCGCGTTCGCCGGGGCGATGATGGGCCGACAGATCCTCGGAGCGGTGCCGGTGGAGCGCAAGGTGCTGTTGATCGCCGCCGTGACCGTCGCGGGTCTCGCCCCCCTGGAGGGTCGCACCCTCGCCGAAACGTTTCGCCCGGGGGCCTGGCGGGTGCTCGCCCTGGACACCTCGACGGGAGGCCCGGAGCAACGTCCGGACGGACGGGAACGGTCGGAGGGCGTCGTCCCCCACCCCTCGGGCGACCCCTCTCCCGGACTGGTGTGGGACCTGCATCCCGGATACGTGCTCCGTCCCGAGGACCGGGTGGTGCTCGCGGCCACCGGGCGCGGCCTCGCCGAGCTGCTGGGCCGTCGCCCGCGAACGGGCGCTCCGGTGCCCGGCGGCGGGGGCTGAGCGGAGCCGTTCCCGACTCCGGGGCGACGAGCCGTCAGATCAGGCATCAAGAACGCGTAAAGATTGCCGTAATCCGGAAATGAACGAAGGCGCACACTCGTGCGAACATGGTGCAGGCCAGGGCGCGTCGTACAAGGGGGGAGGCCCGGGCATGCAGTGGTTCCTCGGTCTGGGTATCGCCGGTCTCGTCCTGCTGGCGTTCGCGCTGGTCTTCGACGGGTTCCTGGAAGGGCTCTTCGACTCGTTCAGCGCGCTGGACGGGGTCTTCGACGGTCTGCTGTCCCTCCCGGTGATCGCCGGATTCGTGTCGATGCTCGGCTTCAGCGGGGCGATCGTCCTCGGCACCACCGGTCTGGGGGTCGTGCCCGCCACCGTCGTGGGCGTGGCGGCCGGAGCCGGCGCGGGGTGGCTGACCGCCCGGTTCAGTCGGGCCCTGATGCGGGAGCACACCCCGCCCGCGCCCCGCGCCGAGGACCTGCTCGGCAGCACGGGCCAGGTGGTCACGGCGATCCCCGTCGGCGGCTACGGCGAGGTCCTGCTCCGGCTGGCCGGCCAACCCACGAAGTACGCGGCCCGCAGCGCGGTCGCCGTCGAGCGGGGCGCCGAGGTCTGGGTCGAATCGGCGCCCACCGCCACCTCCGTGGTGGTCCGTCCGGTCCGCGAGGGCGAGGACTGAGCCGCTCCGGGGTCCCCCTCGGCCTCCTTCCGTCACCACCCGCGTCATCTGCTTCACCTACTCCATCTGCTTCGTCGCCCTAGTCGTCCCATTCACGCGAACTGCCGTCCCCGGAGGGCAGGGGGGATCTTCCATGAGCCCAGTAGTCATCGCCGTCATCGGAGTCGTCGTACTCCTCGTTCTGCTCGGCCTGGTGATCATCACCCGGTACAAGGTCGCCGGGCCCAGCGAGGCGTTCATCGTCACCGGGCGGCGCGGCAAGCAGTCCACCGACCCGAGCACCGGTCAGGTCTTCACCGACAACAGCGGCCAGAAGGTCGTGGTCGGCGGCGGCGTGTTCGTGGTGCCGTTCGTCCAGCAGAAGTTCACCCTCGACCTGTCCAGCAGGCACATCCCGATCTCGGTGCGCGGCGCGGTGACGCTGCGCGGGGTGAAGGCCAACCTGGAAGGGGTCGCGATCGTCAAGGTCGGCGGCAACGAGGACTCGATTCGCGCAGCCGCCCAGCGGTTCCTCGCCCAGCAGGACGGCATCGTCGGCTTCACCCAGGAGGTGTTGTCGGGCGCGCTGCGCTCGATCGTGGGCCGGATGTCGGTGGAGGACATCATCCGGGACCGGGCCGCGTTCGCCGGACAGGTCGCCGAGGAGGCCGAGGCGAGCCTGTCCGGACAGGGCCTGGTGCTGGACGCGTTCCAGATCCAGGACATCACCACCGAGGGCTCCTACTTGGAGGACCTGGGTCGCCCCGAGGCCGCCCGCGCCAAGCAGGAGGCGGACATCGCCGAGGCCGTCGCCCGACGGGCCGCCGAACAGGCGCGGCTCAAGGCGGAGGAGGAGATCGCGGTGGCCCAGCGGACCCTGTACCTGAAGCAGGCCGAGATCAAGGCGCAGACGGACGAGGCAGCCGCGCAGGCCAATGCGGCCGGTCCGCTCGCCGAGGCGGCACGCCGTCAGGAGGTCCTCGCGGAGCAAGAGAAGGTCGCCGCCCGCCAGGCCGCGCTCACCGACCGCGAACTCGACACCCAGATCCGCAAGCCCGCCGACGCCGCCCGGTACCAGGCGGAGCAGGAGGCGGAAGCCCGACGGGTCGGCCTCGTCAAGGAGGCGGAGGCCGCGGCCGACCGGGCGCGGCTAACCGGTGAGGGTGAGAAGGCGCAGCGTGCGGCGCTGGCCGAGGCGGTGCGGATCGAGGGACAGGCGGAGGCCGACGCGATCACCGCCCGGGGGACCGCCGAGGCCGACGCCATGCGCAAGAAGGCGGATGCGTTCGCCCAGTACGGTGAGGCCGCCGTCCTCCAGATGCTGGTCCAGGTGCTGCCGGAGGTCGTCGGCAAGGCGTCCGAGCCGCTGAGCGCGGTGGAGAAGATGACCGTCATCTCCACGGACGGCGCCGGGCAGCTGTCGCGGACCGTGGCCGACAACGTCGCCCAGGGCGTGGAACTGCTCAGCGCCACGACCGGCGTCGACCTCGGGGCGCTGCTGAAGAACGCTGCGCGGAACGCCTCGCAGAACACCTCGGGCGGCAACGCCTCGGACGGCGACGGGAAGATCCCGGTCACCGACTGACCAGCGGCCAAGGACCGTCCGGGCCGACACGGGGGTGGGCCCGGGCCCCTGCGGCGCCGTTCGCGGCGCCGCACAGGGTACGGGGGTGGGGGGGGGCCGGGCGGGGGGGCAACCCCCCCACCGCGGCCCGCCGGGGCGCCCAAACCAGAGATAAAAAAAAAAAAAAACAAACAA
>NZ_JBHXEN010000071.1:0-36115 GCF_042724695.1 Streptomyces sp. NPDC127068 | reverse complement strand
AGACAGGCGCAAGCCGACTTCCGTCTCGGACACCACACCCTCAGCCTCAGAAAGCCAGAACGGACCCGACAGTCCCACCAGCATCAGCACCCCAGTGGGCGCAAAGGCGCTGATAACACCGCACTAGTGATGAAAACGACCTCTAAGAGGCTGCTGGCGCGGCTTCGGAGCGAGGAGCTACCCCCGCGTGGGCGGGGCCGACGACGCCAACGGACCCACGGCTGGCGTTGACCTCGAGCTACCCCCGCGTGGGCGGGGCCGACCTGGCGGAGACGGTGAAGAGGACGCCCTTCTCCTTCGACACCCGGTTGATGTGGGCTTCGAGCGGGGTGACCTCCGGGGTGTCACCGGAGCCGAAGCTCATGCTGACGATGTCGGCGCCCCGTCCGACGGCCCAGTCGACCGCGGCGATGGTCCCCGACTCCGTGGTCCCCATGTCGTTCATGATCTTGCCGTTGAGGATCTTGGCCCCGGGGGCGACGCCCTGGTACTTGCCGCCGGACTTGGCACCGGTACCGGCCGCGATCGAGGCGATGTGCGTGCCGTGCCCGTGCCGGTCCTTGGTGTCCGGGGAGGAGGTGAAGTTCGCCGCCCCGATCACCTGCGTCGCCAGGTCCGGATGGGTTTCGTCGACCCCGCTGTCCAGGACCGCGATGGTGACGCCCTTGCCGTCGTACCCGGACTGCCACGCCTTCGGGGCACCGATCCGGCCCACGCTCGTGTCCAGGTTCGCGGTGTACACCGCGTCCAGCCAGACCCGCTCGATCCCCGGAACGTTCCCGCTGGCCCGGGCGCTCCCGCCCCCGCCCCCGGCTCCGGCTCCGGCTCCGGCTCCGGTGAGGACGGCCCACAACCCGCCCGCGTCCTGCTTCGGGACGGTCACCGCGTCCGCGTTGATCGACGGCAGCGTGCGCGCCAACTTCGCATCGGTACGGACTCCCGCACGGGCTCCGGCCGCTGACGCGCCCTCGTACTCGACGATGACCTTCAGGCCGTCGCGGTAGGCCCGTCGGCTCTCGGGGCTGCTGAGCGCGGTGACGTCGAAGAGCCGCCGGTCGAGCCGCCCTGCGATGATCAGCCGCTCGGCATCGGCCGGGACGGCGTAGGTGCTCCCCCGCTCGGTCCAACTCCGAACGGACACCTTCGCCCGGCCCTCGCCGCGCTCGACGGAGACGACCCGGTCCCGGGCGTCCACCCCGATCCGGTCCCCGGTGATCAGGGTGACCCAGCGGAGTCCGGCACCGGCACTGCCGGTGGCCGGTCCGCTCCCGGCGGTTCCGGTGTCCGCGAAGGCTGACGTACTGGTCGTTCCGGCGACGAGTGCAGTCGCCACCAGGGCCGCGGTGACGGTGATCGCACCGCGCCCCGGGCGTTTGCTGGAGAACAAGATTGACTCCCTGCGCTGCGGGGTCGGGGGTGAGAGGCCGGGGACGGCCCCCGCTCGCCGCTCCCGGCGGAGAAGAGACGGAAGATCCGAATCCCGTTGTCCTCGACCTCACCGATGACCGAAACTCGACCATCGACACTCCCCCGGGCTGGCCCCCACCACGCTGCGACCTGCCAGGAGTTCAGGCGGTCCGGGCCGCGCTGCACCCCTCGGCCGCCTTCAGCAAGGGGCTACGCGCTCCGGTCTCCCTCGGCCAGCTGCCCCGTGACGGAGGTACGGGACTTCATGAGTGGCTGGATTCGCGTGCCGAAGTCCTCCACGCCTTCGAGGAACTCGTCGAAGACGAGGATGACCCCCTTGACGCCGGGCACCTCGCTGATCTGGTCGAGCATGCGCGCAACGGTCGCGTAGGACCCGACGAGGGTTCCCATGTTGAGGTTCACGGCGCCTTCGGGGAGTGCCACGATCTTCGCGGTCGACGCCCCGTCGGCGGACTCGTCCGTCGCCGTCTGCTCCACCACGTAGCCCAGCGCCGCGAGGTCGGCGTTGTCGTGGTAGTCCTGCCACTTCGCCTGCGCAGCCGCGTCGGTCTCATCCGCGATGATCATGAACAGCGCGAACGCTCCGACGTCACGGCCGGCCGTGCGTGCGTGGTCGGCGAGGGTGGCGGTGGCTGCGGAGAGTGCGCGGGGGGTGTTGACCCCACTGCCCAGGATGAAGTTCCCGTCGGCGTGCTCGGCGGCGAACTTCATCCCCGTGCTGCTCTGCCCGGCGGCGAGCAGACTGATGTGCCCGCTCGCCGGGCGCGGCGACAGGACGCAGTCGTCCATCGTGTAGAACTCGCCCGTGAAGTTGCTCGTGCCCTCGCTCCACAGCTGCCGCAGCACGGTGACGTACTCGACGGCCCGCGCGTAGCGGTTGGTGAAGTGTTCGTCTCCGGGCCACAGGCCCATCTGCGCGTACTCGGCGGGCGCCCAGCCGGTGACGATGTTGACGCCGGCCCGGCCCGGGGCGATCGCGTCGATGGTCACGGCCATCCGGGCGGCCATCGCCGGGGGCAGGGCGAGGACGGGTGCGGAGGCGTAGAGCCTGATCCGCTCCGTCACGGCGGCGAGGGCCGCCGTGAGGGTGAACGACTCCAGGCAGTGGTCCCAGAACTCCGTCTCGCCGCCGAAACCCCTGAGTTTGATCATCGTCAAGGCGAAGTCCAGTCCGTGTTCCTCGGCCCGCTGCACGATGGTCTTGTTGAGTTCGAAGGTCGGCATGTACTGCGGAGAGCTCTTCGAGATGAGCCAGCCGTTGTTGCCGATGGGGAGGAAGACCCCGATGTCCATGCCGCTCCTCTGCACGCAGGACGGGCAACCCCCCGGCCGATTCCCGCCCTTACCGTCATCCCCGTGTGGTCGATCCTGCCCACGGCGCCGTGCGGTACACAACGGCACGGGGTCGCCCGCCGCTCTGCAGCCGACCCCGTACTCGTCACCCCGTCCCTCGCGCCCCGGCCGTTCGCTCAGGAGGTCCGCGCGGGGCGGGCCTCGGCGGCGGGGCGGTCGGAGGTGAGGGCGGCCAGGCCGACCAAGTCGTCCGCCTGCGCGTCCGGCACCTCCCGGTCGAACCGGGCCAACGCCCGCACCCGCAGCGATACCGCCCCCAGGAGCAGGATCGCGACCCCGAGCAGGACGTAGAGCAGCCCGATCCCCCGGCCGTCGCCCGTGCCCAGGACGGCGCCCGCGGTGTCGGCGAGACCACCGCCGGCGGCCATCAGCGGCTCCAGGTAGTGGCTGCCGAACGGCGCGATCAGCAGGAAGCCGACCGGCAGCGTGGACCAGGCGACGAGCTGGTTCAGCGCCATCACCCGGCCGTGGAACCGCTGCGGAACCTTGACCTGAATGATCGTCAGATAGATTCCGTTGAGCAGCGAGAGGGACGCGGACATGCCGAACACGCCGGCGCAGACCACCAGCAGGTCGGGCCGCAGCCCGGTCAGGACGCTGAAGAACGCGAGCACCGGCATCACGAGCAGCATGCCGCGCATCCGCCGGTGACGGGGCCCGCCCCAGACGCCCATCGTCAGCCCGCCGGTGATGGCGCCGATGCCGCCCGCGAGGGAGACCGTGGCCACCGTGCCGAGCCCGGAGAAGCCGAGCACCAGCGGCGGGACGAGCTGGAAGAGGACCGGCAGGAAGAGGTTGAGCACGGCGAAGAAGACCAGCATCGCCCGGAATCCGGGCCTGCGCCAGACCAGCCGGAACCCGGCCGTGATCTCCTGCTTCAGGGTTTCGCGCCGCCTGGCGGCCAGCGTGCGCGGGAAGCGGACGACCAGCAGGATCGTCGCCGCCACCACGTAACTGACCACGTCGATCAGCAGCACGCCGCCCAGTCCGACGGCGGCGAGCAGGCCGACCGCCGCGAGCGGTGCGACCACCTGGGCGATGCCGCCGGAGATCTGTACGACGCCGTTGGCGTGGCCCAGGTAGCGCTTCGGGACGAGCTGCGGGATCGCCGACTGGAAGGCGAGCCGTTGCCCGGTGAGGGAGACGGAGAGGATCGCCATCAGTATCCCGACGTGCCAGGGTCGCAGGGTCCCGAACACGTGGAGCAGCGCGAGCACCGCCTCCGAGGTGCCGCAGACCAGGGTCGAGGCCAGCATCACCCGGCGGCGGTCGACACGGTCCACCAGGCTGCCGAGGACCGGGGCGGCCAACAGCCCCGGCACGATGCCGAGGACGGCGAAGAGGCCGAACCAGGCGACCGAGTCCGTCGACAGGTAGATCCACAGCGGCAGGGCGAACTCGGTCAGCGCCGAACCGGTCTGCGAGATCGTCTGGGAGGCGGCGACCGCCACGAAGCGGCGCGTGTCGCGACGGGTCGCCGGGGCGGTGGGACGCTCCGCGGTGGCGCGGGCGTGGTGGACTCCGTCCAGCCACCAGGTGGCGCGCGCGGGACGGCGGTCGCGGGTGAGGGCGGTGGCGTCGGGCTCCGGGTCCGCGGTGCTTGCTGTGGTGTCCGGGACCGCGACCGCCGGGTGGACCGTGGTGACGATCTCGGCCAGTTCCTCGGCGCGGTGCTTGAGGAAGTAGTGGCCGCCCTCGTCGAGTACGGCGACCGCGGTGGTGGAGCCGACGAAGCCCCACTCCCGGAACCGCTCGCGGTGGAACTCGGTACCCGGGTCCGCGGAGCCGATCACCGAGACCACCGGGGAAGCCAACGCGGGTGCGGGCCGCGCGAGTTGCTCCGTGAAGTACGCCTCGGCCGCGCGGGAGTCCTCCCGCACGTTCCGTACGATCGTGGCCAGTTGCTCGGGGTCCAGGCCCTCCAGGTCGGCGCCCATGGAGCGGAGCCAGTTCAGGTGGAGCCGTCCGCTGCGCCGCCGGTCGAGCACGGAGAAGCGGGCGAGCAGCCCGAGCAGGCCCTCGGTGGGCCGGGCGAAGGGGAAGATCCCGCCCAGGTAGACGGCGGTGGGCTCCCGTCCGGCGGCAGTCAGCCGGTGCGCCAGCTCGACGGCGAGTGCCGCGCCCACCCCGCAGTGCCCGTACACCGCGACCGGGCCGGTCACCCCGCTCAGCACTTCCTCGGCGCAGCGGCGGGCCACTTCCTCCAGCGGCAGCGACTCCTCGGACATGCCGAGGTCGTGCCCGGGGACGGCGACGGCGTGCAGGGCGACGCCGGGCGGCAGGGCGTCGGCGAGCGGCTGGTACACGACGGCGCTGCCGCCGCCGTACGGCAGACAGACCAGGGAGAGCGTGACCCGCTCGGCGGGTTGACGGGGGGTCAGTTCGTGGAGGAGGCGACTCGGTCCGCGCTCGGAGTCGGACCGGTCGGCCAGGGCGGCGAGCGCGGCGACGGTCCGTTCCCGGAAGACGTCCATGAGGGTGATCCGGGCCTCGGCGCCGAGGAGCTTGCGCAGGGCGGCCACCATCCGCATGGCGAGCAGGGAGTGGCCGCCGAGGTCGAAGAAGTCGTCGTGCGCGCCGACCCGTTCGAGACCGAGGAGCGCGGCCCAGCAGGCGGCGACGGCCTCCTCGGTGGGGGTGGCGGGAGCCGTCCAGACGGCGCCCTCTTCGGGGCCGGGCGCGCCGGGTTCGGGCAGGGCCCGCCGGTCGACCTTGCCGTGGGCCTGCCGGGGCAGGTCGGGCAGGATGACGAAGCGGGAGGGGACGAGGTAGTCGGGCAGCTTCTCGGCCAGCAGCCGGCGCAGTTCGGCGACCGGGGGCGGGGGCCCTTCCGCGCCGGGGACGAGGTAGCCGACGAGGACGAGTTCGCCGGCCGGACCCCGGGCCGCGGCGACGGCCTGGGCGACTTCGGGGAGCCGAGCCAGATGGGCCTCCACCTCGCCGAGTTCGACCCGGTAGCCACGGATCTTGACCTGGTGGTCGTCGCGGCCGAGGAATTCGATCGTGCCGTCAGAGCGGTGCCGGGCGAGGTCCCCGGTGCGGTACATCCGGGGCGTGACGTCTGCCCCGGCGGCCTCGGGTCTCTCCGTTCTCCCGGGTCTCCCGGACCGCTCGGGTTCCGGTGCGGCGCCCGCGCGGGAGTCCGCTGCGAAGGGGTCGGCGCGGAAGCGTTCGGCCGTCAGCTCCGGTAGGCCCAGGTAACCGCGGGCCAGCCGGTCGCCGCCGATCCACAACTCCCCCGGCACCCCGGCGGGCACCGGCTGTCGGCGGGCGTCGAGCAGGTACACCCGCGCACCCGGCAGCGGGCGCCCGATGGGGGTGGTGGGTCCGGCCGCGGGCCGGGCCGGGTCGACGAGGTGGGTGGTCGCGCCCACGGTGGCCTCGGTCGGTCCGTAGTGGTTGATCACCCGGCAGCCGGTACGGGCTCCCGCCGCCGCGAGCCTTCGCGCCCACTCCCAGCCGGACGCCTCGCCACCGAGGACGAGCAGTCGTCGGGGCAGCAGCTCCGCAGCGTCGTCCACCTCGGCGCTGAGCGCCGCCAGATGGGAGGGGGTGAGTTTGACGCAGTCGATGTTCCGGTCGGCGAGGTAGGCCGCAAGCTCCGGGCCGGGGGTGCGCGGCGGGAGCAGGTGCAGGCTGCCGCCGGTGGTGAGCGAGAGGTAGAGGGTGGTGAGGCCGAAGTCGAAGGCGAGCGACTGGAGCAGGGCGTAGCGGGCGCCGTCCGGCAGTCCGGCCTCGGCGAAGCGCTGGCGTACGCCGGCGAGGTAGGTGAGCACCTGGCGGTGCTGCACGGCCACGCCCTTGGGGGTGCCGGTGGAGCCCGAGGTGTAGATGACGTACGCGAGGTGGTCCGGTCCCGCGCCGTCGCCGTCGCCGAGCGGGGTGTCGGGAACGGCGGCGAGCCGGTCCGCGAGTCCGTCGAGCAGCAGGACGGGTGCGTCGGACGCGGTCAGCAGGGACCGTCGGACGGAGGTGGTGACGAGGGCGACCGGCGCGGAGTCGGTCAGCATGTGGGCGAGGCGTTCACGGGGCTGCTCGGGGTCGAGCGGTACGTACGCGGCGCCGGACTTCAGCACGGCGAGCAGGGAGACGGCCTGGTCGAGGCCCTGGTCGAGGCAGACGCCGACGAGCCGGTCGGGTCCGGCGCCGGTGGTGCGCAGCAGCCGGGCCAACCGGTTGGCCCGGGCGTCGAGTTCACGGTAGGTGAGGGTGCGGCCCTCGTGGACGAGGGCGACCTCGTCCGGGGTGCGGGCCGCCTGGGCGGCGACGGCGTCGGCGAGGGTCGCGGCGGCCGGGCGGGCGGTGCCGGAGTCGTTCCACTCGTACAGGACCCGGTCGTGTTCGCCGGGGGTGAGGAGGTCGAGGGCGTCGATGGGGGTGTCCGGGTCGGCGGCGGCCCGGGCCAGGACGCGTTGCCAGTGTCCGGCGAGACGGGCGACGGTGTCGGCGTCCCAGAGGTCGGTGCGGTAGGTGAGGAAGGCGTCGAGTCCGGCCCCCGGTTCGGCGGACTCGGTGCAGTACAGCCCGAGGTCGAGGTGGACGCCGCTGCCCTCGAAGGGGAAGGTCCGCCATTCCAGGTCGTGCGGGTGGACGGTCTGGGCGCGGTGGTTCTGGAGCGCGAAGGACACCTGGAAGAGCGGCGGACGGCCGAGGTCGCGCGGCAGGTCCAGGGCCTCGACCAGCCGCTCGAACGGGGTCTCGCGGTGCTGCTGGGCACCGAGGGCCGCGGCGCGGACGCGGTCGAGGACGACTCCGAAGGCGGGTCCGGTGCCGGCGTCGGCGGTGTCGGGTCCCGGCTCGGGCGTCCCGAGGTCGGCCCGGATCGGCAGCATCGTGCTGAACAGGCCGATCAGGCCCTCGGTGGTCTCGGTGGGTCGCCCCGCGAACGGCGTGCCGACGGCGAAGTCACGCTGTCCCGACCAGCGGCCGAGCACCACCTGGAAGGCGGCGATCAGGGTCATGAAGAGGGTGGCGCCCCGGGCCCGGGAGAGCGCGCGCACGGCCTGGTAGGTGTCGGCGTCGAGCCGGAAGGTGTGGGTCGCTCCGCCGGGGCCGGGCAGGACGGGCCGCGAGCGGTCGGTGGGGAGGTCGAGCGGCGGCACCCCGGTCATGGTCCGGCACCAGTACCGCAGGTCGGCGTCGGCTTGCGGCAGGTTCTGGCGCTGGCGCTGCCAATGGGCGAAGTCGCCGTAGCGGACGGGCAGCGGGGGCGGGGCGGGGGCGGCGCCCCGGGACAGTTCCTCGTAGCCGGTGAGGAGTTCGTCCAGGAGCACCCCGGCGGACCAGCCGTCGCCGACGAGGTGGTGCTGGCAGATCACGAGCACGTGGTCGTCGGCGGCGAGGCGCAGCAGGAGGGCCCGCAGCAGGGGGCCGTCCGTGAGGTCGAAGGGGCGCGCGACCTCGGCCTCGACGGCGGTGCGGGCGGCGCTCTCCCGTTCCTCGGCGGGGAGCCCGGCCAGGTCACGCGTGTCCCAGGGCACGGTGAAGGCGTCGGCGGGCGTGACGCGCACCCAGGGGGCGCCGTCCTCGTCGACGGGGAAGGTACTGCGGAGGGTGTCGTGGCGGACGGCGATCAGACGCAGTGCCTCGGCGAGGGGTTCGGCCCGGAGCGCGCCGCGCAGCCGCCCGGCGGTGGGGAGGACGTAGGCGGCGGTGCCGGGGGTCAGTTGCTCGACGAACCAAAGCCGCTCTTGGGCGAGGGACAGCGGCTGGGGTTCGTCGTCGGGGCGGGCCGGGATTCCGGTGGGCCGGGCGGCTGCGGCGCGTTCCCGTAGTCGGCGGGCGAGCAGGGCGCGCTGATCGCTGCTGAGCGTCCGCCGGGGCGGGCGTGCCTCCGCTACGGACGGTGCGGCTGCCGTGGTCGCGGTGCCCCTTGCCGTGGAGGCGGAGGGCGTCGAGTGCAGGGGTTCCGGGGAGGGCAGGGGTTCCATCACGCCTCCTCCGCCAGCAGCTCGAACACGACCGCGTCGGTCACTGTGCTCACCGTGGTGGGTTCCTCGTAGAACACGTCCAGCGGTACGTCGACCCCCAGGCGGTCCCGGATGCGGGCCGCGACCTGGGTGATGGTCAGGGAGTGTGCTCCGAGGTCGATGACGTCGTCGTGCGGGCCGATGGCGGGGAGGTCCAGCACCTCGCACCAGATGGCGGCGATCTGGGTGGCCAGCTCGTCCCATCCGTCGTCCGGGGCCGCGGTGTCGTTCGGGGAGGCGGTGCACGGCACGGATTCCGTACTGCCGCGGGCCGGTTCGGGCAGTGCCACGTGGTCCGTCTTGCCGTTGGGGGTGAGCGGGAGGGCCGGCAGCGGGTGGACGACGCCGGGGACCATCACGTCCGGCAGGGTCCGGGACAGGAAGGAGCGCAGTTCGGGGCCGGTCGGTACGGGGACGTCCGGGCGCCACACCGGGTACGCGACGAGCATCCGGCCGGTCGGGTCCTCGTCGCCGCCGCGGACGGAGACGGCGGCTGCCGCCACGGCGGGGTGTTCCTGGAGGCGGGCCTCGATCTCGCCGAGTTCGATCCGGTGGCCGCGCAGCTTGATCTGGTGGTCGCGACGGCCGAGGCAGTCGAGCGCGCCGTCGCGCCGGACCCTCGCGAGGTCGCCGGTCCGGTAGTGGCGGGCGCCGGTGACCGGGTCGGTGACGAAACGTTCGGCGGTGCGCTCGGGCAGGCCGCGGTAGCCGCGGGCGAGTCCTGCGCCGCCCAGGGCCAGTTCGCCGGTGACCCCGTGCGCTACGGGGTGCCCGGCCGGGTCGATCACGAGGGCGGTGGTGCCGGCGATGGGTCGGCCGATGGTGACCTCGTCGGGCGCGGGCGGCACCTCGGTGGCGGTGGACCAGATGGTCGTCTCGGTCGGCCCGTAGACGTTCCAGAGCCGTGCGACGCGGGTCCGTAGCCGGCGGGCGAGGGCGAGGGGCAGGGCCTCGCCGCCGCTGAGGGCGGTGAGGGCGGGGGCGTCGAGCCCGCCGTCCAGCAGGAGCCGCCAGCCCGAAGGGGTGGCCTGGGCGTGGGTGACGCCGTGCCGCTCGACCAGGGCGACGAGGGCGCCGCCGTCGCGGGTCTCCGTCTCGCGTGCGATCACCACCCGCCCGCCGGTGATCAGCGGCAGCAGCAGTTCGAGGGCGGAGATGTCGAAGGAGAGCGAGGTGACGGCGAGCCAGACGTCGTCGCGACCGGCGGCCAGGGTGTCGCGGAAGGCCAGCAGGAGGTGGGCGAGGGCGGCGTGCGGAACCTCGACGCCCTTGGGGTGTCCGGTGGAACCGGAGGTGTAGATGAGGTAGGCGAGGTCGTCGGGCGTGGGCGCCGGCAGGGACGCCCGGTCGTGCCCGTCGGGCCCGTTGCCGGTGAAGAGGTCGTCGAGCAGGAGGGTGTTGCCGTGCCCTTCGACCAGGTGGGCGGTGCTCCGCTGGGCGAGCGCGAGCGGAGTGCCGGCGTCGGCGAGCACCAGGGCGATGCGCTCAGCCGGGTAGGACGGGTCGACGGGCAGGTAGGCGCCGCCGGCGAGGGTGACGGCGAGCACCGCGGCCACCATCTCGGCGGAGCGCTCCGCGCAGACGGCGACCACGGTGCCGGGGGTGACTCCGGCGGCGACGAGCCGCTGGGCGAGGCCGGTGGCGGCGGTGGCCAGTTCCGCGTAGCTCAGGGTCCGTTCGCCGACCGTGACGGCGGGCCGTGCGGCGTGCGCGGCGAAGGAGCGGGAGAGCAGTGCGGGCAGGGTCGCGCCGAGGGCGTCGGGGGCGGGGTCGGCTCCGCGCAACGGGGCGCGTTCCGCCTCGTCCAGCAGCGGTAGATCGGCGAGCGTGGTGCCGGGGGCGGCGGCGATCGAGGCGAGCAACCTGCGCAGATGGGCGCCGACGCGGTCGGCCCGGACGGGGGACGGCAGGTCCGAACGGTGCATCAGCAGGACGCGGAGCCGGTCCGGACCGTCGAGGAGGTGGAGCCGCAGGGCGCCGCGCGCGGTGCCGGGGAACAGCGTCCAGTCGGTGGTGGCCCGGACGCCCGGGAAGGTGACGGGGGCGATCCGGCGGCGGTAGGTGAGGATGACGGGGGCGAGGGAGAGGCCGGGCGCCACGCCCCGGACGGCGCGGGACAGGGGGACCCGGCGGTGCGGGTAGCAGCTGCGCAGTTCGGCGCGGACCGTGTGGGCGAACTCGCCGAAGGGGGTGCCCGGTTCGGGGGTGGTGACCACGGGCAGCTCGTTGGCGTGCATGCCGATCCGGTCGACGGTGCCCGGGGTGCGGGTGCCGAGGCCGACGGTGACGGCGGGGCGCTCGTTCCCGTAGCGCAGGAGGAGGGTGTGCACGGCGGCGAGGAGCAGTTCGAAGAGGGTGACGCCGAGTTTCTCGGCGGTGTCGACGAGGTCGGCACGGAGTGCGGGGTCGAGGTCGAAGTCCACGGCCGCGCCCGGACCGACGCCGTCGAGACCTTCGGGGCCGGTGTCGAGGCCGGGCAGCAGGACCGTGGGACCGGGCAGCGGGCGGTCGACCCAGTGTGCGGACGCCTCGGCGATCGCCCGGGCGTCGGGTTCGGGGAGGTCGGCGGCGCCGGCGAGCGGGGAACCTTCGGCGGCCGACCCGGTCGGGGCGGGGCCGTGGCCGGTGCGGTGGGCGTAGCAGGCCGCCAGGTCGGTCAGGAACACATCGGTGGAGGTGCCGTCGAAGGCGATGTGATGGGCGACGACCAGCAGGGTGGCGCGGGTCGGGTCCGTGCGCAGCAGGGTGAACCGTACGGGGGGTCCCGCCGCCAGGTCGAACGGTTCCGCACTCCCGGCGGCCAACTCGCCGGGCAGCCGTTCGGGCGTGGTGTCGCGGACGGTGAGCGAGGGCGCCGGGCCGGCGACGAACAGGGGGACGCCGTCCTCCTCGCGGACGGTCAGGGCGAGGGCGGGGTGGCGGCCGGCCACGTCGGTGCAGGCGGCGGCGAGTGCGGCGGGGTCCAAGGGACCTTCGAAGTGGACGGCGAAGGGCATGTGGTGGACGGAGCCGAGCGGCGCGATCCGCTCGTTGATCCAGATGCCCTGCTGGGCAGCGCTGGCGCGGGTGCTGGTCACAGGTCTTCCTCGGTCTGTTCGGCGTCGGGGACGGGTGGCGCGACTGGAACGGGTGGAGCGGGTTGCACGGCGCAGCGGTGGGTGTGCGCGGGGCGTGGTCGGGCTCACGCTCCTGCCCGGCGCGGGTCGACGCGAGGGGGGAAGGGCGGGCGTGGGCGCGGGGACAGGGCCCGGCGTCGGCGCTGACGGCGGGCGGGGCGGGGGCGGGCTGCGGTCGTCGGCGAGCGGCGGTGCTCGACGGTCGGGACGGATGGCGTCAGAGCAGGGTGAAGGTCGGGACGGGGCGCGGGAAGGCATGACGCCGGTCAGGACGGGCGGTGCCCGGAGCAGGTGCCGAACGAAGCAGGGCGGTGGTCGGCGCGCGCGTCAGGAACCGGCGGCCGTGATCAGGGCCGCGCGGAAGTCGTCGGCGAGCGAGCTGATCACCGGCTCCTCGAAGGCGAGCGCGTTGTACTGGATCCAACAGTTCAGCGACCCGTCCGGCTGCTCGACCACGGTCAGTTCGGGCACTCCGAGGTCCCCGCCGGGCAGCGGCCAGGGCACGGTGGTGCCGCGCGGCAGCTCCCACGGTTCGCAACGCAGGCCGGGCAGGTGCGCTTCGGCGGCCCAGCTCTCGTACCGCAGCCAGGCCGGGAACGCCACCACGTGCGGCTTGAACTCGGCGTACGGGTACATCTGGTGGTCGAGCGCACCCGTCACGGCCCGTCGGACCCGCTCGGCGAGTTCGGCGAAGCCGGGGCCGCCGGAACAGTCCACGCGCACCAGCAGCGACTGCACCAGACAGCCGACGGCCTGCTGTGCCTCGGCCCTGGGCCGCCCGGGGACCGGGGTCATGAGCACCAGGTCGGGGCTGTCGGCACGGGAGGTGAGCAGTCCGCTCCACAGGGCGGCGACGGCCATGAACGGGGTGACGCCGAGCGCGCCCGCCCGCTCCCGCAGCCGTCCGGCGGGTCCGGTCGCGAGGGTGAAGGGGTGCGCGACGGTGTGCACGCGGTCGACGGGGCGCCGCCCCGGGAAGGGGTCGAGCGCGGACGGGGCGCCCGCGAGCGCGGTGGCGAAGTGCCGTCGGCCGCGCTCCCAGCGATCGTTGGCCCAACCCACCAACTCCGGGTAGGACACGTCGGGTTCGGGGAGTCGGGGGGTGCGGCCCCGGCGCAGGGCGTCGTAGACGAGGCTGAGTTCGCGCAGCAGGACACCGATCGACCAGCCGTCGGCGACCATGTGGTGCACGGCGAGCACCATGATGTGTTCCTCGGGGCCACGGGTGACGACGAGCAGCCGGACCGTCGGGTCGGCGGCCAGGTCGGTGAGTCGGTCCCGCTCGGCGATGAGCAGGGCGTTCACCTCTTCGTCGGTGGCGCCGGGGGCGTCCATCAGGGTGACGCGGGTGTGGGCCTCCGCTTCGAGCACGGTGCGGACCAGGCCGCGCAGGTCGCCGGGAACGGGGACGAACCGCGTGCGGAGGGCGGGGTGGCGCCGTACGAGCAGGGACAGGGCGGGGTCGAGCAGCTGGCGGTCCAGCGGGCTGGTGATGCGGAAGAACGCGGTGACGGCGCCGACGTCGCGGCCGTCCTCCTCGGCCATCCAGGCGAGGAAGTCCTCCTGCTGGCTGGTGAGCGGGACCTCGTGGCGCTGGGCCCGTAGGGCGCGCAGATAGGGCGGGAGTTCCGGGTCGGGCGCGCCGCCCTCGCGGCGGTCCGCGGGGGTTCGCGGACCGGGTGTCCGTTCCCGGGCCGTCTCCTCGTCCAGCCAGGCGGCCTGGGCGCGCAGTGAGGGGCGGCCGAAGACGAGGTCGGCACCGGCGTCGACGCCGAACCGGTCGCTGACGGCGGTGGCGAGGTGCACGGCGCGGAAGGAGTCGCCGCCGAGGGCGAAGAACTCGTCGGCCGTGTCGCGTACCGGGCGGCCCAGCACCTCCTGCCAGATCGTGGCGAGGCGCAGTTCGGTGGGGGTGCCGGGGGGCCGAGCGGTGACCGTGGCCCGGACATCCGTGGCCGCGGTGCCAGCGGTGCCCGCCGTGTGTTCCTCGTCCGTCGCGAAGAGCGGGCGCAGCCGGCGTTTGACCACCTTGCCGGAGGCGTTGCGCGGCAGGTCGTCGGCGAGCAGGACGCGCACGGGCAGTTCGGCGCGGGCGAGGCGGGTGCTGAGGAAGAGGCGTAGCGCATCGAGGTCCAGACCATTGGCGGTGGGGACCACTACGGCGACCGGTACGGACCCCATGACCGGGTGGGGTACGCCCAGTGCCGCCGCGTCCGCGACGTCCGGGTGCTCGTGCAGCGCGTCCTCGATGCGGAGGGTGGAGACCTTGAGCGCCCCGGACTTGATGACGTCGCTCTCGCGGTCCACCAGGTGCAGATAGCCGTCCTGGTCCAGGCGCCCGAGGTCGCCCATCCGCACCCAGCCGTCGCGGAACACGGTGGTGCCGGCGGCCGGGTCACCGGCGTACGAACGCGGGGGTCCGGGCTGGCGCAGCCAGATCTCGCCGGTCGCACCGGGCGGTACGGGGTCGCCGTCCGGGGCGAGGATCCGCAGGTCCCGGGGGTCGGTGGGGCGACCCACCGCTCCGGGCGGGGCCTGGCCGACGACGGCGGAGAGTTGCGCGGGAGCGGCCTCGGACGAGGTGTAGACGTTGACGACGGTGGCCTTCGGCAGGGCCTGGTCGAGGGCCTGCGCGACGGGGACGGGGAGCGCGGCGGCGGAGGAGCTGAGCAGCAGGACACCGGAGAGGTCGTGCCGGTCGGGCACACCGGAGTTGAGCAGTTCGATCGCCATCGACGGGACGAGGAAGACGGTGCCGACGTCCAGTTCCTCGATGGCCCGGCCGAACTCCTCGGCGTCGAACCGCGGGAGGACCACGGTGGTGGGCGCGCCGGTGAGGGCGCTGATGAGCATCACCTGACCGGCGTTGGTGCCGATGGGGAAGGAGTGCAGGGCATGGCGCGAGTGGGCGTAGGGCCGGGGGCGGGGATTGAGGCGTTGGCCGGCCGTGAGGTTGGCGTGGGAGGCGCGTACGCCCTTGGAGTCGCCGGTGGTACCGGAGGTGCCGACGACCTGGGCGAGGTCGCCCGGGGCGGGACCCGTACGCCGGCGGCCGAGCGCACCCTGGGGGCCGGCGGAGGTGTTCCCGGCCGCTTCGACGTCGGCCAGCGACAGGTCCGTTCCGCCCAGGGCGGTTCCCCACGGGGGCAGTTGGGCCCCGCGCAGGACCGTGGTGGCGCCGCAGGTCGTGGCGAGCCGTACGGCCTCCGGTTCGGCCAGGTCGGCGCGGAGCGGCAGCGCCGCCGCTCCGGCGTAGTGGACGGCGAGGATCGCGACCGCGTAGGCGTCCCACTCCCGGTCGGTGAAGCGCAGGGCCACGAGTTCGCCGGGTCGGACGGCGCCCTCCAGTTCCCGGGCGGCCCGGACGGCCCGCTCGCGCCAGTCGCCGTAGGTCAGCGTGCCGCCGCCGCGGACCTGGATCGCGACCCGGTCGGGCTGTTTCGCGGCCCGGGCGTCGAGCAGGTCGGGAACGGTCAACGGTGCGGGCTGGGCGTTGATGATGTCCTCCAAGAGCATGGTCCCCGGGGGAGGTTGGTCCGGGAATGCGATGACACAGGAGACGTTCACGGGCATGGCGCGCAGATGTTGCCCTTGGATATGGTCTGGACCTTCGGCAGGGCATGCGAACAATAGCGTGCCGGTGTCGCACTTGTGTCGCAATGATGGAGAGTTCGTGGACATCGGTGGGCGTCGGGCACGTTGGCCGAGCTCACCGGAACCCGATCGCAGCAACAAAACCCCTGTTCAGAAGGGGTGCACCAGCCAACTCCGCCAAGAGCCGGAGCCAGGAATCCTGATCGACTCCGGCCATCGCCCCATCCGCACCACCAGGGTCCCCCGTCCCACCGGAAGCCGGGATCCCCAACCGTGCCCACCTGCAACGACGTTCCGCATCCGGCCGTCCGCGCAGCCGGCTCCGATCCCGGCCCCCTGCGTACGCACCCCCGTACACGCACCCGCTCGCCCGCCCGCCAGTACGTCCGTCCGGGCCGTCCGGCGGAACGGGCACGTCGGGGCCGGTCCGTCCGATCCCCATCCCGAGGAGGAAGAACGCATGCTGTACGCGGGAATCGCCTGGTCAGCCGACGGCTACGACGTGGAGGTCATCGACGCCGAAGGGGTCCGGGTGACGGCCCCGACCCACTGGGGTGCGGAGCGCGTACCGGAGTTGACCGCCTGGCTCGGGGCGCCCGGCCCGACGTCCGAGCCTCCCCGCGCCGTCGTCGTGGAGAGCACCAACGGCCTCGTGGACGGCCTCTTCACAGCGGCCGACCTGCCGGTGTACCGTGCCGACCCCTGGGTGCTCCCCGAGCGGCCCGACTTCGGCTCCGTACCGGCGCGGGCCCTCGCCGAGCGGGCGAGGACCGACCTCGCGTCCCTCTCCCCGCTGACGGCGGAGGGCGGCGGCCAGACCGGTCGGGACGACGACTACCACGGCGGCATCCGGCGCAGCACCGCGCACGAGGCGGAACTCACCCGGGCGGGGCGGTGGTTCCGTCACGGACCGCGCGACCGCCGTGAGATCGCCCTGACCTTCGACGACGGCCCCGATCCGGTCTTCACCGGCCAGGTGCTCGACATCCTGGCCCGCTACGGCGTGCACGCCACCTTCTTCTGCGTGGGCCTGCATGTGAACGCGCTTCCCGACGAGGTACGGCGGATCGTGGACGCGGGGCACAGCCTCGGCAACCACACCTGGTCGCACCCGTTCCTGCCCGATCTGAGTCCACGCCAGTTCCGGCTCCAACTGGAGCGGACCGACGAGGCGTTCGCCCGTGCGGTGGGCCGGGTCCCGGTGGTCTTCCGACCGCCGTACGGCGCGCGCACCCCGGAGACCCTGGGCGAACTCCTGTCCGGCGGGCCCGCCCTGGCCCTGTGGGACGTCGACTCGTGGGACTGGGCCCGCCCAGGTCCCGAGAAGATCGCCAGAACGGTGCTGGACCACGCCGGGCCGGGCTCCCTGATCCTGATGCACGACGGCGGCGGCGACCGCCGCCAGAGCGTGGCGGCCCTGCCGGCCGTGATCGAGGGGCTGTTGGAGCAGGACCTGCGCTTCGTGGCGGCGGACGCGCTGAGGGGCGGGGCGGAGGCGGAGAGCGCGGGCGCGCACCCCCGGGAGTGACGGCCGGGGTGCGGGGGGCGCTGCGGCCGGGTGGCGATCGCGACGCTGTCGGGCCGGCGCACCTCGCCCCGGCCGAGGTGCGCCGGCCCGTGGGCCCGTGGCGCCCCCACCACCACAGCGGCGCCGCAACCCGTAGCGCCGCTACACCGGCAAGCGCGGAACGCTCGACATCAGACGCTGCGTGTACGGGTGCTC
Organism: Streptomyces sp. NPDC127068; assembly: GCF_042724695.1. Classification (NCBI taxonomy): domain Bacteria; kingdom Bacillati; phylum Actinomycetota; class Actinomycetes; order Kitasatosporales; family Streptomycetaceae; genus Streptomyces; species Streptomyces sp. NPDC127068. Next base: position 18,932 of record NZ_JBHXEN010000071.1, on the reverse strand, counting down.
CGGCGCCCCCAGCACCTGGTCCGTCGTCCCCTCCTCCACCACGCGCCCCTTCTCCAGCACCGCCGTGCGCTCGCACAGCGACGCCACCACCGACAGGTCGTGGGAGACCATCACCAGCGTCAGACCGCGCTCCTCGCGCAGTGCGTGGAGGAGGTCCACGACCTTGACGCGGGTGGTGACGTCCAGCGCGCTGACGGGCTCGTCGGCGAGGAGCACCCGCGGGTCGCACACCGTCGCGCGGGCGATCGCGATCCGCTGCCGCTGACCGCCGGAGAACTCGTGCGGGTAGCGGTCGGCCGCGTCCGCCGGCAGACCGACCGCGGCCAGCGCGGCGGCCACCTTGGGCGCCGCCGTGCGACGGTCGTCCAGGCCGAGCGAGCGCAGCGGCTCGGCCACGGTGTAGCCGATGCGCCGGCGCGGGTCGAGCGAGGAGTACGGGTCCTGGAAGACGCACTGCACGCCGCGCCGGAAGCGCCGCATCAGTGCGCGGTCCCGCAGGCGCAGCTCGGCGCCGTCGAAGCGGACCGCGCCCGCGGTCGGCCGGGCGAGCCCGAGCAGCAACCTGAGCAGCGTGGTCTTGCCGGTGCCCGACTCGCCGACGAGCGCGAGGCTCTCCCCGGGGGCGACGGAGAGGTGGACGTCGCTCACGACGGGCGCGGCGCTGCCCCGGTACGCGTAGGAGACGCCGTCCAGCTCCAGCACGGGCGCGGTCCTGGTGGGTGTCATCGCGTTCTCCGTCGGTCCAGGGCGTGCTCCAGCTGGCGTGCGCTGTCCACCAGGGACGCGGTGTACGGGTCGCGAGGTGCGTGCACCACGTCGTGCACGGTGCCCTCCTCGATGGCCCGGCCGTCCTTGAGGACGATGACCCGCTCCGAGGTCCGCGCCACCACCGCGAGGTCGTGGCTGATGAACAGCAGCGCCATCGCCCGTTCCCGGACCAGTGCGTCGAGCAGGTCGAGCAGGTCGGACTGGACGGTGACGTCGAGCGCGGTCGTCGGCTCGTCGGCGATCAGGAGTCGGGGGTCGCAGGCCAGGGCCATCGCGAGGGCGACCCGCTGTCGCTGACCGCCGGAGATCTCGTGGGGGAAGGAGCGGGCCAGCCGTTCGGGTTCGGGGAGCCGGACCTGGCGGAGGGCTTCGACGACGGCCCGGCGCAGCGCGGCGCCCTTCAGACCGCGGTGGCGGGCGAGGGGTGCGGCGATCTGGCGGCCGACGCGCATCAGCGGGTCGAGCGCGGTCAGGGGCTCCTGGAAGACGATCGCGGCCTCTTTGCCCCGTACCGCGGTGAGTTCCCTCTCGGTGGCGCCCAGGACCTGGGTGCCGGCCAGTTCGACGCTGCCGGTGGCGGTCATCCCCTCGGGCAGCAGGCCGAGGGCGGCGAGCGCGGTCAGGGACTTGCCCGACCCCGACTCGCCTATCAGGCCGAGGCGTTCACCGGGGGCGATGCCCAGGGACAGGTGGTCCACGAGGGGGCGCCCGTCGGCGGCGCGGATGACCAGGTCGCGGACGGCGAGGATGCTCATGCGGACCTCTCGCGGGTGGTCGGGTCGAGGGTGTCGCGCAGCCCGTCGGCGATCAGGTTGACGCCGATGACGAGGACGACCAGGAGGATGCCGGGGGCGAGCGCGCCGATCGGGGCGGTGGTGAAGGTGGCCTGGGCCTCCAGCAGCAGCCGGCCCCAGGACGCGTTGGGCGGCGGCGCGCCGAGCCCGAGGTAGGACAGGCCCGCTTCGGCGAGCACCGCCAGCCCGAACTGGAGCGCCAGGTTCACCGCGAGGGTGGGCCAGATGTTGGGCAGGACGTGACCAGTCACGATCCGGCCCCAGGAGGTGCCGGAGGTGCGGGCGGCGGTGATGTAGTCCTGCGCCAGGACCCGTTTGACCAGGATGCGCACGAGTCGTGCGACGACCGCGCTCTGCGCCAGGCCGATGGCGAGGACCGCCGAGCCGAGGGTGCCGGAGCGGGCGGCCACGACGAGCATCGCGAGCAGCAGCGTCGGGAAGGCGATCAGGATGTCGAGGAAGGCGGAGAGGGTGTCGTCCAGCCAGCCCTGGGCGAAGGCGGCGAGCACGCCGAGCACCAGCCCGAGGGTCGCGGCGATCAGGACGGAGCCGAGGCCGGCCTGGAAGGCGATCATGGCGCCGTTCATCACCTGGGTCAGCAGGTCACGGCCCAGCTTGTCGGTGCCGAGGAGGTGGTCCCCGTCGGGCCCGGCGAGCCGTCCGCCGGAGGTGTCGTCGGTGGCGTACGGGAGCCAGCAGAGGGCGACGAGGGCGAGCAGGGCGATCGAGCCGGCCAGCGCGCAGCCGACGATCAGGGTGTACGAGCGCCGGGTGGTGCGACGCTCGGTCCCCGTCTCGGCGCGGCCGGGCCCGGTGGTGGTCCCGGCCGGGGCGGTGCTCGTGGTCACGGGTTCGAGGGACGTCACCGGGGGCCTCCCGACAGTCCGGCGCGCAGGCGCGGGTCGACGATCCGTTGGACGAGGTCGGCGGCGAAGCCGATCAGCAGGACCGCGAGGGTGGACACGAACAGCACGCCCTGGATCACGGGGTAGTCGTGCTGGGTGATGCCGGTGGTGAGCAGGGAGCCGAGCCCCGGCAGGGCGAAGACGGACTCCACGACGACCGCGCCGAGCAGCGTGGAGGCCAGTTCGATGCCGAGGATGGAGATGACCGGTACGGAGGCGTTGCGCAGCCCGTGCCGCCACATCGCACCACCGAAGGAGGACCCCAGTGCGCGTGCGGTGCGCAGGTGGTCGCTGCCGAGGACGTCGAGGGCGGCGGAGCGCACGTACCGGATCAGGGACGCGCTCATCACCAGGGCGATGGTGATCACCGGGAGGACGAGCGAGCGGACCGCTTCGCCCGGCTGGGCCCAGCCGTCGGGCGGGAAGCCGCCGGCGGGGAACCAGCGGGCGTTCACCGCGAGGACCACGACCAGGATCATGCCGAGCCAGAACACCGGGATGGCGATGCCGAGCTGGGAGACGCCGTTGAGCAGGGCGCCGTACCAGGTGCGCCGCTTGTGGGCGGCGAGGAATCCGGCCGGTACGGCGATCAGCACGGCCAGCACGAACGCGGCGAGGGTGAGCGGGAGGGTGACCCTGAGCCGGGTGGTGACCTCGGGCCCCACCGGCAGCGAACTGACGAAGGAGGTACCGAGGTCACCGCGGACCAGCTGGCCGATCCAGTGGACGAACTGCTCTAGCAGGGGACGGTCCGAGCCGATCGACGCGCGGGCGGCGGCGATCTGCTCGTCGGTGGCTCCGACGGCGGTCAGCGCGTTGGCCGGGTCGCCGGGGAGCATCCGCAGCAGGACGAAGAGCACCACGCTCGCCAGGGCCAGCGAGACCAGCAGGAAGGCGAAGCGTCGCAGGGCGTAGCGCGCCATCAGCCCTTCTTGATGTCGTAGGCGTAGAACTGCGAGTTCAGTCCGTTGAGCGGGTAGCCGGAGAGCCGGGTGTTGGCGACCACGATCTGCGGGTAGAGGTAGAGCCAGTCGCTGGCCGCGTCTTCGGCGGTCTTGCGGTTGACCTTCTTCAGCAGTTCGGTCTGCTCGGCGGCGGTGGAGGACTGTTCGGCCTTCTCGACCCAGGCGGTGACCTGCGGGTCGTCGTAGCCCCAGTAGAAGTCCGGGTTTCCGTACCAGACCAGGTCGCGGTCGTTGACGTGCTCCTGGAGCGTGGCCTGGAAGTCCCGGTTCTTGTAGACCTTGGTGTACCACTCGTCCGGGGTGATCGTGTTGATCTTGACGGTGATGCCGACCTTGGCGAGCTGGGAGGTGATGAAGGTGGCGGCCGTGGGGTGCGGGTCGTAGTTGGGGGTGTCGAGGGTGAGGCTGAAGCCCTTGGGGTGGCCGGCTTCGGCGAGCAGCTTCTTGGCGCGCTCGGGGTCGTGGGCGTCGATCGCGGTGAGGTCCTCGTACCACGGGTCGGTGGGCGGGACCATGGAGCCGATCAGCTTGCCGTGGCCGCCCCAGACGGACTCCAGCAGCTTCTTGTCGTCGATGGCGAACGAGACCGCCTGGCGGACCCGGGCGTCGTCGAAGGGCTTGGCCTTGTCGTTGAACGCGAGCAGCAGCTTGGTGGTCGAGTTGCCCTCGGTGACCTTGTAGCTGGGGTTGTTCTCGAACTGGTCGAGGGCGTCGGGCGACTGCTCGCTGGTGACCACGTCGACGGCGTTGGTCAGCAGGGCGTTGTTGAGTGCGGTCGCGTCCTTGAAGTAGCGGAAGACGACCTTCTTGTTGGCCGCCGCGTCGCTCCAGTAGTCAGCGAAGCGGTCCAGGCTCAGCGCGGAGCCGCGGGTCCACCGGTCGAGCCGGTAGGGACCGGTGCCGTCCTCGCTCTGCTTGAGGTCCTTCGCCTCGGAGCTGACGATCCACACGTAGGTGAGGTTGTAGACGAAGGAGATCGACTTCTGGGAGAGCTTGACGGTGACCGTGCGCGGGTCGGGGGTGGCGATCGACTTCACCACGGAGAGGTTCTTCTTCCGTGCCGACTGGGAGTCGGGGGCGAGCACCCGTTCCAGGCTGTGCTTGACGTCCTGGCTGGTGAGCTTCTTGCCGCTGTGGAAGGTGACCCCGTCGCGGAGGGTGAAGGTGTAGGTCAGGCCGTCGGCGCTGATCCGGTGGGACTCGGCGAGGAGCGGTTCCACCTTGCCGCCGTCGGTGAGCTTGAACAGCCCTTCGTAGACGTTGCCGTGGAGGGCTTCGGTGACGCCCTGTCCGCCGCCGCCGGTGTTGTCGAGGTTCTGCGGCTCGTAGAGGGATCCGATGTTCACGGTGGCGTTGGGGTCGTGCTTGCCGCCGGAGGTGGCGCCGGTGGAGTCGCCGGCGCAGGCGGTGAGGGCGAGGGCGAGGACCGCGGCGGTCGCGGCGGAGAGGGCGGAGGAGGTGCGAAGGCTCTTCGTGTTCATGGCAGAAAAGTGCGCTTTCGTGCTGCGGCGGTCGGAGGTGCCGGGGGTCGGATCAGTGCTGTGCGGGGACGCCGCCGCGGAAGACGGGACGCTTCTCACCGGCCGCGACGGGCAGGTGGAAGCGGTTCTGCCGCGGCGGCATCGGACAGTTGTACTGATCGGAGAATCCGCAGGGCGGCACGAAGGCCCGGTTGAAGTCGAGGCGGACGGTGTCCTCGCCGGTGCGGTCCACGAAGAGGAAGCGACCGGCGCCGTAGGTGCTCTGTCCGTTGGTGGGGTCGCCGAAGACCAGCAGCAGCACGCCGTCGTCATCGAAGGCGTTGAGGGTGTAGTCGCGGCCGTCGACGGTCAGCCGGATGTCGCCGGGCACGACCAGGTCACGGGTGCCGCCGTTGTCCCGGATGTGCTCGAAGGCGATCTTCCGGGCCCCGGCGACGGGGGTGTACGTGGCGTCCAGCACCCACGCCGGGTCGTAGGGGAAGACCTCGGTGTGTACGAACGCGCGGATCGCGGGGGCGTCGGCGTCCCAGAAGCGCAACCCGCGCTCGGGCTCGCCGGTGACGAGGTCGGTGCGCTCGACGGTGGTGACCGTGACGGTCGCCGGCTGCCCGGCACGCTCGGCCGCCGGGTCGGGGAGCTGGCCCGCGGGGAGCCAACGGGTCTCGACGAGGGCGAGGTTGCCGGTCGCGGAGGTGACCGCGCGCCGCCGCTCGGCACACCACGCCTCCCACTCCCGCACGGGATCGGGGGTGGGGCGCAGGGGAACGGCGGGGTGGGACACGGCAGCACTCATTCACATAGATGTTCGACGGAATCACGATCAAACGTCACACAGCGTGAGGTTCAACCCAAACTTTGATCTTTATCTTCCATAAGGCGGACTAATGTCAAGTGATGACACATAGCGAGACGGAGTAGGAAACGGGCCGCGGAGCGGTACAGGTCGACAGCGGCACGCCGGAGGACAGCGAACCCCCGCCCAACACCCTCTGGCCAGCGGCTACTTAGTACGAGGCCGGCTCCCGGCGAACGCGGCGAGGGGCAGCGGACGCAGTTCGCGCCCGCCGGCTTCTGAGACGGTCGCCACACTCGGGCACAGCGCCCGCCCTCCTCCTCAAGGTCTGCCCGCCGGCGTTGCGGGCGCGCAGCACCTCGGCCCGTTCGACGCGGTGCGCCACCAGTGGGCCATCAGCCCGAGGGGGACTCGCCTCGCCCAGGACGGCTTCTCCTTGCCGGCCCAGCCCGCACGAGGTGCGGGGCGGGCCGGACAGCGGGTCCACCCCCAACCGCTCTGCCAGTCAGGGGTTCGGGAACGCGCTGCACTGGAAGGTCAGCCGCGCCGGACCCACAGCTCGTGGTCCGGGGCACTGCCACAGGAGTACTCCAACGCGTGCCCGACCCGGACCAAGGCCTGCCCCGTGAAGTGACAGTTCGTCGCGGAGTAGTACGAGCCGTAGTTCAGCCAGACCGACTGGGCGGCGGTGGGCGCGGCGGGTGCCGAGGGCGCGACGGGTGCCGCCTGGGCGGTGGGTGCGGTGATCAACGCGGCGCCCGCCAGGGTCGCCGCCACGGCCGCGACGGAGAACGTTCTGCGAATCGACATGATGTGTGAGCTCTCCTTACTTCCCCATGGTGCGCCGGGGCCCCCGCCCCGGCTGCGCTGAAGCTTGTCCCCGTGGGCTCCGACGATCAACGGGAAGCGCGCGTTCCACGACGAATTGGCCGATCCACTGACCGTGGCCGAATCCATGTGCACATCCCAGCGAACCGGGCATCGCGCTGACCGGACGCCCGCATCAACCCTGCGGTCGAGGCGGCCGGGCCCGGTGAACGGTCGGCTCCGGAAAACAGCCGCACCGGTGCTCCGGTGCGTTGGCGACGGCGGACAGCTGCGCAAGGCGGCGGACTCCAGCAAGGCATCGACCGCAACCGTCGTAGTACCCGTTCCCTACCCCTGCACCCATGCAGGTGAACTATTCTACCGGTGACTCATTCATCAACGCACGAGGTGCCCTTGCGTAGAATTCTTGATTCCTGCGAGGCGGAGGTCTCGCCGAGTTATCGCATTCTGGGCCTGGTGGATACGAGCGTGGATACCTATTCGCCACATACGGATCGCTCCAACTGGCTCCTCTCCGCTCCAGGCATGGTCTACTTACAGGTGCCACCTCAGGTGATCAGGGCGTCCGTGCGACTGGAGAGTTGGTCTACTGAACCGCTTCAAAGCAGTGTCAAGTGGTCCGGGGAAGCGGACGTGGAGGTGGAACTTCCCAGTGGTTACCTTGCGCTGCAAACCATTGACGCAGGCCAGTGGGAAGTCCCGCTCACTCTCCCTTCGCCCGGATTGTACGGAATGCGATGGCGTTGGGTGTTCAACCACGAGAGGGGCCCCTTCACCTCTCCATTGACAAGCCCTCGCGAATCCCTCCTCATGCTTCCTGAGCGGCAAGAAGAACTTAACGGTGCGGATCAGTACTGCCTCGTCCAGATCTGGCGCATCGCTGCCAGCAAAGAGACAGGGTGACAAAGGGCGCGCGCCGGTCCCCTCTGACTCTTCTGCCGCGCGGGCCAGCCCACCAGAAGGCCACCGCGTAGCCCCGGCGGAGTAAGGCTCGACGAGCCCGTCGCTCGCGACCCGACCCCCGCGACACAAGACTTAGCGCGGCCACCCCTCCCTACACGTCCCCAGCAGTCGCCGCAAAAGACACACCGCAGCCCGCCCCTTTGGACCCGTCGGCAAGAGCCTGAGATTCGCAGCCACACAGGGCGAGCGCGGAAAGCCGTCCGGCAGCGAAGGGGATCGATGACTCCGGAGTCACGCGGCAAAGCGGACGAGTCAGGCACCCGAAACGAGAGCACGTGAAGGATCAGGCATGCTCTCCACGCCCTGCGCGGCGAGGGCGAGTCGCTCACTCGCGAACCGGACGGGGTCCTGGGCGAGGGAACCGAGTTCGTCTACCGCTCCCACAGCCGAACCGCGGCGCATCAGGTCAAGCGGCAGAGCCAGCACGCCAGTTGGCGCTCCATCAGTTCCCAAGAGAGTCGGGCCACTTCGTGCGGTCCGGCCTCTTGTGTGCACCCCCGGCATGGACTAGACCTCTTCTCGCGATCGGTACAGATCATCTGACCCCACTCAGACAAGGCCACCAGTATGTTCAGACGCACCTCCGCGTTCCTGGCGACGGCTCTGCTCGCCTCGCTCGTCGCGGTCCCCGCGACCGCTCACGCCGATGACGACGACAGCCGCCGGCTGCCCGGCCACCGCGTGGCCTACTTCACCGGGTGGAGCGCCTACAGCGGCTTCTCCGCCAAGAAGGTCCAGGACTCGGGCCAGGCGGCGAAGCTGACCGTGATCAACTACGCCTTCGGCAACATCTCCCCCGAGGGCACCTGCTTCGAGGACAACCTGGCCGACCAGGCCGACGCCTGGGCCGACTACCAGCGCCCGATCGGCGCGGCCGACTCGGTGGACGGCGTCGCCGACGCCTGGGACCAGCCGTTGAAGGGCAGCTTCAACCAGCTGCGGAAGCTGAAGGCGAAGAACCCCCACCTGAAGGCCGTCATCTCGATCGGCGGCTGGGGCTGGTCCAAGTACTTCTCGGACGTGGCCGCCACTGACGCCGCGCGCAAGAAGTTCGTCGCCTCCTGCGTCGACCTCTACATCAAGGGCAACCTGCCGCAGCTGGGCTCGCTGGAGGGCGGCCCGGGCAGTGGCGCGGGCGTCTTCGACGGCATCGACCTCGACTGGGAGCACCCGGGCGGCGACGGCCTGCCGGACAACTCGGTGCGCCCCGAGGACGGTCGCAACTTCACCCTGCTGCTGGCCGAGTTCCGGCGGCAGCTGGACGCGCTGGGCAACGGCGAGCGGGGGCGCCACCTCCTGACGGCGGCCGTCGCCGCCAACACCGACGTCGCGGACCGGCTGGAGCTGCGGAAGGTCGCCCGCCACGTGGACTACCTGAACCTGATGACCTACACCATGCACGGCTCCTGGGAGCCGCAGGGCCCGACCAACCACCAGGCGAACCTCTACACCGACCCGGCCGACCCCTCCGGCATCGACTACAGCTACAGCGCGGACCGGGTCGTGCGGCACTACCTGGCCGGCGGCCTGCCGGCCCGCAAGGCAGTGCTCGGGGTGCCGTCCTGGGGCTACGGCTGGACGGGAGTGCCCGCCGGGACGAAGAACGGCCTCTACCAGCCCGCCACCGGCATGTCCCCGCGCGGCGGCGGCCAGCTGCCCTACAAGGCCATCAAGGACCTACCGGGCTCCGTGCACACCGACCGCAAGCACGGCGCGGCCTGGAAGTACGACGGCACCGAGTTCTGGACGTACGACACCCCGGCCACCGCCGCCCAGAAGGCCCGCTACACCCAGCGGAACGGTCTCGGCGGCGTGATGGTCTGGTCCCTGGACGGGGATGACGCCCAGGGCTCGCTGATCGCTGCGCTGGACCGCGGTCTGCGGCGCTGACCTGCGGTTACGACCCGGTGGCGGGCGGGGCGACCCGGCCGCCACCGGATGCGCGTCCGCATAGACAGACTCCTCACGGCGCACGCCCGCTCAGGCCGGGCGGAGGCCCGTGGTCAGTGACTGGACCACCATGTCGGCCCCCTGGGCGTTCGTCAGCTCCGGCATCTCGTGCGCGGCCATGGTGGTGAGATGAACGAGTAGCGAGCGGGCCCAGCGGTCGGGAAGCCCGGGGCGGATGACGCCTTCGCGCACCGCGCGATCCATGAAGCCGTCGAGCCGCTCCAACAACCGGCGGAGACGATCGACCCCCGCCTCATCCTGTACCTGCCGCACGTCCACCGGCAACCGTCTGCTGACGGCGATGATGCCTTCCGCATAGCGGTGCAGGGCGACCAGCACGGGCGCCTCGGTCAGTCGCGCCTCGGCGACGACCTGCTCGCAGGCATCGAGCTTGGCGGTATGGACTGCGGCCAGGAGCTCCTCGCGCGTGGTGAAGCGGCGGTAGACGGTGCGCCGGTCGACCCCCGCCGCCGCCGCGATCGCCGCGATGCTCGTACCGGGGTCGGTCGCCAGCAGGCGCGCGCCGGTCCGGAGGACTGCGTCCAGGTTGCGTTCCGCGTCAGCTCTCATCGTGATCCGAAGTCTACGGGGAACGGCAAATGAACCATCAATCACCCCATCACTGTTGCATACCTTCACTTAAATGCCTCATAGTTGTGGCACTTGATTCATTCGACGCGTCTGTCGCAGCGTCTGCACTCAGTCAGGAGTCACGCGTGAGCCCGGTCCACCTGTCCGTGAAACTCAAGGAGGCCCTCGATGCCCGGATCTTCGTCACTGTGGCGACCCTGCGGCCCGACGGGAGCCCGCACCAGTCGGTGGTCTGGATCGGGAGGGAGGACGACGAGCTCTTCCTCGTGACCGGTGTCGACAAGGTCAAAGTGCGCAACCTGCGGCACGATCCACGGCTGGGCGTCATGGTGAACCCGCCGGACGAGCCGTACGAGTACGCGTCGATCAGCGGCACAGCCCGGTTCGAAAGCCCGGGCAGCCGCGAGCGCCTGGACCAACTGGCCGTCAAGTACACCGGCATGCCCTACGCCGAGCACAACCCGGAATCCCACGCGGCCCTTCCGGAACTGGTGACCGTCCGTATCGCTCCCGAGAAGATCGCGGCACGGTTCCTGTGAGCCGGGGGCACGAGCGAGGAGTACCGCGGTGAAGACCTACGTCATCACCGGCGGCACGGACGGCATCGGCGCGGCCGTCGCCCGCACCTACTTGGAAAGAGGACAGGAGGTGGTGGTGGTCGGACGCGACGCGGAGAAGGGCGAGGCATGGCTGGAGGCCGCGCGACGACACGATGCGGCCTCCCGGACGCACTTCCTCCGCGCCGACCTGAGCCTGCTGTCCGAGACCGGAGCACTGCTCGACACGCTCCGCTCGTCCTTCGCGAAGGTCGATGCCCTGGTGCTGTGCGCCCGGCACTTCCGTACCACCCGCCTGGTCACGGCCGAGGGTTTCGAGAACACCTTCGCCCACTTCTATCTGAGCCGATTCGTCCTGAGCCACGGGTTGACCGGCCTCCTCGATTCCGCCGATGCCCCGGTCATCGTCAATGTCGCAGGGCCCGGCGGCGCAGGGAAGATCCACTGGGACGACCTCCAGCTCGCCCGGGAGTACGACGGGCACACAGCTCTCACACAGGGCGGCCGGCTCAACGACCTGCTCGGCGTCGCCTACGCGGACCGCCGGCCAGGGACGAAAGTGCGGTACGTCCTGTTCCACCCGGGAACGGTCAACACCGGATTCTCCGGGGAGTACACCCCGGAGACCCTGGCCCGGATCGCCGACGTCCGCAGAACCGCCCAACCGGTGGAAGAAGCCGTGCTCCCGATCATCCGAGTGCTCGACAGCCCACCCGACACCGCACTCAGCGCCTTCGTCCGGGATACGCCCCTCCTCCCACAAGGCCCCGGGTTCTCGGTCGAGCAGGCCCGCCGACTGCATCTGCGCACCGAGGGGGTGCTGGCGGGCCATGCCCTGGACACGAGGAGCAGTTGACACGGCGCACTGTGCGTGTGGTGTGAGCGACGGTCAGCCCTGCCTGTACGCCTCCAGCAGCCGCCGCAATGGACACACCGTAGCCGAACCGCGCCAGTCTCCTACGAGGACCACCGATCAGACGCACTCGCCTCTCCATGGGCGACCTCCGGCGAGCCCACTCCCCAGTTTGATGTCCGCCTCAGGACCGGGTGTCGCCGTGCCAGTTGACCATCGGGTAGTCGAGATAGCCGTTCACGTCGCCCGAGTAGTAGGTGACCGGGTCCCCGACCGTCAGGTCCCGGTTCATCGCGAAGCGGGCGACGAGGTCGGGGTTGGCGATGAAGTGCCTGGCGAACGAGACCGCGTCTGCGATGCCTGCTTCGATGACCGCGTTCCCGGAGCCGTGGTCGAAACCGAGGTTGGCGATCAGGGGGCCGTCGAACAGTCGTCGGTAGCGGGCGAACGCCTCGAAGTGGGGGGCGTCGTCCGCAGCGGCGGGCTGCCTCCCCTGGAGGTGCAGATAGGTCACGGGTCGGTCGCGCAGCTTCGTCACCAGTTCGTCGTAGTCCGCGAGGGTCCGGTCGTCGGGGGTGAACAGCTCGCCGACATTCCAGTAGGGCGAGAGCCGGACACCGATGCCGCGGCTGTCCCACGGCTCGGCGACGGCATCGATGATCTCCAACAGCAGGCATCGCCGCCCGGCGGGGTTCCTGCCGTAGGAGTCGGTGCGGCGGTTCAGCCGGGGATTGAGGAACTGCGGTATGAGGAAGGGACCGACGGCATAGACCTCGACCCCGTCGAACCCCGCGCGCCGTGCGTTCGCCGCGGCCGAGCGGTAGTCGGTGATGGTGCGCTCGATGTCCGCAACGCTCATCTCGCGGGGCACGACTGTCTTCTGGAAGCCGTTCGCCGTAAAGGACCGCTCCCGAGGGTTGACTGCGGACGGCCCGGCGGGCAGCTCTCCCCGGAGGTGATCAGGGTGCGATACGGCCCCGCTGTGCCAGAGCTGGAGCACGATACGGCCGCCGAGCGCGTGGACGACGTCGGTGACCCGCCGCCACCCGGCGATCTGCTCCTCACTGTAGACGCCGGGGACGTTGGCGAAGCCGATGGCCTGCTCACAGACCCAGGTCCCTTCGGTGATGATCAGCCCGGCGGCGGCCCGCTGGGCGTAGTACGCGGCGTGCAGTTCCGTTGGCACCAGCCCTTCGTTGGCCGCGCGAGCACGGGTGGCCGAGGCCATCACCACCCGGTTGGGCAGCACGAGGTTCCCGAAGTCCGCACGCCGCAGCAGCGGCTGGTCGAGGGCGGTCGGCTGAACGGTGTTCGTCATGGACTTCTCCGCATCATGGGTCTCTCCTGCCGTCGAGGCGGATTCCGGGCCCGGGACCGGACGTAACATCTCCCCCGCCTCCTGGCGGGGTGAGTCGCTGCTCGTATCCACGAATCGCTCTCGGTTCTCGGCTCTTGGAATCACTCTCGACGAGACCTGCGTTTGCATCCAATACCTGCATCTATAACCTGGCGGCATGGATGTCGACACCCGGCTGTTGCGCTACTTCGCCGCCGTAGCGGCGGAGGGGACCCTCACCCGTGCCGCAGAACGGCTGTTCGTGTCCCAACCGGCGCTGACGAAACAGATCAGGCAACTGGAGGCCCAGCTCGGCGTCACGCTGTTCGCTCGGTCCCGGGCCGGCATGGCCCTCACCGAGCCGGGCCGGGCACTGCTGGCACGTGTGCCCGCGCTGCTGGCCGACTGGGACCGCGCGGCGCGGGAGACGAAGAGGACGGCCGCCCGAGCGGCCCGCGTGCTTCGGGTCGGCTTCGTGGCCAGCGCCGCCAACGAAGCCACTCAGCAGATCATCGCGTCGTTCGCACGTCGTCGGCCGGGCTGGAGGGTCGACATGCGGCAGGCCGCGTGGTCGAACCCGACAGCCGGACTCGCCGGTTCGAACGTCGATGCCGCTCTGCTGCGGCTGCCCTTCCCCTGCCAGGACACCCTGCGCGTCGAGGTGCTGTTCACCGAGGACCGCTGGGTCGCGCTTCCCACGGCCCACCCGTTCGCCACACGGGACCTGATCCCCTTCCGGGACCTGTGGGAGGAGCCGTTCGTGGCAGCCCCACCGGAGACAGGCCGGTGGCGGGAGTACTGGCTGGCCACCGACGAACGCGAGGGCAGCCCGGTCCGCATCGGTGCCGTCGTCGACCAGCCCGACGACTGGCTCAGCGCGATCGCCAACGGCTACGGCATCGCACTCACCCCCGAATCCTCAGCCCGTTTTTACGTCCGCCCCGGCATCACCTACCGTCCCGTCAGCGGCGTCAGCCCCAGCCAGGTCGCCGTGGCCTGGGCACCCGTCGACGACACCAACCCCGTCGTCCAGGACTTCGTCCACTGCTGTCTGGACGAAGGACTAGACGAAGGACTAAAGGACCGAGGACACGATCACCCTGGCCGGAATGGGTGAGCATCCCCTCGCCACTGGTCTCGCGAATGCGACGATCGGCGGCGCCTCGGTGCACGCCGTCGACCAGCCGGGCTTCCCTCCTGCCCAGGAGGAGTCGGGCCGGGGCCTCCGCCACCGAGTGGGGCACGGGAGGGACACCGTTTCCCGGCCGGCACCTGGCTACCCCTGCCTGTATGCCTCCGGCAACCGCCGTAAAGGACACACCCTAGCCGCCACGCCACAGGCATCGGCAGGCCCCCGGGCGGGCAACACGGTGCCCACGACCGGCCGACGCGGGAACCGCGACGGCCGACCGGCGCGACGGAGCTCCCGCATCGGCAGCAGCGGCTCGATCACCGCCCACTGGACATCCGTCAATGACAAGTCGCAGGAACCCTGGCGGCCTTCGCCGGGGTCGGCCACCGGGAGCGGTCCCGCGGCCGTGGACGACACCGGGTGTCGGTACCGGCTGCGGTCAGGGCGCCGGCCCGGTGGGCCGCGGCGATTCCGGCGACAACGACCGCCGCACTCCAGTGCCGGTCGAGATCCGGCGGAGTTCCTGAGCCGGTGGTTCAGGAAGCGTGTCGCCCCGAGCCATCGGTGTCGACGGCAGCGGCGTCACTCACGTCCTCCACCCTCAGAGGCCGTTGTCCGCTGAATGCGATCACGAGACCGTAGGGGTCACAGACGGGCAAACGCCCCTCGGCGAAACGCAGGTGCCACTCGTCGGCGTAGAAGTTGAGTTGTGGAGCACCCAGAGGAAAATCCGCGTCCGGCACGCTGCGGTAGGACTCCGATTCCGCTTCGGTGAGACCGAAGAATTCCGGGTCTGCCTCCAACGCCTCCCGCACGAAGCGGAGCCCCGTCTCCAGGTAGTGATCGAGACTGCCGAGTACCTCTCCGACCAGGACAAGATCGGCCGCGTCGATATCATCGGTGCCTTCGAGCAGAAGGTTGACCTCGACGAGGCCACCGTACAGCCCGCTCTCCGGCACCTGTTCCACGCTCCAGACCCTCAGTTCATCGGGTCCCCGTTCGAAGCGCAACCATCCGATGCCGCTACGGAAGACGGTCGAGGACACGGTTACCCCATCTCACGGAACTCAGGGCGCAGGCCGCCATGCCCAGCCTTCCCCCATACGGAGAAGGCACTGACCAGTGCGTGCAGTAGCCCTCACCCCTCGTCAAGAACCCCGGCACGCCGCAGCGGATGAACGCTCCGGACGGCACGGCACCTTTGCATGTCCGCAGAGTGCCACAGCGAGAGCCGCCCCCGCACAATCCTTCGTTCCCCGGGCCGCCAAGGGATCACCGCGTCGCCTCAGCGGCGGAAGACTGAGAGCGACTACCCCTGCCGGTACGCCTCCAGCAACCGCAACCACACCTCGCTGATCGTCGGGTACGACGGGACCGCGTGCCACAGGCGTTCGAGGGGGACCTCGCCGGCGATGGCGATCGTGGCGGAGTGGATCAGCTCGCCCACTCCGGGGCCCACGAAGGTGACGCCGAGGACGACCTCCCGGTCCAGGTCCACGACCATCCGGGCCCGGCCCCGGTAGCCGTCGGCGTAGAGGTAGGCACCCGACACGGAGGCGATGTCGTAGTCCACGGCGCGCACCCGGTGGCCCGCGGCCTCCGCCTCGGAGAGGGTCAGCCCGGCCGCCGCCGCTTCGGGGTCGGTGAAGACGACCTGGGGGACGGCCGCGTGGTCGGCGGTGGCCGCGTGGGCGCCCCAACGGTCCGATTCCAGGATCGGCACCCCCTGGGCGCGGGCGGCGATCGCGGCGCCCGCGATCCGGGCCTGGTACTTGCCCTGGTGGGTGAGGAGCGCACGGTGGTTGACGTCGCCGACGGCGTAGAGCCAGGGGTGGCCTTCGACCCGCAGGCTGTCGTCCACGGGCAGCCAGTCGCCCTGGGGGAGCCCCACCGTGTCGAGGCCGAGGTCGTCGGTGCGGGGCGCGCGGCCGGTGGCGATCAGGAGTTCGTCCGCCTCGATGCGCTCGCCGTCGTCGAGGGTGACCGTGACGGTGTCCCCCGCGCGCGCCACGGACCGCACCGCGGTGCCCGTCCGGACGTCGGCGCCGGCCTCGCGCAGGGACTCGGCGACGAGTTCCCCGGCGAAGGGCTCCATGCGCGGCAGCAGCCGGTCGCCGCGCACCAGCAGCGTCACCTGCGAGCCGAGGTGCTGCCAGGCCGTCGCCATCTCGACCCCGACGACTCCCCCGCCGACGACGACGAGCCGCCCCGGTGCCCGGTCCGCGCTGGTGGCCTCGCGGCTGGTCCACGGCTTGGCGTCGGCGAGGCCCGGCAGGTCCGGCAGCACCGCCCGGCTGCCGGTGCAGACGGCGACCGCCTGGCGCGCGGTGAGGACGTGGGTCGCGCCGTCGGGCCCGGTGACCGTGACGCGGCGGGGACCGGCCAGCCGGCCGTGGCCCCAGTAGAACCGGGCGCCGGTCGACTCCAGCCATGCGACCTGGCCGTCGTCCTTCCAGTGCGCGGCCACCTCGTCCCGGTGGGAGAGGACCGCCCGGGTGTCGAGCGGTCCGCGCACGGCGGCGGACAGCCCGGGGGTGCGGCGGGCGTCGGCACGGGCGATCACCGGCCGCAGCAGTGCCTTGCTGGGCATGCAGGCCCAGTAGGAGCACTCGCCGCCGACCAGTTCGTTCTCGACCACCGCCGTGCTCAGCCCGGCCGCGCGGGTCCGGTCGGCCACGTTCTCCCCCACCGGGCCCGCGCCCAGCACCACCACGTCGTACTCGGTCGTTTCCGTCATGGGGACAGTCTGGACGCAGGTGTGCGCGGGAGCCACATGGGTACGCGCCGGGTGGCCGGACGGGTCCCCCGCCGGTGGATGGCTCCGGGTGACGGGGCGACCCCGGTGGGGGGCGCCGCACGGAATATCCCGGTACCCGTCGCCGTTGTGCCGAGCGGTGCCGACGGGACCCCAGGAAGAACCAGCCCCGAGACCAGGAAGCAGGCGGCGGACATGAGCAGGACCGTGGAACTGACCAAGGAGAACTTCGACCAGACGGTCACCGACAACGAGTTCGTGTTGATCGACTTCTGGGCGGCCTGGTGTGGTCCGTGCCGTCAGTTCGCCCCGGTCTACGAGCAGGCCGCCGAGGCCAACCCGGACCTGGTGTTCGCCAAGGTCGACACGGAGGCGCAGCCGGAGCTGGCGCAGGCGTTCGGCATCCAGTCGATTCCGACGCTGATGATCGTCCGTGACCAGGTCGCGGTGTTCTCGCAGCCCGGAGCGCTGCCGCAGGCCGTGCTCGACGACGTGATCGGTCAGGCGCGGGGGCTCGACATGGACGAGGTCCGCAAGTCGATCGCCGCGGAGGAGAAGCAGACCGAGGCGTCGGGGCCGAACGTCTGATCCGCTGCACCGGCCGGTTCCACGGAGCCCGGTGACCGTAGCCATAGACATAGCAGTCACGGCCGGTACCCCTCGTGATCCTCGGGGTACCGGCCGTGACGTGCGTACGGGGACGGGGCGGGCGTACGTGCGGGGACGGGTTCAGAACGGGTAGGCGGGTACGTCCCCGTCCACGGTGGTCCAGCGCAGTTCGGTGAACGCGTCGGCGTTGGCGTCCCCGCCGAAGCGGGCGCCGGTGCCCGATCCGCCGGTTCCGCCGAAGGGCGCCACCGCCTCGTCGCCGATCGTCTGGTCGTTGATGTGCACGATGCCGGTGGGTATGCGCTCCGCGAGCGCGAGACCGCGGGCGGCGTCCCGGGTGACGATGCCCAGGGAGAGTCCGTACGGATCGGCGGCGGCCAGGGCCGCGGCCTCGTCCAGGGTGGCGAAGGGACGGACGGGGGCGACGGGCCCGAACACCTCGCGTGCGTAGGCCGGCGCGTCGTGGTCGACCCCCGCGAGCACGGTGGGCCGGTAGAAGGGGCCGTCGTGACTGCCGCCCGTGAGGAGCTTCGCGCCGGCGGCGACACTGGCAGTGACCAGTTCGTGTACGGCGCGCGTCTGCCCCCCGTCTATGAGCGGACCGAGGTGGACCTGCTCCCGGTGCGGGTCACCGACGGTCAGTGCGTCGGCCTTGGCCGTGAGTCGCTCCACGTACTCCTCGTAGAGGGAGGCGTGCACCAGGTGGCGGCCGGTGGTCATGCAGACCTGTCCCTGGTGGAAGAAGGACCCCCAGGCCGCGGCGGACAGCACGGTGTCCAGGTCGGCGTCCTCCAGGACGACGAACGCGGAGTTGCCGCCGAGTTCGAGGTGCGCCCGCTTGAGGTGGCGGCCGGCGGTCTCGGCGACCGAGCGGCCCGTCCGGGTGGAGCCGGTGAAGGAGATCACGGGGACGTGCGGGTCGGCGATGAGCCGCTGCCCGGTGTCCGGGCCCCCGGGCAGCACGTGCAGCAGGTCCGCCGGTAGTCCGGCGGCGGCGAACACGGCGGCGAGCGCGAGGCCGCCGCAGACCGCCGTCCGGGGGTCCGGCTTCAGCAGCACGGCGTTGCCGAGTGCGAGCGCCGGTGCGACCGAGCGGACGGAGAGGATCAGCGGGGCGTTGAACGGGGCGATCACACCGACAACTCCGGCCGGGACCCGCTGGGTGTACGAGAGCCGGGGGCTGGCGCTGCGCAGTACCTGCCCGGTGGGCCGGGAGGCGAGCGCGGCGGCCTCGTAGCACTCCTGGGCGGCCACTCCCAGCTCGAAGTCCGCTTTCCCCGGTATCGAGCCGGACTCCCGGACCAGCCATTCCCGCAGTTCGTCGGCGTGTGCGGTGAAGAGGTCCCCCGCCCGCCTGAGCACCGCGGCCCGTTCGGTGTAGGGCAGTCGCTCCCATCCCGTCCGGGCGGTTGCGGCCCGCGCGGCGGCCGTGGGCACGTCCTCGTCCCCGGCGCGCCGCACCTGTCCGAGTACCTGTCCGGTGGCCGGTTCCACCACGTCGTACGACGGCCCGGTCAGTGGGGGTGACTGCCAGGTCAACGGGTCGAGCAGGGTCATTGCCGGTTTCCCTTCGCCGTGGGTGTCGGTGCCGGTGGTGCTGTGGTGCGCCGCGCACGTGCGGGCCGGGCGGTCGCGGTGACGTGGAGCAGCGA
>NZ_JBHXEN010000070.1:0-37528 GCF_042724695.1 Streptomyces sp. NPDC127068 | reverse complement strand
GCATCCGACCGGCCCGCCCCCGCCCCGACGAACGCCCCGGCCGCCCCCTTCAGCGGGGGCGCCCGGCGCCTTCGTGCGTGCGGTGGGTGCCGTGCGGCGAAACAGGCCCCCGTACCGAGCCCCAACTCGGTACGGGGGTCTGGCTCAGTGGGTGGTGGTCAGCGCCTCGGCGGCGGCCGTTCCACAGACCCGGGCGGCACCGTGCGTGGCGACGTACAGCGAGCCGACGGGCGTCGACTGCGGCACGCCCATCTCCACCACGACCGTGTCCGGTCGGGCGGCGACCAGGGTCGCGACGGCGTCCCGCATCCACGGGTGGCGGTGGGCGTCCCGGACCACGGCGACGATCCGCCGGTCCCCGGCCGCCTTCAGCGCCGCCTCGCCGGACGCGTCACCGGTGAAGCCCTCGCCCTCGGTGCCGGGCAGCAGCGCCCGGAGTTCGGCGGCGACGCCCCACGGGGTCTCGTCCCCGACGGCGATGTTGGCCTCCGGGGTGAAGGTGGCCACGAACGGCGTGCCCGTCACGGGTCCGGAGTAGCCGTCCCCGCGGGTCACCTGGAGCGCGCGGCGCGCGGCGACCAGACCGACGTCGGCCTTGACACCCGCGCCCTGCACCTCGGTGGTGCGCGTCCAGGCGGCCAGCGCCCGGACCCGGGCCGCCGCGTCGGCGAGCCGCTCTTCGGCGAGGTCACCGGTGCGCACGGCGGAGACGAGTGCGTCCCGCAGGCGCAGGACGGTGTCCTCGTCGTTCAGTCCGCCGCCGACGCAGATCGCGTCCGCGCCCGCCGCGATGGCGAGCACGCTGCCGCGCTCGATGCCGTACGTGCCGGCGATGGCCTGCATCTCCATGCCGTCGGTGACGATCAGGCCGTCGTAACCGAGTTCCTCGCGCAGCAGGCCCGTCAGGATGCGGCGGGACAGCGTGGCGGGGCGCTCGGCGTCCAGCGCGGGGACCAGGATGTGGGCGCTCATCACCGACCGGGAACCGGCCGCGATGGCCGCCAGGAACGGTGCGAGGTCCCGGGCGCGCAGGGTCTCCAGGTCCACGTCGATGCGGGGCAGCGCGTGGTGCGAGTCGACCGCGGTGTCACCGTGGCCGGGGAAGTGCTTGGTGCACGCGGCGACCCCGGCGGACTGGAGCCCCTCGACGTACGCGGCGGTGTGCCGCGCCACCAGGTCGGTGCCGGCGCCGAAGGAACGGACGCCGATGACCGGGTTGTCGGGGTTGGCGTTGACGTCCGCGGACGGCGCCCAGTTGAGGTTGACCCCGCACTCGGCGAGGCGGCGGCCCAGTTCGTGGGCGACCGCGCGGGTGAGGTCGACGTCGTCGACCGCGCCGAGTGCGTGGTTGCCCGGGAAGGACGAACCGTCGCGCACTTCGAGGCGGGTGACGTCGCCGCCCTCCTCGTCGATGGCGACCAGCACGTCGCCCCGCTCGGCGCGCAACTGTGCGGTCAGCGCGGCGAGTTGTTCGGGCGTGTGGATGTTCCGGCCGAACAGTCCTACGGAGGCGAGCCCTTCGCCGAGCCTGCGCAGCAGCCAGTCGGGTGCACTGGTGCCGTCGAAGCCGGGCTGGAGGACGGTGAGTGCGTCCTTGGTGAGGGTGTCGGTGGTGGCGAGTGTCGTCATCGGATGGCTATCCCTTCACTGCGCCTTCGGTGAGGCCGCTGACGGCCTTGCGCTGGAGGTAGACGAAGAGGACGAGAACCGGGATGGCGAAGATGCTGGAGGCCGCCATGGTGGCGCCCCAGTCGTCCCCGAAGACGGTCCGGAAGCTGGAGAGCCAGATCGGGAGCGTCTGTGATTCGAGGTCCTTGTTGAGGATCAGGACCATCGCGAACTCGTTCCAGGCCGTGATGAATCCGAACAGCGAGGTGGCCATCAGACCCGGCGCCAACAGCGGGAAGATGACCTTCACGAACGCCTGCGGCCGGGTGCAGCCGTCGACCATGGCGGACTCCTCCAGCTCCTTCGGCACGGCGGCGACGTAGCCGCGCAGCGTCAGGATGGTGAAGGGCAGCACCATGACCATGTAGAAGATGGTCAGCGGGACGAGGCTGTTCAGCATCTCCGCGTCGCGCACGATCATGTAGACCGCGATGACCATGACCTCCCAGGGCGCCATCTGCGCGATCATGACCGCGAGGATGAAGCCGCGCCGGCCCTTGAACCGCATCCGGGCGAGCGCGAAGGAGGCGAAGAGCGCGATGAGGAGGGAGAGCACGACCGCGAGGGTCGTCACCGTGAGCGAGTTGCGGACCAGGGTCCAGAACCCTTCGGCGTCCGACGCGGTCTTGAAGTGCTCGAACGTCGGGCTGGTCGGGAACCAGACCGGCGTGTCCGTGACGATGTCACTGGACTTCTTGAACGCCGTGGCGAACATCCAGTAGACGGGGAACGCGAAGACGACGAAGAGGACGATCGACGTTGCGTTGGGCCAGAACCTGGCCAGGAAGGAGCGCTTCACAGCTCGTCCTCCTCTTGCTTGATCACCGTGCGCAGGTAGTAGCTGGTCATGCCGAGCAGGACCAGGATGGTGAGGATCGAGATCGCCGCACCCATGCCGAAGTGCTGGTTGCCGAAGCCCTCGATGTAGGCGTAGACGGGCAGCGTCTCGGTGAGCCGGTCCGGCTTGCCCTGGTTGATGGCGAAGACCTGGGCGAAGGACTTGAACACCCAGATGACTTCGAGGAAGAGCGTGGCCCACAGGAAGGGCTTCAGGAACGGGAAGGTCACCGTCCGGAAGATCTTCAAGGAGTCGGCACCGTCCAGCGCCGCGGCCTCGTACAGCTCCCGCGGGATGGTGGTGGTGGCCGCGTAGAGGTTGATCGCCACGAAGGGGATCGACTGCCAGACGATCAGCAGGGTCACCACGGCGAAGGTGGAGAACTGGGTGCCGAGCCAGTTGTGGTCGGCCATGTCTTCGAAGCCGAGCTGGACGAAGACGTAGTTGACCACGCCGAAGCGCTGGGCGAACAGCCACTGGAAGACCGTGGTGGCCGCGATGATCGGCATCGCCCAGGCGAGCACCAGGCCGAGCAGCAGGGTGATCCGCATCCGCTTGCCGAGGCGGGCGAGCAGCAGACCGATCAGGGTGCCGAGCACCATGATCAGGACGACGTTGACCGCGGTGAAGACGAACGAGCGGACGACGACCCGCCAGAACTCCTCGTTGGTCAGCGTCTCCTTGTAGTTCTCGATCCCGTTCCACTCGGTGAGGTGGAGGATCAGCTGCTTGGGGTTGAGGTTCTGGAACGACAGCATGCCGTTCTTCACCAACGGCCAGCCGAGCAGCACGATGGTGACGACCGTCGCCGGCAGCAGCAGCAGGTAAGGGGTGAACGAACCGCGTCCGCCTGGCCGTCTCTGGCCGCCTCCGCCGTTCTTGGTGGCGCTCCCCGCGCCGCGAGGCGGTGGAGCCTCGCCCTTCTG
Organism: Streptomyces sp. NPDC127068; assembly: GCF_042724695.1. Taxonomy (NCBI): domain Bacteria; kingdom Bacillati; phylum Actinomycetota; class Actinomycetes; order Kitasatosporales; family Streptomycetaceae; genus Streptomyces; species Streptomyces sp. NPDC127068. The sequence continues at coordinate 34,096 of NZ_JBHXEN010000070.1, read as the reverse complement.
GACGCCGGACACCCCGCCCGCGTCCGCTTGTTCCGTCTGCACTGACATCGTCGCCGTCTCTTCCGTGGCTGTACGTTTCGATGCGGGTGCTCACCCCGCCCTCGGGGGCGCACACCGGTGCGCCCGGGGGCGGCGGGCCGGTCTTTCCTCAGGTCACCTCAGGGGTGTCCTTCTGGCTCCGGACCCGCCGCACCCGGGGCGCGGGGGGTGAGTCAGTTCTTCTTGGCGAGACGCTCGTTGATCTCCTTGTCGGCGTCCTTCGCGGCGTCGGCGTGCGACTTACCGTTGAGGACGGCCGTCATGTAGTCCTTGATCGGGTTCGGGACGTTCTCGACCGCGGCCCACTCGGGGATCAACGGGGTGGTGCCACCGAACGCGGCGGCCGGGGCGGCGGCGTCGAGGCCGGCGTTGCTGCCCTTGACCTTGGGCAGGAGCGACGCCTTGTTCGGCGTGAAGCCCATCTGCTTGGAGAAGGAGATCTGGTGCTCGTCGGCCAGCGCGATCTTCAGGAACTCCTTGGCGAGGTCCTGGTTCTTGCTGCGCAGCGGCACGGCGAGGTTGGAGCCGCCCAGGAAGACGCTCTCGGGCTTCTCGGCGGTCTCACCCGGGATGGTGAAGTAGCCGATGTCCTGCTCGATCTTCGGGTTGGCCTTGACGGCGATGGTCGCCTCGGAGGCGTTGCCGATGAAGGCGGCCGTCTTGCCGGCGGCGAAGACGTCGGCCTGCTGCGGGGTGGCCTCGTCCTTGTCCTTGGGGGCCTTGGAGTAGGAGGCGTACTTCTTGTACAGCTCCATCGCCTCGCCGACCTTCGGGTCGGACAGGTTGGAGACGTACTTGTCGCCTTCCTTCTTCACCAGGTCGGCGCCCTTGCCGATGATCAGGCCGTCGAGGAAGTACCAGTTCTGACCCGCCATGTACAGCGGCTCGGCCTTGGTCTTCTCCTTGATGGTGTCGAGCGCCTTGAAGAATTCGTCACGCGTCTTCGGCGTGTCCTTCAGACCGGCCTCGGCCCAGATCTTCTTGTTGTAGAGGACGACGCGGTTGGCGAAGTACCACGGCACCGCGTACTGCTTGTCGTTGTAGATCGAGGACTTGTTGAGGGCCTCGGTCCACTCGCCGCCGATCTCGCTCTTGAGGTCGCCCAGCTCGGCAAGGCCCTCGGTCGACGCGTACGCCGGGGTCTGGGTGTTGCCGATCTCGATGACGTCCGGAGGAGTGGACTCGGAGAGCGCGGTGGTGATCTTCTGCTGGATGCCGTTCCAGACCTGGGATTCCCACTTGATCTTCGAGCCGGTCTTCTTCTCGAAGGCGTCCCCCACGGCCTTCTTCCACGGGTCCGGCGTCGAGCCGTCCATGGACCAGACGACCAGGGTCTTCCCCTTGGTGGAGCCCCCCTCGTCCTTCTTGTCGTCGCTGCCGCACGCCGCGACCGAGAACACCATGCCCGCGACACCGATCGCCGCAATGAGCTTGCGCTTCACGTCACCCTCCTCAGGATGCATACCCCCCACACCCACAGCGAATGACTACAGCGAGAAACTGAAGTTCGTGGGACTGGGACCTGGCCTTTAATGGTGTAGACCAGTACCGGGAGCTTGGCCTAGACCTTTAGGGGTGTCAAGGGTGTATAAGAAGGGCTGTCACGTCCGTTATCGGACCGACACCTGAGGGGGCTCGGCTCACTCCGGGCACGCCGTGCCACGATGTGAGCCGCTACAGACGGAGGAGCCGGTGGCGGCAGCAGCACGAGAGCCGGAAAGGCGGACGATGGCCAGCGAGGTTACCCGGATGGGTACGTCCGCGACGACGGAGACGGCGACCCCAGGTCGTACCGCACGCGTGCCAAAGTACTACCGGTTGAAGAAGCATCTGCTCGACATGACAGAAACGCTGACACCGGGAAGCCCGGTCCCACCGGAACGGACACTCGCGGCAGAGTTCGACACCTCACGGACCACGGTACGCCAGGCGCTCCAGGAACTGGTGGTCGAGGGGCGCCTGGAACGCATCCAGGGCAAGGGCACGTTCGTCGCCAAGCCCAAGGTCTCCCAGGCCCTCCAGCTCACCTCGTACACCGAGGACATGCGGGCCCAGGGCCTGGAGCCAACCTCCCAGCTGCTCGACATCGGGTACATCACCGCCGATGACACGCTCGCGGGCCTGCTGGACATCACCACCGGCGGCCGGGTGCTGCGGATCGAGCGGCTGCGCCTGGCGAGCGGCGAACCCATGGCGATCGAGACCACCCACCTGTCGGCCAAGCGCTTCCCCGCGCTGCGCCGGTCCCTGGTGAAGTACACCTCCCTCTACACCGCGCTCGCCGAGGTCTACGGGGTGCGCCTCGCGGAGGCCGAGGAGACCATCGAGACCTCCCTCGCCACCCCGCGCGAGGCCGGGTTGCTCAGCACCGACGTGGGCCTGCCGATGCTGATGCTGTCCCGCCACTCCCTGGACGGCGAGGGCCACCCGGTGGAGTGGGTGCGCTCGGTGTACCGGGGCGACCGCTACAAGTTCGTGGCCCGACTCAAGCGCCCGCAGGACTGATCCGCCCCCCGGCGGGCCGCACGCCCGGGCCCGCCGGGGACCCCGAACGACCCCCGCACGGCGGACGGACGCCGCACCCCGGCCGGGGGCGACACCCGTCCCCCTGCTGCCCCAGGGGCCCCGAACCCGCCACCTGGACGGGCACCCGGCGAATGGCGTAGACCGGCCACCGACCTCCCCTGCGGAGCCGAACCACCCCGAGTTGTCTGGACCTTTGTCGCCACCGCCAGACCGGGCCGCAGGGCCCGCCGGACGTCACCCACCGTGACGGCGACCCCACCGCCGGCGGCTCGCACCGCCCGCCGCCGAAGGCCGCCGAAGGCCCCTCGGCGGGGCGCCGCGAGACGCCCGCACACCCGGCGCCGGGCACCGTCCGGACGCCCCTCCCAGCCCCCGTCACACCCCGCGAACACCCCTCGACTGCGGTCGGCCCGGGGTGCGTTCACGGTCGCCGCGGAGCGCCCGGCGCCCCGCACCGCCAAGGTGCCGCGCGCCACACAGACACAACATGTGGGCTCCGTATCGAGGGCCAACACAAGATGTATGCTCATGCTCGCCGCCACCACAGGGGAATCCGGTGCGAATCCGGAACTGTCCCGCAACGGTGTGATCGGTGTGCTTTCGCACACCCACGAGTCCGATGACCTGATGGTGGCGCACCCGTTCCGACCGGTCCGGGTGGAGATGAGACGTCCGGGCCTCGTGGACTGGGTTGGTGGACGCGGCGTACCGCCTTCGGGCGGCACGCCCGCGTGCCCGCTGCCCACCTCCCCGCCAGGCCCGTGCCCAGCGAGGGAGAGCTTCACGTGACCATCGCGCCAGCCGATCCGGCGTCAGTCGTCGATCAGGCTCCTGCGACCGAGCCGGCCGAACCGGCCGAGGCCCGGGGCCCGGGATCCGAGCGGACCGACGGCCCCGGGGCCGCGTTGCTGCGGACCCTGACCGACCTCACCGCCGACCTCACCGACGCCGACCCCGGCCGGGTCGCCGCGGCGGCGCTGCGCGGCCGGTCCGCCCACGCCGACGAGGCCGAGCTGCGCGAACTCGCCACCGAGGCCGCGGCCGGCCTCATCTCCGAGGACCCGGCGTACTCCCGCCTCGCCGCCCGTCTCCTCACGGTCACGATCACCGCCGAAGCTGCCTCGCAGGGCGTGCGCACCTTCTCCGAGTCGGTCGCCACCGGGCACCGCGAAGGGCTGATCGCCGACCGCACCGCCGCCTTCGTCACCCGGCACGCCGAGCGCCTGGACGCGCTGATCGACCGCACCGCCGACGACCGGTTCGGGTACTTCGGCCTGCGCACCCTGCACAGCCGCTACCTGTTGCGCCACCCGCTCACCCGCAAGGTCGTGGAGACCCCGCAGCACTTCCTGCTGCGCGTCGCCTCCGGTCTCGCCGAGGACGACAGCAACCGCGCGGTGGACGAGGTCGCCTCGCTGTACGGCCTGATGAGCCGGCTCGACTACCTGCCCTCCTCGCCGACCCTGTTCAACTCCGGCACCCGGCACCCGCAGATGTCGTCCTGCTACCTGCTGGACTCCCCCAAGGACGAGCTGGACTCCATCTACGACCGGTACCACCAGGTCGCGCGGTTGTCGAAGCACGCGGGCGGCATCGGTCTTTCGTACTCCCGCATCCGTTCCCGCGGCTCCCTGATCCGCGGCACCAACGGCCACTCCAACGGCATCGTCCCCTTCCTGAAGACGCTCGACGCCTCCGTGGCCGCCGTCAACCAGGGCGGGCGCCGCAAGGGCGCGGCGGCCGTCTACCTGGAGACCTGGCACTCCGACATCGAGGAGTTCCTGGAGCTGCGGGACAACACCGGTGAGGACGCCCGGCGCACCCACAACCTGAACCTCGCGCACTGGGTGCCCGACGAGTTCATGCGCCGGGTCGCCGAGGACGGCGTCTGGTCGCTGTTCTCCCCGTCGGACGTGCCCGAGCTGGTCGACCTGTGGGGCGACGCGTTCGACACCGCGTACCGTGCGGCCGAGGCCGCCGGGCTCGCCCGCAAGACCATCCCGGCGCGCGACCTGTACGGGCGCATGATGCGGACGCTGGCGCAGACCGGCAACGGCTGGATGACGTTCAAGGACGCCGCCAACCGCACCGCCAACCAGACCGCGGAGCCCGGCCACACCGTCCACTCCTCCAACCTCTGCACGGAGATCCTGGAGGTCACGGACGACGGCGAGACGGCCGTGTGCAACCTGGGTTCGGTGAACCTCGGCGCGTTCGTCACCGGGGTGCGCACGCCCGGCGCGGACCCCGCCGACGCCATCGACTGGGACCGGCTGGACGCCGCCGTCCGCACCGCGGTGACGTTCCTCGACCGCGTCGTGGACATCAACTTCTACCCGACCGAGCAGGCCGGCCGCTCCAACTCCCGCTGGCGTCCGGTGGGTCTGGGCGCCATGGGCCTCCAGGACGTGTTCTTCCAGCTACGGCTGCCCTTCGACTCCGCCGAGGCCCGCGCGCTGTCCACCCGGATCGCCGAGCGCATCATGCTGATCGCGTACGAGGCGTCCGCCGACCTCGCCGAGCGGTCCGGCCCGTTCCCGGCGTGGGACAAGACCCGCACCGCCCGGGGCGTGCTCCACCCCGACCACTACGGGGTGGAACTGCACTGGGCCGAGCGGTGGGCGGCGCTGCGCGAGCGGATCGCCGTCACCGGGATGCGCAACTCGCTGCTGCTGGCCATCGCGCCGACCGCGACCATCGCGTCCATCGCCGGGGTCTACGAGTGCATCGAGCCCCAGGTGTCCAACCTGTTCAAGCGCGAAACGCTCAGCGGTGAGTTCCTCCAGGTCAACTCGTACCTGGTGCGGGACCTCAAGGAACTGGGCGTGTGGGACGCCCGGACCCGCGAGGCGCTGCGCGAGTCCAGCGGGTCGGTGCAGGACTTCCCGTGGATCCCCGAGGAGGTGCGGGCGCTGTACCGCACCGCGTGGGAGATCCCGCAGCGCGGCCTGATCGACATGGCCGCCGACCGCACCCCGTTCCTGGACCAGTCGCAGTCGCTGAACCTGTTCCTGGAGACGCCGACCATCGGCAAGCTCAGCTCGATGTACGCGTACGCGTGGAAGTCGGGCCTGAAGACCACCTACTACCTGCGGTCGCGTCCGGCGACCCGGATCGCCCGCGCGGCCGGTTCGTCCACCGCCGAGCGTCCCGCCCCCACCCCGATCCCCGTGCAGCAGGCCGCGCCCGACGCGGACGCCGTCGCCTGCTCCCTGGAGAACCCCGAGTCCTGCGAGGCATGCCAGTAATGACCGTCCCCACCCAGGCCACCCGAGGCGGCCGTGCCCAGAACCTGCTGGACCCGGGCTTCGAGCTGACGCTGCGGCCCATGCGCTACCCGGACTTCTACGAGCGCTACCGCGACGCCATCAAGAACACCTGGACCGTCGAGGAGGTGGACCTCCACTCGGACGTCGCCGACCTCGCGAAGCTGTCGCCGGGCGAGCAGCACATGATCGGGCGGCTGGTGGCCTTCTTCGCCACCGGCGACTCGATCGTCGCCAACAACCTCGTCCTCACCCTGTACAAGCACATCAACTCCCCGGAGGCGCGGCTGTACCTGTCGCGCCAGCTCTTCGAGGAGGCCGTGCACGTCCAGTTCTATCTGACGCTGCTCGACACGTACCTGCCCGACCCGGACGACCGGGCCGCCGCGTTCGCCGCCGTCGAGAACATCCCCTCCATCCGCGAGAAGGCAGAGTTCTGCTTCAAGTGGATGGACTCGGTGGAGAAGCTGGACCAGCTGGAGAGCCAGTCGGACCGCCGGCGGTTCCTGCTGAACCTGATCTGCTTCGCCGCCTGCATCGAGGGCCTGTTCTTCTACGGGGCGTTCGCCTACGTGTACTGGCTCCGCTCACGCGGTCTGCTGCACGGGCTCGCGACCGGCACCAACTGGGTGTTCCGCGACGAGACGATGCACATGAGCTTCGCCTTCGAGGTGGTCGACACGGTCCGCAAGGAGGAGCCGGAGCTGTTCGACGACGCGCTCCAGCAGCAGGTCACCGACATGCTGCGGGAGGCCGTGGAGGCCGAGCTCCAGTTCGCCCGCGACCTGTGCGGCGAGGGCCTGCCCGGGATGAACACCGAGTCGATGCGGCAGTACCTGGAGTGCGTGGCCGACCAGCGCCTCCAGCGCCTCGGCTTCGCGCCGGTGTACGGCTCCGAGAACCCGTTCGCGTTCATGGAGCTCCAGGGCGTCCAGGAGCTGACCAACTTCTTCGAGCGCCGTCCCTCCGCCTACCAGGTGGCGGTGGAGGGCTCGGTCGGCTTCGACGACGACTTCTAGTCGTCCGGCGGTCCTAGGCCACGAGGTCCAGGGAACGGCCCGGTGCCCCTTCGGGGCGGCCGGGCCGTTCCTCGTCCCCGGCCCCTCTCTCGGCGGCCCGCAGCTCCCGGTCGATACGGCGTTCGTGCAGGTAACCGGGGAGGGAGGGGGCGAGGAGAAGGGCGAGGACGAACGCGACGGTCAGGTAGTTCAGCAGGGTGTCCATGCCTTCACTGTCCCGCTCCGGCCGTCAGCGCGTCAGTGGCAGAAGTGCCATGCGCCCTCGACTTCCTGCCACCCCGCGCGCACACTGACCGCATGCTGAACAATGTGGCCGCGGTGCTCCTCGACGGGGTGCACCCCTTCGAACTGGGCGTGGTCTGCGAGGTGTTCGGCCTCGACCGCAGCGATCAGGGGCTGCCCGTCTACGACTTCGCGGTGGTCTCCGGCGAGGGTCCGGTGCTGACCACCCACGCGGGCTTCTCGCTCCGGGTGGAACACGGCCTCGAACGGCTGGAGGAGGCCGACCTCATCGCGATCCCGGCCGGCGAACAGTACGGCAGCAGGGAGTTCCCCGAGCCGCTGCTCGACGCGCTGCGGCGGGCCACCGAGCGCGGCACCCGGGTGCTGTCGGTGTGTTCCGGCGTCTTCGTGCTCGGCGCGGCCGGGCTCCTCGACGACCGGCGCTGCGCGGCGCACTGGCGGCAGGCCGACGAACTCGCCGTCCGCTTCCCCCGCGCCCGGGTGGAGCGGGACGTGCTGTACGTGGACGAGAACCCGGTGATCACCTCGGCGGGTTCCGCCGCCGGCATCGACTCCTGTCTGCACATCGTCCGGCAGGAGCACGGCTCCGAGGTCGCCAACGCCATCGCCCGTCGGATGGTGGTGCCGCCGCACCGGGACGGCGGACAGGCCCAGTACGTCAAGCGGCCGATGCCCACCGCCCGGGGCGACACGGTCGGCGAGGTGCTGGTGTGGATGGGCCGCAACCTGGACCGGACGGTGACCGTCGAGGAGTTGGCCGACCGGGCCCACATGTCCGCGCGGACGTTCGCCCGGCGGTTCCGCCAGGAGACGGGCACCACCCCGTACCGCTGGCTGCTGCAACAACGGGTCTTGCTGGCACAGGAGTTGCTGGAGGGGACCGACGAGACGGTCGACTCGATCGCCGGCCGCGCCGGCTTCGGGAACGCGGCCACGCTGCGTCACCACTTCCTCCGGGTGTTGGGCACCACCCCCCACGCCTACCGCCGCACCTTCCGCGGCCCCGTCCCCCTGGAGACCACGGGCTGACCCCGGGCCCCGGTGGCCGGCCCTGTCGGGGCCGGCCACCGGCCACTCACTCCCGGGCCACCGGCTCAGACGTCCCGCAGGGCGACCGCCCGCAGTCTCAGCCGCCGCGGCTGGAGCGTGATTCCGATGCGGGGCGCCGTATCGGTCTCCGGCAGCGGAGCGAAGCTCCACCGCGGGGCGACCGTCGCCAGGATGATCGCCATCTCTGCCATGCTGAAGTGGTCCCCGGGGCACTTGCGGTTGCCGGTGCCGAACGGCATCATCGCCTGCCGTCCCGCGTCGGCGACCCGTTCGGGCAGCCACCGGTCCGGGTCGAACTCCAGGTGCCGCACGAAAGCCCGGGGGTCGCGCTGCATCGCATAGGGGCTGTACACGATGTCCGCCCCGGCCGGAATGCGATACCCACCGAGTACGGAATCGGCCACCGCCCGCCGCGTCAATATCCATACGGCGGGCCGTACGCGCATCGCCTCGGTGATGACATTCCGGGTGTGCGTCAGCCGGGGCAGGTCACCGAAAACAACCGGACGCCCACCGGTGACGTTCCGGACCTCGGCCCGCAGCCGGTTTTCCTCCGCGGGGTGCTCGGCCAGCAACTGGAACGTCCACGTGAGTGTCGAGGCAACGTTTTCCGCACCCGCCACAAGGAGGGAAACCGTCTGATCGTGGACCTCCTGCTCGCCCAGGGCTTCACCGTTTTCGTCCTTTGCCGCGAGCAATGCAGAGAGGAGATCTTCACGGTCCGTGGCCGAGTTGCGGCGCTCCGCAATGATCTCGTCGACGAGACGGTGCAGATCGGCCAATGCGTCTTCGAATCGGCGGTGCGCCGGCAGCGGGAGTTTGTAGAAGGGCCCCGCCGACAGCACCATGCGCCGGTAGAGCCCGCCGAAGACGGTGTGCAGCGAACTGCTGAGCCGTTCCGCGCGCGCGTCGATCGACTCGACGTGCAACAGGGAACGGGCCACGATCCGCACCGCGGTGCGGAACACCTCGTCGCCGAGGTCGACGGCGGCTCCGGGCCGCCACCGCCCGGCCATGGAACGGGCCTCCTGCTCCATCACGGCCGCGTGCTCCGCGATCCGCTCCGCGCGGAACGCGGGTTGGATCATCCGTCGTTGACGCCGGTGGACCTGACCGTTGCTGGTGGCGACGCCCTTGCCGATGAGCAGTTCCATGGTGTCCCACAGCGGACCGCCGACCACGAAGTCGGGGCTCTTGAGCAGCGTGGCCACGAGCGCCGGATCGCACACCGCGTACGCCGCCCGGGGGCCCAGTCTGATCCGCACCAGTTCGCCGCTGCCGCGCAGTCCGGCGAGGAAGCCGAGCGGGTCGCGCACGAGGTTCCACGCGTGCCCGAGGAGGGGCGCGCCACCCCCCGCCCAGGGGGGCGGGGGCGCGCCCGGCGCGTCCGGGTCCGCCGTCACGGTGCCGGGGCCGTCGGTCATCGCTCTCCTCCCGGCGCGGGCGGCTCGCCCTGGTCGCTGACGTACGGCGGTGTGGAGCGGTCGGCCCAGCTGTCGACCTGGTAGCGCCCCGACTCGTGGTGGAACCAGTACACGGAACTGATCCAGTTCCGCATGTTCGACACACTCAGCTCGACCGCGGCGGCCAAGGGTTCCCCACGCCAGGTTCCGTCTCTCAATCCCCGTACCAGATCGCCCACCTCCCGTTCCGCCTCCATGAATTCCGTAATGCAGTCACCCACCCTGCGGCGCACCTCTGCCACAGCGTCCTCCAAGGTCATTCCTTCATGTCGGATGAGACTGATGCCGAGATTGTGGTACTCATCGCCCGCTATTTCCTTGGGCAAGGAGCAGAGGTCGTTGTACCAGGCGGCGAAATTCTGACAGGAGAGTCCTGCCCGCCGATATGCGGAATGCTCCCGCACGTGCTGCGGAATTTCGTACCGTGCGGCGGGCTCCAGAAGGTCGAGCCAGATCCAGTGGGCAAAGGTGAGGCGGCGGAGTTCCAGATACTCGTCGACGGTCGGAACCTGACCGGTCGTCCGGTTCTGGAATTCGGTGTCATACGCCTCGATCACCTCGTGGAAGTGCCCGGAGAACCGGGCGTTCCAACTCTCGCCCAGGAACGAGTACAACCGGACCATGCTGTCCGCGAACGCAGCGACCAGTGTGTCCTCGTGGTGCAGGTGGTGCCACGGTGCATCGAGCGCGTCGTGGAGTCGCTGGCGGAGCCGGCCCCAGGCCGCGCTCCGGCCGTGCACGACGTCGCGGTCGTGACGATCGTCCCAGACGAAGAACCACGCACTGTAATCGGCAATTGCCTGGAGCACATCCGTGGGCGCGCCGATGTAGTAGCCGGCCATCAGATCCGTGTAGCACAGCCCGTCCGCATACCTGGCGACCTTGTCGGCCGGCATGAGTCGCTTTTCCAGAAGCCAGGCACGTGTGGCCTCCTGGAGTTCCGGCCAATACGGGTGCACCTGCCGTGGGAACAGCTCCTCGATCACCGGAAGCGCGAGTGCCGGTGGAACTGCGATCTGCGTCGTTGTGGTGCTGTGGGAGAAAGCAGGCACGAGCGTCCCCTCTCAGTCGGCCTTACCCACACGGTAGGGCGCACTTACCCATCCCGTACCGCGCCGTCGCGCATCCCCGCGCACTTTCCATTCAGCACTACATCTGACCGAGTAGGGAACAGATTTACTCCGCATACTCACCCAAGCTGCCGAGAACATCCCCATCCGTGACCGGATGTGGATCGCATGCGCCGCGCAACGCAACGGGCGCACGCGGGCGCACGAAACGGCGCCCGGCGAGAGCGTGTCTCGGCCGGGCGCCGTTCGTGCGCTGTTGGTGCGCGACCAGTGGGACCCCACCGGGCACGGCGGTCACAGCCGTACCGCCGAACCACCGGTGCCAGGGGTCCGCGGGCGGCCCCAGCGGCCCCCGCAGCGGGGTGCGGTGTGCCCCGGCGTGCCGGGACTCGTCTCCGCCGCTCGGGGCAGGCACCGCACGGGGGGTCAGCCGTTGGCCACCACGGGATACCGCGGAGTGCCCTCTTCCATCTGGCGCAGAGCGTCCTTGCGATCCCGCTTGGACAGACGGTCGATATAGAGCTGACCGTAGAGGTGGTCCGTCTCGTGCTGTAGGCACCGTGCGAAGTACCCACTACCGCGCACTACTACGGGGTGACCCTTCTCGTCCTGCCCCGTGACGACGGCATAGTCCGGGCGGGCCAGTTCCGCATAGGCCGTCGGCACCGACAGGCAGCCCTCGTTGGAGGCGTCGAGCACCCGCTGGTCCGCAGGCAGTTCCCGCAGCACCGGGTTGCACACCACACCGACGTGCCGCGTGCCCGAGTCGTCCATGCAGTCGTAGACGAAGACCTTCAGGTCCACACCGATCTGGTTGGCGGCGAGTCCCACGCCCTCGGCGGTGCGCTGGCTGGCGAACATGTCGTCCACCAGCTGCGTCAGTTCCTCGTCGAAGGCGGTGACATCCTTGCACTCCGTGTGCAACACCGGATTGCCCACCACGGTGATCGGACGGGAGGTACCGCGCTCGCGGTACGCCGCCTCCCGGGCCTCGCAGTCCTCCGTGTCGATGACGAATCCCTCGTCGTCCACGGGGAGCACCCCGCCGTGCTGCTGATCGGTGTCCTGCTGGGCCATGTCCGACGTACGCCTTCCTACACTGTGTCCCGCCCGGAACCGGTCCCTCCGGGAGCCCCGGCGGGGACGCACGGACTCCGGGCGACTGCCGCCACACAGCCTACGGCGCCCGGCACCGCGCCCGGACGGGATATGGACGATCGTCGTCCCCCCGGCGAGCGGGTCACCCATCGGGTCAGCGGGTCAGCACACCTCTTCGAGGTCACGCCAGTCCCGGGTGCCCGGGCTGTCCGCGACCCAGCCGTCGAGCAGGCCCCGCACCAGGGAGGCGGGCGCGGCGATCCCGCACTCCCGCTCGGGCACCCACTGGTGACCGTCGGTGCGGTGGCCCAGCGGCCCGGGCTGGCCGGGCTCGCTGTGGTCGTGCGGGTCGAGGTGCTCGCCGTCGCCCTCGTCGCTGGGCATCCGGCTCTCGGAACACATGCGGCACAGCAGCCGCACCGACGAGGACCAGTCCTCGGCGGCGTACCCGGCGTCGGCCGCGAGCCGCTCCAGGGCGTCCCGGTCCTCCTCGCCGTCCGCCTCCAGCAGGACCACCCAGGTGGGCACGGGCGAGGGCGCCCACAGTTCGATCTCGTCGAAGACGGGGTACGCGTGCCCGGCGGCGGTGGTCCGCTCCCCGTGCGGCACCCCGTCGTGCAGGACGACCTCGCCCCAGCGGCGCCCCGAGGAGGGCAGCGGAATGGACAGCACCTCCATCCGCGCCGGGTCCAGCCGCCGCCCCCACACCACCTCGGCCTCGCCCTCCGGGGAGAGCCGCACGGCGGCGCTACCGAGCTCCATCCCGACCGGTTCGCCGGCGTAGCCGCCCGTACCGGGCCGACCGCCGGGCACCTTCAGTCCGTACGCCTGCCAGGCGCGGCGGGCGAGCGGCCAGTCCTGGAGCGCGGTCGCGGCGATGCCGACGTTCCACCAGTCGGGGGCCCCGGTCTCCCGGTCCAGCAGGGCGACGGCCCGTAGCCCGGCGGCCCGCGCCTGCTCCCAGTCGTGCCGGAACTTGTGCAGCAGGGCGAGGTTGAACCAGGACTCCGAGAGCCACGGTTCGAGGTCCGCGGCCCGGGTCAGCAGGGCCCCCGCGTCGTCGTAACGGCCGTCGCCGATGAGCGTGAACGCCCGGTCGGTGGCCTGCCGCCAGGACGCGGAGGGCCGGTGCCGTCCCTTGCCGAAGATCCTCATTCCCGCCTGCCGTCCTCACGGGGGGCGCGGATTCCCGCCCCGCCCCCACAGCGTCTTCCTTCGCATCCAACCACGACCGGTCGGAGCACCGCTCATTACCCATGGGTTACCCCGTGGCGGACGACGTATGGCCCCGTTCCGTGCGGGTGCGCTGTGGTTGCTCGCGCCGTTCCCCGCGCCCCTTCGGTGCGTCCCGGTCGGGCTGCGCTGTTGTGTGCGGGTGCGCTGCACGATTGCGCAGTTCCCCGCGCCCCTATCGGGGCCCCACCCCAGCGGAGCTGGAGCCCCATAGGGGCGCGGGCAACCACGAGGCACTCGCAGGGGACAGCGCTCAGGCGCCTTCGGCGGAAGCGGGGACGTCCGTACCGGCGAGGTCAGACGCCGGCCCGCCCAACGGCTCCGTGACGGTCTCGCCGGAACGGATCAGCTCGATCCGCCCCATGACCTTGGCCCGCAGATCGGTGGGGACGTCGTCATGCCCGCAGCACCGCTTGACGAGCTTCTTCACGGCCTGTTCGAGCCCGTACTTCTCCAGGCAGGGCGAGCACTCCTCGAAGTGCGACTCGAACTTGGTGCAGTCACCCTCGGGCATCTCCCGGTCCAGGTACTCGTACAGGTGATCGAGTACCTCGGTGCAGTCCGTCTCGTGCGGCTCTCCGCAGCTCATGAGCCCGAGCCTTTCGCTTCGTTCGACTCTCCGGCACCGGCCGGGACGAGACCGCGGTCACGCGCGTAGTCCTCCAGCATGCCGCGCAGCTGGCGACGGCCCCGGTGCAACCGGGACATGACCGTCCCGATGGGGGTACCCATGATGTCCGCGATCTCCTTGTACGCAAAGCCCTCGACATCGGCCAGGTAGACCGCGATGCGGAACTCCTCGGGGATCGCCTGGAGCGCCTGCTTCACGTCCGAGTCCGGCAGGTGGTCGAGCGCCTGCGACTCGGCGGAGCGCAGCCCGGTGGACATGTGGGACTCGGCGCGCGCGAGCTGCCAGTCCTCGATCTCCTCGGCGGCACTGCGCTGGGGCTCCCGCTGCTTCTTGCGGTACGAGTTGATGAAGGTGTTGGTGAGGATCCGGTACAGCCACGCCTTGAGGTTGGTGCCCTCGCGGAACTGGTGGAACGACGCGTACGCCTTGGCGTAGGTCTCCTGCACCAGGTCCTCGGCATCGGCCGGGTTGCGCGTCATGCGCAGCGCCGCCGAGTACATCTGGTCGAGGAACCCGAGCGCGTCCCGCTCGAAGCGGGCGTTGCGCTCGGCCGTGCTCTCCCCGGGCTGCTCGGGCCGTTCCGCCTGGCCGTTTTCGGTCCCCGCGTCGGTCCCAGTGACCGGACCCACCTCCTCAAGCGCCGTGCCGGAGCCGAGGCCGGCTCCGTTCGCTTCGGAGAATAGTCGACCGGGGCCCTCAGGGGCGGTCCGGCCGTACGGAGCCAGCGGTGCCTGGGGGGTCAGGGGCAGCTCGGAGGTCGCCGGTACCCGGGCGGGCGCCGCCTTCGGCGACGGCAGCACCGACCACTGGAGTCCGGCGGTACCGCTGCGGCTCGGGTGCGTGATCGACCCCATGCGACGCTCTCCCTCTTTCCCTGACGTTCCCGACTGCTCCGACCGTGGCCGTCCGGCGGCCCGGTCCCGTGAACGTCCACGGGCGCTCGGGTTCCCACTGTTCGCGTCAACAGCACCCGGGTGCCCGGCATTCCCCGCCGGACGCGACGGTTCAGCGCTGCCGGGTGATCCACTCGACGACCGCGTCGGTCAGGACGCGCAGCGCCTCGTCCTCGGTCACCGGGGCCCGCTTGGCGACGTGGAAGGAGTGGTCGCCGTGCTCCACCTCGACCAGTTCGTACGGGCCGTCGGGGAACTCGTCCGGCTGGCCGAAGGGGTCGTTGCCGCCCTGGACGACCAGGGTCGGGACCCCGGCGCCGAGCAGTTCGTCGGCCCGGGAGCGCTCCGGTCGGCCCGGCGGGTGCAGGGGGAAGCTCAGCGCCAGCACCGCGCTCGCCGCCAGCTCGCGCGCCGTGCGGCAGGCCACCCGCGCCCCGGCGCTGCGCCCGCCCGCGACCACCGGCAGCCCGGGGGCGGCGAGCGCGGGCCACAGGTCGCGCCAGGCGGTGTCCAGGCTCTTCGGGGCGGGGGCCAGCTTCTTCCCGGCGACCCGCCAGGGCTGCTCCACCAGGGCGACGGTCGTGCCGTGCCGGGGCAGCTCCCGTGCCAGGGCCAGCAGGTCACGGGTGCCGGTGCCCGCGCCGGCGCCGTGCCCCAGGGCCAGCACCCGCACCGGGCGCTCGGCGGGGTGCCAGGTGATGCGGGCCTCCCCCTGGCTGGTGGGGACGGTCTCGCCGGTCGGGGCGGGAGGGTGGTCGGTGCTCACGGGGACATCCTGGCGGCTGGGGCGGCACGGGGCGGGGAGGCGGGGCGGTGGCCGGTGCGGGCGCCGTCACCGCGGGAGCAGCCAGCGGGTGCCCCCTATCAGGGAGCAGAGGGACACCGCGTGGAAGAAGAACAGCCACAGGGCGGCGGGCACGTTGGTGAGCCGGGACAGCTGGTCGGCGTCCGAGTCGCCGGCCCCGCCCCGACGGCGCTTGGCCTGGAGTTCGAAGGCGGGGCGGACGCCGCCCAGCAGCAGGAACCAGACGACCGTGTAGGCGAAGGCGGCCTGCACCTGGGGGCCGGCCAGCCAGGAGACCAGCAGGAACGCACCGCCCGACAGGACGACGGTGAGCGCCCCGTACGCGTTGCGGATCATGACGAGCAGCGCCAGCAGCAGGGCGGTGGCCAGCCACAGCAGCAGGGTGATGTGTCCGGCGCCCAGCAGTGCGGCGCCGCCGAGGCCGAGCAGCGGGGGCGCGGTGTACCCGGCGGCGGCGGTGAGGATCATGCCGATGCCGGTGGGTTTGCCGCGGCTGACGGTCAGTCCGGAGGTGTCCGAGTGCAGCCGGATGCCGTCGAGCCGGCGTCCGGCGAGCAGGGCCACCAGCCCGTGGCCGCCCTCGTGCGCGATGGTGACGGCGTTGCGGGAGAGCCGCCACGCCGGGGCCGGGAGGACCACCAGCAGCGCGGCGAGCGCCGTGGCGGCGACGACCCAGGTGTCCGGGTCCGGTTGGGTGCCGGTGACGCGGTCCCACAGGTCCGTGGCGCTGGCGATGGCGAGAGTGTTCATTTTCCGGGCGGCTCCCTCAACCGGGCGGGGGTCTGGCAGTGTGGCACGTATGTGCGGACGGTATGCGTCGAGTCGTAGGCCCGAGGACCTCGCGGGGATCTTCGCGATCGAGAAGTGGGAACCCGAGGAGACCCTGGAGCCGGACTGGAACGTGGCGCCGACCAAGGAGGTCCACGCCGTGTTGGACCGCCCCTTGAAGGACGCCGCTGACCCGCGTCCGGTTCGCCAGTTGCGCAAGCTGAAGTGGGGACTCGTCCCGTCCTGGGCGAAGACGCCCGAGGGCGCCGCCCGCATGATCAACGCACGCTCCGAGACGGTGCACGAGAAGCCGTCGTTCCGGCGGGCGTTCACGACGCGGCGCTGCATCCTGCCCGCGGACGGGTACTACGAGTGGGTGACGGGCGCCGGTGAGCGGGACCTGGAGGTCGAGGGACGCAAGAAGCGGCCCCGCAAGCAGCCGTACTTCGTGACCCCGGCCGACGGATCGGTGTTCGCGATGGCCGGACTGTACGAGTTCTGGCGGGACCGCACCCTGCCCGACGACCATCCGCGCGCCTGGTGGGCGACGTGCACGGTGCTCACCACGGAGGCGGAGACGACACCGCTGGCCGGGGCGCCCGCCGAGGGGCCGACCACCCTCGCCGAGATCCATCCCCGGATGCCGCTGATGCTCACCCCGGACCGCTGGGACGCCTGGCTGGATCCGTCCCGCACCGACCCGGCCGAGCTGAGCGCCCTGCTGGCTCCGCCGCCCGCCGGCCTGGTGCGGGCGTACCCGGTGGCCACGACGGTCAGCAACGTGCGCAACAACGGCCCCGAGCTGCTGACGGAACTCGACGGGCCCGAGGAGGCGACCCTCTTCTAGGGGGCGGCCCCGCTCTTGCGGGCGGGCTGGCGGGCCGGGTGCGGCAGGTGCCCGTACCCCACCTCTGTTACCAGGACGTTTCAGCTCATTTGCCCGAGAATCGTGCTGACGTCCAGCCACTAAGGTAAAGAGCATGACCGAGACTGCCGCGCATCCCGCCCTCTGGCCCGCCCCGCACGCGAGCGGAGCCGTCACCGCGACGGTCCAGGTGCCCGGTTCGAAATCCGTCACCAACCGTGCCCTGGTGCTCTCCGCCATCGCGTCCGAGCCGGGCTGGCTGCGCCGGCCGCTGCGCTCCCGGGACACCCTGCTGATGGCGTCGGCACTGCGTTCGATGGGCGTCGGCATCGAGGAGACGGTCTCCTCCGATTCGTCGCAGCCCGCGGCCTCCGGTTCCGTTGCGGGCGGCGGGGGCGAGGCGTGGCGGGTCATCCCGGCGGGCCTGCACGGCCCGGCCACCGTGGACGTCGGCAACGCGGGCACCGTGATGCGCTTCGTCCCGCCGGTCGCGACCCTCGCGGACGGTCCGATCCGCTTCGACGGGGACCCCCGCTGCTACGAGCGCCCGCTGCACGGCGTGATCAACGGGCTGCGCGCGCTGGGGGCCCGGATCGACGACGAGGGACGCGGGGCGCTGCCGCTCACCGTCCACGGCAGCGGCGCCCTGGAGGGCGGCCGGGTCGAGATCGACGCGTCCTCGTCCTCACAGTTCGTGAGCGCCCTTCTGCTGTCGGGGCCGCGGTTCAACCAGGGCGTCGAGGTCCGGCACGTGGGCGGGCCGCTGCCGTCGATGCCGCACATCCGCATGACGGTGGACATGCTGCGCCGGGCGGGGGCCCAGGTCGACGCCCCCGAGTCGGGCGGCGAGCCCAACGTCTGGCGGGTCACCCCGGGCGCGCTGCGCGGGGTGGACCTGACCGTCGAGCCCGACCTGTCGAACGCACAGCCGTTCCTCGCCGCCGCGCTGGTCACGGGCGGCCGGGTCGTCGTTCCCGACTGGCCGGAGCACACCACGCAGCCCGGCGACCGGCTGCGGGAGATCTTCACCGAGATGGGTGGTTCCTGCGAGCTGACGCCCGAGGGCCTGGTGTTCACCGGTTCCGGGAAGATCCACGGCATCGACGTGGACCTCAGCGAGGTCGGCGAGCTGACCCCGGGCGTCGCGGCGGTCGCGGCGCTGGCGGACTCCCCGTCGACGCTGCGCGGAGTGGCGCACCTGCGGCTGCACGAGACGGACCGGCTGGCCGCGCTCACCGAGGAGATCAACGGGCTGGGCGGCGACGTGACGGAGACCGCCGACGGTCTGGTGATCCGCCCCCGGCCGCTGCGCGGCGGCACCTTCCACACGTACGACGACCACCGGATGGCCACGGCCGGGGCGATCATCGGTCTGGCGGTGCCCGAGGTGCTGATCGAGAACGTCGCCACGACGGCCAAGACGCTGCCCGACTTCCCCGATCTGTGGACCGGGATGCTCGGGAACTGACGGACGGTTCGATCATGCGCCGCTACGGCAAGCACACCGACGAGGACGACATCCGGTTCCGCCCGAACCGCAAGGGCAACCGTCCCCGCAGCACCATCCGGCCCAAGCACGAGGACGCTGCGGACGGCATGGTCCTCACCGTCGACCGGGGACGGCTGACCTGTCTGGTCGACGGCCGGGTCGTGGTGGCGATGAAGGCCCGCGAACTGGGCCGCAAGGCGGCGGTGGTCGGCGACCGGGTGTCCCTGGTCGGTGACATGTCCGGCCAGAAGGACACCCTCGCGCGGATCGTGCGGATCGCGGAACGCACCTCGGTGCTGCGGCGCACGGCGGACGACGACGACCCGTACGAGCGGGTCGTCGTCGCCAACGCCGACCAACTCGCGATCGTCACCGCCCTCGCCGATCCGGAGCCCCGGCCCCGGCTGATCGACCGCTGCCTGGTGGCCGCGTACGACGGGGGGCTCGACCCGCTGCTGATCCTCACCAAGTCCGACCTCGCCCCGCCGGACAAGCTGTTGGAGACCTACGAGACGCTCGGGGTGCCGTACGTGGTGACCTCGCGGGACGAGTTGGCGGACGGCGGCGCCGCGGAGCTGGTGCGGGGGCTGCTGGACGACAAGGTCACCGCGTTCGTGGGCCACTCGGGGGTCGGCAAGACCACCCTCGTCAACGCCCTGGTGCCCGAGGAGCGGCGCCGCGTGACGGGACACGTCAACGCGGTCACCGGCCGGGGTCGCCACACCACCACCTCCGCCCTGGCGCTGCCGCTGTCCGGGGCCGCGGGCTGGGTGATCGACACCCCGGGCGTGCGGTCGTTCGGGCTGAACCACGTGGACCCGTCCCGGGTGATCCTCGCGTTCCCCGACCTGGAGCCGGGCACGGTCAACTGTCCGCGCGCGTGCAGCCACGACGAGCCGGACTGCGCCCTGGACGCCTGGGTCGCCGAGGGCCACGCGGACCCGGCACGGCTGTACTCCCTGCGGCGGCTGCTGGAGGTCCGGGAGCGGCACGACGGCGACTGACCGACACGTTCGGGCGTGCGGCGCGGCCGTGTGGCGTCCGTCCCGGTGGGGGCGTCGCGTGTTTGCGGGCCCCCCGGGCAGGTGAAGGCATAATCGCACCGAGCCTGACCCAAGCCGGACGAAGCGGCCACGGAACGTGGGGACCCCGGGAGGCATCACATGGCGTGGCTGCTGGTCATCGTCGCCGGACTGCTCGAAACCGGCTTCGCGGTCTGTCTGAAGTTGTCCCACGGGTTCACCCGGCTCTGGCCCACGGTCGCGTTCGCCGCCTTCGCCCTCGGGAGCTTCGGGCTGCTGACCCTGGCCCTGAAGCGGTTGGACGTGGGCCCGGCCTACGCGGTGTGGACGGGGATCGGGGCGGCGGGGACGGCGATCTACGGGATGGTCTTCCTCGGGGACGTGGTCTCCACCCTGAAGATCGTGTCGATCTCCCTGGTGGTGGCCGGGGTGATCGGGCTTCAGCTGTCGGGCTCCGCGCACTGAGCCCGGTCGCCGAGCGCCTCGCGCACCAGGTCCGCGGCCGTCCGTGCGGTGGGCGGCGCGTACACGCAGGACAGGGCGAGGCGCAGGGCGACCTCGGTCGCCCGGGTCAGTGCGGCCCGGTGGACGGGGTCCACCGCGGGCGGCGCCAGGGCGGTGACGGCACGGTCGCGGACGAGGGCCAGCAGGGCGCCGGGGGACGGCACCGGCCCGTTGCCCGGGCGCGGTGCGGGCGGGGCGGCGGGGTCGGAGGGCGCGGCGGCGAGCGCCCGGGCGGGGAGGCGCGGGCCCCACTGTCCGGTCAGCGCGGAGCGCACCAGCGGATTGCCGCGGGCGGTGGTGACCAGCCACTCGGCCAGGGCCGGAAGGCGGGCGGACGGGTCGCCGGGGCCGGTGAGCACCCGGTCGACGCCCACGAGGTAGCCGTCGACCTCCCGGTGGACGAGGGCCCGGGCCAGCCCGTCCTTGCTGCCGAACTCGTTGTACAGGGTCTGTCGCGACACCCGGGCGGTGGCCGCGACGTCCGCCATGCGCACGGCGGACCAGGAGGCCCGGGCGAGGGCGTCACGGGCCGCGTCGAGCAGCAAGGCGCGCGCCGCGGTCATGCTCGGCTCCTCACGGACGACGTCGATGCCGGTCCGGGCCCCGGGGTACGGGCTTCACCGGGATCGCGGACCCGCTGTCAGCGTTGACGGCCCCCGGAGCACTGTCAAGGCCGGCGACCGCTCGTTCCCCGCTCCGCTCCCGTCCCGGTCGCCGGACGGGTGGTGGCCCCCGGACCGGCCCGCTGGATACTGTTCGGCCATGCCCGACTACCACGATGACCTGCGGTTGGCCCATGTGCTCGCCGACGCCGCCGACGCCGCCACCATGGAGCGGTTCAAGGCCCTCGACCTGAAGGTCGAGACGAAGCCGGACATGACCCCGGTGAGCGAGGCGGACAAGGCGGCCGAGGAGCTGATCCGCGGTCAGTTGCAGCGGGCCCGCCCGCGGGACGCGGTGATCGGCGAGGAGTACGGCATCGAGGGCACGGGCCCGCGGCGCTGGGTCGTCGACCCGATCGACGGCACCAAGAACTACGTCCGCGGGGTCCCGGTGTGGGCGACGCTGATCGCGCTGACGGAGGCGGCCGAGGGCGGCTACCAGCCGGTGGTGGGCCTGGTGTCGGCCCCGGCGCTGGGCCGCCGTTGGTGGGCGGCGAAGGGGCACGGGGCGTTCAGCGGACGCAGTCTGACCTCGGCTTCCCGGCTGCGGGTCTCCCAGGTCTCCCGGCTCGCCGACGCCTCGTTCGCCTACTCGTCGTTGAGCGGCTGGGAGGAGCAGGGGCGACTCGACGGCTTCCTCGACCTCAGCCGGGCGGTGTGGCGGACCCGTGCGTACGGGGACTTCTGGCCGTACATGATGGTCGCCGAGGGTTCGGTGGACCTGTGCGCGGAGCCCGAGTTGTCGCTGTGGGACATGGCCGCGAACGCGGTGATCGTGTCGGAGGCGGGCGGCACGTTCACCGGGCTGGACGGCCGTCCGGGTCCGCACAGCGGGAACGGCGCGGCGTCCAACGGGCTGCTCCACGACGAGCTGTTGGGGTATCTGAACCAGCGGTACTGACGGCGGCGGACTGCGGGGTCGCCCGGCGGGCGGCGCCACCGAACCGAGCGCTCCGGTTCCCGCAGGGTTTCACGCTACGTGACCACACCCGCGGGACCGTCACCCGGAGTAGAGGTTTTCCGGCCGTTCTTCACCCTCTTCACCCCCTTGTTGGCGGGTGCGGCGACTGCCACCCTGAAGGTCACTCCACTTGTGAACTTGTGAATCCGTTCGCAAGGGGGCTTCGTAGAAGCAGGAGGTGGCTTTCGACCATGCTCGTCCGCGACGCCATGAGCACGGTGGTCCTCACCATCGGCCCCGCGCACACCCTGCGCCGGGCCGCTTCCCTGATGTCGGCCCGCCGCGTCGGCGCGGCCGTCGTCCTCGACCCCGACACCAGCGGGCTCGGCATCCTGACCGAGCGCGACATCCTCGTCTCCATCGGCCTGGGGCAGGACCCCGACCGGGAGACGGCCGCAGCCCACACCACGACCGACGTGGTCTTCGCCGCCGAGGCGTGGACCCTCCAGGACGCCGCGGACGCGATGACCCGCGGCGGCTTCCGCCATCTGATCGTGCTCGGCGACAGCGAACCGGTCGGGGTGGTCTCGGTCCGCGACGTCCTGCGCTGCTGGGTGCCGGCGCGGCGCCGGGCGGCCAGCGCGATCGGCTGACCCCGGGCGCACGACGTGCGACGGCCGGGCGGATGACCTCCGCCCGGCCGTCGTCCCACACACCGGGGGCGTGGCGCGGGTCGACCCCGCACCGCACCCCCGTCGCCCTCAGCCGCGCAGGGCCTGGACCGCGGCTTCCAGACGCTTCCCGAAGTCCCCGTCGGCCTGCCGGAAGTTGTTCACCGCGCGCTCGACGATGTCGTCGCGCGACACCTGGGCGATGGCTCCCGAGAGGTTCTCGATCAGACGGGACTTCTCGTCCTCCGACATCAGCCGGTACAGGTCACCGGCCTGGACGAAGTCGTTGTCCTCGGCGTGGCCGGGGGCCACGTGGTTGGCGGTCGAACCGGTGACCGTGGTGGCCGCCCACAGCGGCCGGTCGGTCTGGAACGGACCGCCGAAGCTGTTGGGCTCGTAGTTCTTCGCACCCTTGTGGCGCCCGTCGTACAGGAAGCCGTCCCGGCTGTTGGTGCGCGCCTCGGTGGCGTGCGGACGGTTCACCGGGAGGTGGTCGGCGTTGATGCCGACCCGGTAGCGGTGGGCGTCCCCGTACGCGAACAGCCGGCCCTGGAGCATCTTGTCGGGGGACGGGCCGATGCCCGGCACGAAGTGCGCGGGGCTGAAGATCGACTGCTCGACCTCGGCGAAGACGTTCTCCGGGTTGCGGTTCAGCTCCAGCTTGCCGATCTCGATCGGCGGGTAGTCCTCGTGCGGCCACACCTTGGTGAGGTCGAACGGGTTGAAGCGGTAGTTCGCCGCCTCGGCCGCGGGCATCACCTGCACCTGGACCGTCCAGGACGGGAAGTCGCCGCGCTCGATCGCCTCGCGCAGGTCCCGCTGGTGGCTGTCCGGGTCCTCCCCCGCGAGGCGGTTGGCCTCCGCCTGGGTGAGGTTCTTGATGCCCTGGTCGGTCTTGAAGTGGTACTTGACCCAGAAGACCTCGCCGGCCTCGTTGGTCCACTGGTAGGTGTGCGAGCCGTAGCCGTTCACGTGGCGGTACGAGGCGGGGATGCCCCGGTCGCCGAAGAGCCAGGTCACCTGGTGGGTGGACTCGGGGCTCAGCCCCCAGAAGTCCCAGACGTTGTCCGCCTCCTGCGAGCCGGTGTACGGGTCGCGCTTCTGGGTGTGGATGAAGTCGGGGAACTTGATGGCGTCCTTGATGAAGAACACCGGGGTGTTGTTGCCGACGAGGTCGTAGTTGCCCTCCTCGGTGTAGAACTTCAGCGCGAAGCCGCGCGGGTCGCGCACCGCGTCGGCCGCGCCCAGGTTGCCGGCGACGGTCGAGAACCGGAGGAAGGTCTCGGTCTGTTTGCCCACCTCGGAGAGGAACTTCGCCCGGGTCCACTGGGTGACGTCCCGGGTCAGCGTGAACGTGCCGTACGCACCCGCGCCGCGCGCATGGACGACCCGCTCCGGAATGCGCTCACGGTTGAAGTGCGCCAGCTTCTCCAGCAAGGACTGGTCCTGGACCAGTACCGGACCACCGACGCCCGCGGTCTCGCTGTTCTGGTTGTCGGCGACCGGAGCGCCGGCCTCCGTGGTGAGCGGTCCCTGCGACGTCACGTGCGCCTCCTGCGTCATCCTGAGCCAGTTTGACCTCTTGGCCAATGCCGTAGCCGATCCTACAATGGACAATGTCTAAGTCAAGCAACTCTCCAAAGTCACACCCATTCGGGATCAAGGTCCCCCTGCTGTTAGGCTGATGCGCATGAGTGACCTGTTGGAGCGGCTGCGTGGACGTGGCTGGCGGATGACCGCACAGCGCCGTGTCGTGGCCGAGGTCCTCGACGGTGAGCACGTCCATCTGACCGCCGATGAGGTGCACGCGCGCGCTGTGGTCCGGCTGCCGGAGATCTCCCGGGCGACCGTGTACAACACGCTCGGCGAGTTGGTCTCGCTGGGCGAGGTGCTCGAAGTGGCGACCGACAAGCGGGCCAAGCGGTACGACCCGAATGCGCATCGGCCCCACCACCACCTGGTGTGTTCGGGCTGCGGTGCGATTCGCGATGTGCATCCGTTGGGGAATCCGTTGGGTGATCTCCCCGATTCGGAGCGGTTCGGGTTCACCGTGTCCGCGGTGGAGATGACGTTCAAGGGCCTCTGCCCCCATTGCACGAGTAACTAGCCGGACGGCGCACTTTCCGCTGGGTGCGCTGTGGTTGCCCGCGCAGTTCCCCGCGCCCCTAGGGGGTTGCCTCTTGCGGTGTGGTGTTCCTGCGGGTGCGTCGTGGTTGCCCGCGCCGTTCCTCGCGCCCCTAGGGGGCTCCCCCTGAGGGGCTCTGTCCAGGCTGAGGGGCTCCCGGGGGGCCTGGGGTGTGCCCCGATAGGGGCGCGGGGAACGGCGCGACGAGCCACGACGCACCCGCAGGGGACAGCGCACCGCAGGAGGCACCACCCAGGGGCGCGGGGAACTGCGCGAGCAACCCACGACGCACCTGCACGGGAGCACGACTAAGGCCCAGAGGCGAAGCCTCTGGGCCCTTGTCTTCAAGTAGCGGGGACAGGATTTGAACCTGCGACCTCTGGGTTATGAGCCCAGCGAGCTACCGAGCTGCTCCACCCCGCGTCGGTAAACTGAACTGTACGTGACGCACGGGTGGGGAGCAAATCGCAGCCCGCCGCTCACCGCTTGCGGGCCACCCCCCCGGCCATCAGTCGCTGCGCGACGTTCAGCGGCTCCTCGACCGGCTCGGTCGGACGCCACAACGGCAGGGACACCACCCCGGGGTCCAACAGCTCGTACCCGTCGAAGTACGCGGTGATCTCCTCGGTGGTGCGGAAGCGCCCCGTACCGAGGAGGTGCAGCATCGTCTGCTCGACGGCCCGCGCCTCCGGTCCGGTGTCGCAGAACGCCGTGATCACCAGGTGGCTGCCCGCGGGCACGTGGGACATGTACTCGTCGACGATGCCCTTGGGGTCCTCGTCGTCGTGCAGGTGGTGGAGGATGCCGACGAGCAGCACGCCGACCGGCTCGTCGAAGTTGATCAGCCGCTTGACGGCGGGCTCCTGGAGCACGTTCTGCGGGTCGCGCAGGTCCGCGTTGGAGACGCCGGTGTTCGCGTTCTCCTCCAGCAGGGCGCGACCGTGGGCGAGGACGATCGGATCGTTGTCGACGTAGACGACACGGGCGTCGGGGTTGACCCGCTGGGCCACGTGATGCGTGTTCTCCAGCGTGGGGAGCCCGGCACCGAGGTCGATGAACTGCTTGATGCCCACCTCGGACGCCAGGTGGCTGACCGCACGGCCGAGCACGGCCCGGTTGAACCACCCCACGTCCCCGATGTGGGGCACCGTCTGCTTGACCCCTTCGGCAACCACGCGGTCGACCTCGTAGTTGTCCTTGCCACCGAGGACCGCGTCGTACACCCGCGCGATACTGGGCTTGCTCGTGTCGATTTCCTCCGCCACCGCGACTCTCCGTCCCTGTGCCACCCGTACGGGCGATATCCAGCCGCCAGGTTAACCCCCGTGCGGCGCGCCACAGTTATCGCGGGCACCCCTTTTTTCAGGAATGACGGATCGTCAATCCCGGACTCGGCCCGAGGGTCGGCACCGCACGGCGTCAGGCGGAGAGTTCCTCGCCCAGCGCGTCCCTCAACCGGGCGGCGCGCGCGGCGACTTCCTCGGGTCCGAGGGACACCGCGAGGTCGGCCCACCGCTGGCCTTCGGCCAACTCGCCGCGCCGTGCGTGCAGCAGCGCCAGCCGCAGGGCGGCCCGTCCGTGCCCGGCGCGGGCGGCCCGCTTCCACCACAGCGCGGCCTCGGGCTCGCTGCCCTCCCGGGCGAGCAGCAGCCCCAGGTTGAAGGCGCCGTTGCGGCTGCCGGCCTCCGCCGCGAGGCGGTACCAGCGGGCCGCCTCGACGACGTCGCCGCGTGCGGAGGCGAACATCCCGACCCGCACCTGGGCCCGTCGGTGCCCCTGTTCGGCAGCCCGCTCGTACCACTCCTCGCACTCGGTGCGCTCCAGTACCGGCTCCCCCAACTCGTGTGCGGGAGCGGGCGGGCGGCGGGCGTCCAGCACCGCGGCGAGCCGGTACGCGGCCTCCGCGCTGCCGCCGCCCGCGGCCCGTCGCAGGTGCCGTTCCGCCTCCTGCTCCTCGCCGTCGCGGAGCCTGGCGATGCCCACGTGCAGGGCGGCCTCGGTGTGTCCGGCGGCGGCGGCCCGCCCGTACCAGCGCACCGCGCCGGCCTCGTCGCCGCGCCCCTGGCAGAGGATGCCCAGGTTGAAGGCGGCGTCGACGCTGCCCGCCTCGGCCGCCTTGGAGAACCAGGGCTCGGCGCCCGCCGCGTCACCGACCTGGAGCAGCAGGACGGCGAGCGCGTTCGCCGCCTCGCGGTGCCCGGCGTAGGCGGCCTGGCGGTACCACTGCTCGGCCTGCGCAGTGCGGTCCTGCTGGGCGTACAGCAGCGCGAGGTTGTAGGCGCCGTTGACGTCGCCCGCGTCCATCGCGGCGCGGTACCAGCGCTCGGCGCTCTGCGGTTCGCCGCGCTGGGCGTGCAGCGCACCGAGGGCGTTCGCGGCGTTGCCGTCGCCGTCCTGGGCGGCCCGCAGCCACCACACGGCGGCGTTCTCGACGTCCCCGGCGTCGCGCAGCAGGTACCCGAGGGCGCAGGCGGCGCGGGCCTCGCCGTCCTTGGCGGAGGTGAGGTACCAGCGGCCGGCCTCCTTGAGGTCGCCGCGGCCCTCCAGGATGGCGCCCAGGTGGAGGGCGGCCTGCCGGTGCCCGCGCGCGGCGGCCTGGCGGTACCACTGCTCGGCCTCGCCGGCCGCCCGCGGTCGGGACGGACGGTCGGCCGGGGCGGGGGTCGGGGCGTCGGGGCGCTCGTCGAGCCGGCGGGCGAGCCGGTAGGCGGCTTCCCGGTGGCCGCGTTCGGCGGCGGCCCGCATCCACTCCTCGGCTCCGGCGTCGGCGCGGTGCTCCAGCAGGTCGGCGAGCGCGTACGCGCCGAGCGCGTGGCCCTGCTCGGCGGACTGGCGCAGCCAGTACTCGGCGGCGGGTTCGTCGCCGCGTTCGCGTTGGTGGCGTCCGAGGGCGTGGGCGGCGGCGGCGGAACCGGCGACGGCGGCGATCCGCCACCAGCCGGCGGCCTCGTCGGAGTAGCCGCGTTGGTGCAGCAGGACGCCCAGGTTGTTGGCGGCGGCCCGGTCGCCGGCGGCGGTGGCGGCCCGCAGTCGGGGCTCGGCCCCGTCGAGGTCGCCGCGGCGCAGGAGGAGCGCCCCGAGGACGCTCAGGGCCTCCGTGTCACCGGCGTCGGCCGCGGCGCGGTGGCGTTCCTCCTCGGCCGCCGCGCCGGTCTCGTCCCGGTCGACGGGCTGCGCAAATCGCCCTGTCTCCCACAGAGTTGCCTTGTCCCCCATAACATCCATCGTCGCACCACCCGCAACCTGGGCATTTCTGACACACCGCAGTCAGCGAGGTCACTACAGCGTTTTGTCGACATGCCCACACAGAGACAAGTCAAACACGTTGACCCCAACTCTCCCTGACGCTCGTGCCCTTGAGCGCGGCGTGCACACCGCCCGCGCCCGCGTCCACACACACATGACGAAGGCCCGGAAGCTAGCTTGGCTTCCGGGCCTTCGCCTTCAGTAGCGGGGACAGGATTTGAACCTGCGACCTCTGGGTTATGAGCCCAGCGAGCTACCGAGCTGCTCCACCCCGCGTCGTGTTGTTTAGACCTTAGCACGGTGTGGGCGGGTGATCTTCCCACCGGCGGAGCACCCGCCCCCGTGACGCTCGGGTGCTCGTCGGAGCGTGCGGGCCGCCCCGGGG
Source organism: Streptomyces sp. NPDC127068 (assembly GCF_042724695.1). NCBI lineage: Bacteria > Bacillati > Actinomycetota > Actinomycetes > Kitasatosporales > Streptomycetaceae > Streptomyces > Streptomyces sp. NPDC127068. The sequence goes on along the minus strand of NZ_JBHXEN010000070.1, from coordinate 6,122 downwards.
GCGCGCGGTGTGCGCCGCGCCCCCGGGAGTGGTCCGGCCGCCCGGGTCAGGCGCCCCGGGCCGGCTTCTCGGCAGGCTTGTCGGAGGATTCCCCTGAGGGTTCCTCGTCGGGCTTCCCGGCCGGCTTGCCGTCCGCACCCTCGTCCGCCTTCTGCTGGGCCTCCTCGGCCCGCTTCAGCGCGTCCTTGAGCTTGGTCTGGGCCTCGCCGTACGCCTTCCAGTCGTTGTCCTTCATCGCCTGCTGGCCGTCGTCGAAGGCCCGCTGGGCCTCTTCGAGTGCCTCCTGGACGGTGGGATCGGCGCTGCCCGGCGGCTCGGGCGGGGTCTCCCCCGGTGGCTGGGGCTCGTTGGTCTCCGGCTTCTCGGGCGGGCTCGCCTTCTCCGCGCCGAAGACGACGTTCAGCGCCTTCTCCAGCGTCGGTTCGAACGCCGTCTTGCCGTCGTAGGTGACCAGCACCCGGCGCATCAGGGGGTACTTCAGCCCGCCGCCGCGCACGTAGACCGGTTCCGCGTAGAGCAGTCCGCCGTCCAGGGGCACGGTCAGCAGGTTGCCGTACTCGACTTCCGAGTCACCACCACGCAGCAGCCTGATCTTCTCGGCGATGGCCGTGTCCGAGTTGAACTTGCTCTGCACCTGCTTGGGCCCGTCGATCGTCTCCGCCGACGGCATCTTCAGGATGCTGATCTTGCCGTAGTCGGAGGTGCCCGCCTCGGCGTTGACCGACATGAAGGCGCTGAGGTTGTCCCGTCCGTTCGGCGTGAACGTCGTCGTGAGGGAGAACGCCTGGTCCTTCTGGTCCGGCATCCGCATGCTCAGGTAGTACGGCGGCACGGCCTTGCCCGACCGGTTCGTCGGGTCGTCCGGCACCTGCCACACCTCGCTGCCGCTGAGGAACGCGTCGGCGTCCCCGACGTGGTAGCGGGTCAGCAGCTCGCGCTGGACCTTGAACAGGTCCTGCGGGTAACGCAGGTGGTCCATGAGCAGCGGGGAGATCTCGCTCTTGGGCTGCACCGTGTCCGGGAACGCCTTCATCCAGGTCTTGAGGACCGGGTCCTGGGTGTCCCACTGGTACAGCTTGACCTCGCCCGAATACGCGTCGACCGTCGCCTTGACCGAGTTGCGGATGTAGTTGACCTGGTTCTGCTGGGCCACCACCGCCCGCTGGTTGTTGCGCTCGGTCAGCGAGTCGGCCGTGGTGTCGCCGAGGGTGGTGCGAGACGCGTACGGGTAGCCGTTGGTGGTGGTGTACGCGTCGACGATCCACTGGATGCGGCCGTCGACGACCGCCGGGTAGGCGTCGCCGTCGATGGTCAGCCAGGGCGCGACCGCCTCGACGCGCTCCTTGGGCACCCGGTTGTACAGGATGCGGGAGCCGTCGCCGATCGCGCCCGAGTAGAGGATCTGCGGCTCGCCGAAGGCGACGGCGTACGCCGCGCGGTTCAGGGGGTTCGACAGGTTGACGCCGCTGTCGCCCTTGTACCGGGTGGTCTTCTCGCCCTTGTCGTCGGAGTAGTCGATCTCGCTCTGCGGCCCGCCGACGATGGAGTACTGCGTCGTCTTCTCGCCGTAGTAGATCCGCTGCTCGTAGTCGCCGAGCGTGCCCTTGGAGGGCAGGTCCGACTCGGTGAAGACGGGGCTGCCCCCGGGTGTGGCCTCGGTGCCCTTCGCGGCGACCACGCCGTACCCGTGGGTGTAGCGGAAGTGGTCGTTGATCCAGTTGTTCTTCGGGATGCCGTTCAGGTCCAGCTCGCGCAGACCGATGACGGTGTCCTGCTCCTTGCCGTCGGGGCCCTTGTAGCGGTCCACGTCGAGGTTGGCCGGGAAGGCGTAGTAGTTCCGCATCTGCTGGAGCTGCTGGAACGTCGGCGACACCACGTTCGGGTCGATCATGCGCATGCTGGCCGCCTTGTCGGCGTCCTGGCGCAGTTTCGCCTTGTCCGTGGTGTTGCTCTTGCCCGGGTAGTCGGTGACGTTGATGTCCGAGATGCCGTACGCCTCGGTCGTCGCCTTGAGGTTCTTCTCGACGTACGGCGCTTCCTTGGCCTGCTCGTTCGGCTGGACCTGGAACTTCTGCACGATCGCCGGGTACAGGCCGCCGATCAGGACCGCGGAGAGCACCATCAGGCCGAACCCGATCACCGGGAGCTGCCAGGTGCGCCGCCACAGCGTCGCGAAGAACAGCACGGCGCAGATGGCCGCGATGAAGAACAGGATCGTCTTCGCGGGCAGGTACGCGTTGGCGTCGACGTAGCGCAGGCCGGTCCAGTTGTCGGTGGCCTTGAAGTCGCTGGACTTCACGGCGAGCCCGTACCGGTCGAGCCAGTAGGCGATCGCCTTCAGCGAGACGAAGATGCCGAGGAGCACCGAGAGGTGCCCGGTGGCGGCGGCGGTGGCCCGCCCGCCGGGGCTGGTGACCCGCAGCCCGCCGTACAGGTAGTGCGTCAGGGCGGCGGCGATCAGCGAGAGCACCACGGTGGCGAAGCCGAAGCCCAGCAGGAAGCGGTACCAGGGCAGGTCGAAGGCGAAGAACGACACGTCCAGACCGAACTGGGGGTCCTTCTTGTCGAACGCGACGCCGTTCACCCACATGAGCCAGGTGCGCCACTGGCCCGCGGCTGACGCCCCGGCGATCAGCCCCACGATCGCCGTGAGTCCGAGCAGGATCCACTTCTTATAGGGGGCGATCCCCATGCGGTACCGGTCGAGGTTCTGCTGCTCGGTCGACATCGCGCTCAACGGCGGACGCAGTCGGTGCGCCAGCCAGATGTTCACGCCGACGGAGGCCGCCATCAGCAGTCCGAAGACGAGGAACAGCCCGATCTTGGTCCACAGGGTCGTCGTGAACACCGACGAGTAGTTGACCGACCGGTACCAGAGCCAGTCCGTCCAGAACCCCGCGAACATGACGAACACCATGGCCAGCACGGCCAGGACGCCCAGTGTCATGAGCAGGGTGCGGACCCGCCGGGACGGTCGGCCCACTCTGATCCGTGGCCCGGTCGGGCCTCCGCCGCGGTCCGGCATCTGGAAAGCCAAGGTGCGCACCTCGAAGTCGCTGTAGTTCTGCTACCGGACCCCCACGAACGCAGGGGTCTCACCTATGCAACTTACTGATGCTTTACTCGGTTCCCGGTTCCGGGGGTGAACGAGGCAGGATTGTGACCATGTCCAACACCGCCAACTCAGGCACCCCGATGGCCGCCGGTCCGCTGACGCGGGCCGTGCTGGAGATCGACGAGTACATCTCCGGGCTGGGCTGGGACCAGCCCGCCCGACTGTTCGCCCTGGTCGACACGGATCGACTGCGCTCCCAGGAACCCACGCTCGCCGCGCGGCTCGGCCTCGCCGACGACCCCGCCGCCCCCAACCCGGGTGGCTCATTGACCCCGATCGAACAGGACGAGGTTCCGGCGGGCACCGCGCTGGACGAGTTCCTGGGCACCATCGCCTGGCCCGACGCCGTGGCCGGCTGCGCCCTGTCGGTGGAGCGGCTGATGCTGCCCCCGTCGGCCGAGGCGTCCGTCCCGGCCGGCCTGGACGGCGCGAAGCTCGCCGGCTGGGTCGCCCGGCACCCGGACCGCCAGGAGGTCCGGATGACGGTGGCGGTGCTGCGCGACGGCTCCCGCGATTCGGCGCTGCGGCTGCGCGACAAGGACTCCGCGACGGACGTCCTGACCGGCTCCGACCTGGTGCCGGGTCTGGCCGACGCCCTGACGGCGACGTTCGCCGAGTAGGCCCCCGCGGGGCCGGACGGGCCCGCCGCCCGGCCCCGGGGCTCAGCCCTTGGAGCAGGTGGGCAGGCGGTCCGTCCGACCCTCGCGGATGTCCTCCAGGGACTGCATGGCGTCGTCCATGGTGTCGACCTTGACCAGGGTGAGCCCGTCGGGGACGTCCTCGGCGGCGCTCGCGCAGTTGTCCTTCGGGGTGAGGAAGAACTCGGCCCCCTGCTCCCGGGCGCCCACGGTCTTCATCTCGACGCCCCCGATCGGCCCGACCTTGCCGTCGTCGTCGATGGTGCCGGTGCCGGCGACGAACTTGCCGCCGGTGAGGTCCTCGGGGGTGAGCTTGTCCACGATGCCGAGGGCGAACATCAGCCCGGCGCTCGGACCGCCGACGTCGGCGAGCTTGATGTCGATGCTGAACGGGAAGGTGTGGTCGGTCCCGGCCTGGATGCCGACGATCGCCCGCTTCCCGTCCTCGGCCTCCTTGGTGGTGACGGTCACGTCCTCGGTGCGGGTGGCCGGCTTGCCGGTCTTCTCCGCCTCGGCCGCGTCCTTCGCCGGGATGACCGTGAAGACGACCTTCTCGCCTGGCTCGTGCCGGGTGACGAGCTTCGCGACGTCCGCGGGCGCCTTCACCGGCTTGCCGTCCACGCTCTTGATGACGTCACCGGCGTGCAGCCTGCCCTGGGCGGGGCTGCCCTTGACCACGGAGGCGACGATCACCCAGGACTGGACCGGGATGTCCAGCTCCTCCAGCGCGGCGACCTTCGCGCTCTCCTGGGACTGGGTGAACTCCTCGGCGTTCTCCTGGTTGGACTGCTGCTCCGTCTTGCCGTCCGGGTAGAGCGTGTCGTGCGGCACGACGATGTTGTCGTGGGCCAGCCAGCCGTACACCGCCTCCACCAGGTTCATCCGGTAGTCGGCACTGGTGACGCGGACCGTCGTCATGTTCAGGTTGCCGGTCGTCGGGTACGTCTTGCGGCCGCCGATCTGGAGCACCGGCTCGCCGTCGTGCTCGCCGAGCGTGTTCACGGTGGGACCCGGGGACATCTCCGAGTACGGCGTCTTGATGAGCACTCCCGCGCAGAGCAGCGCGATCAGCAACACGGTGGAAGCGAGCATCGTCGTCGTGCGGCGTGGCATGGAACGACAGTACGGGACCTGCCGGTGATCGCACCGCCCAGTCCGCCCGGACGGGTCGCCCGCGTTCCGGATGCGCCCCTCACACCGCGTCGGAGCGGCTCTTCTCCATGGCCGCGCGGAACCGTTCGTAACCGGCCAGCTCCGGTCCGTCGCCGGTGCGGCGGGTCCTGGTGGCCCAACTGCCCCACAGGCCCGCGCCGAGCGCGGCGAAAAGCGGAATCAGCAACCAGGCGATGGCCGCCATGCCGACCTCCCAACCCGGTGTGTGACCCCAACTGACTGATCAGCAGATTAACCGTCCGCAGTGACCACGCTCACGCCAGGGGGGCGGTTGCGCAAGCGGAGGACCCGGCCGGGCGAAGCGGGGGCCTCAGCAGGCGCCCACCCACTCCTCCGTGCCGTCCGAGAAGCGCTGGTGCTTCCAGACGGGGACCTCCCGCTTGAGGTCGTCTATCAGTCTGCGGCACGCGGCGAAGGCTTCCGCCCGGTGCGGGCAGGACACCGCGACGATCACTGCGAGGTCGCCCACGGAGAGGTCGCCCACGCGGTGCACCGCGGCGAGGCCCTGGACCGGGAAGTCCGCGGCGACCTTCTCCGCGACGCGGCGGAGTTCGGTCTGGGCCGTGGGGTGGGCGGAGTAGCCGAGGCCCTCCACGGACGCGCCGGCGTCGTGGTTGCGGACCGTTCCCACGAACAGGGCGGTGCCGCCTGCTGTGGGGTCGCCCACCGCGTGGAACACCTCGTCCAGGGACAGGGGCTCCTCGCGTATCGCGACCAGTCGCACGGTGTTCGCTTCGCTCGGCTCGTCCATCTCGGTGCCCCCCTCGTTCCCGTACACCCTAGGACACGGAGTGCGCGGTCCCGCGCAGTGCAGCCGGGTCCCCTCACGGTGCGCTGTCCCGTGCGGGTGCGCGGTGGTCGCCCGCGCAGTTCCCCGCGCCCCCTTCGGGTGCGTTCCGCTGGGGGTGCGCGGTCCCGTGCGGGTGCGCTGGGCGATTGCGCAGTTCCCCGCGCCCCCGGGTGGTGCCTCCTGCCGTGGTTCGGTCGGCTGCGGGTGCGCTGTGGCTCGTCGCGCAGTTCCCCGCGCCCCTTACGGGCGCTCCCGCTGGGGTGCGCTGCCACGGCGCGGGTAGGCCGGGGTTGCCCGCGCCGTTCCCCGCGCCCCTATCGGGGCGCCTCGGGCCGGCTGAGCCCCTCAGAGGGGCAGCCCCATAGGGGCGCGGGGAACTGCGCGGGCAACCACGACATGCCCGCAG
>NZ_JBHXEN010000069.1:0-39148 GCF_042724695.1 Streptomyces sp. NPDC127068 | reverse complement strand
GTTCCCCGCGCCCCTGACGGGGCCCGTGCGTGAGGAGCGCCCCGTCAGGGGCGCGGGGAACTGCGCAAAACAACAGCGCACCGCACCGGACCACGCACCCGCAGGGGACAGCACCCTGACGGCCCCGAGGCACCGCCCGCGGTCAGTTGAGCCGGGAGCGCGCGGCCCGCGCCTGCGCCCGCACCTCCTCGGCCGCCCGTTCGTCCACCGCCCCCACCACCTCGGCGTACGCGTCGAACTCCGCGGCCCCGCCGAGGAAGTCGCCCCGCTGCACCAGTAGCTGGCCCCGCTCGTACCGCAGCCGCGCCGGGTGCGAGGGCAGGGCCAGGGCCAACTCCACGGCCCACAGCGCCACGTCGGAGCGCTCCGGGCGGGCCGTCGCCCACGCCCGGATGTTGTTCAGGACGCGCACCACGATCTCCAACGGATCGGCGGGCCCCAGCGCCGCCGGATCGAGCGGCGCCCCGGTGGCCCGCACCGCCAGGGCGTCCGCGTCACCCTCCGACAGCACCCGCCCCCCGTCGAACGGATCAGCGAGCACCTGCTCGCCCGGCGGGCCGAACCCCACCACGAAGTGCCCCGGCAGCGCGACCCCGTAGACCGGCGCACCGGCCCGCCGGGCCACCTCCAACCACACCACCGACAACAGGATCGGCAGCCCCCGGCGCCGCTCCAGTACCGCGTGCAACAGGGACGACTCCAGCTTCCGGTAGTCCGGGGGAGCGCCCCGGAACCCGTACCGCTCTCCGAGCAGTTCCGCGACCGCACCGGCCCATTGACGGGGACCCCCGGGCCGGTACGGGAGCTCCCCGGCCAGCCGGTCCAGCTCCGTCTGCGCCGCGTCGAGCCCGGCCTCCCCGCCCGCCGCGAACGCCGGATCGGCCGCGGCGCCGACCAGCAGGCACAGCACCGCCAGGTCGGGGCGCTCCGCCCGCGCCTCTTCGGCGAACCTCCGTCGCCACCAGATGTCCCGCACGTGCCCGTCCGCCCGTCTCAGCCGCGCCCGGGCGCCCGGTAGTGGTGGTAGGCGTGATGGGTGGTGAAGCCCGCCCGCCCGTACATCGCGAGGGCGGGCGCGTTGTCCGCCTCGACCTGGAGCCAGGCGGCCGAGGCGCCCTGAGCGAGCGCCCGCCCGGCCAGTGCGGCCATCACCGCCGTGCCGAGCCCCCCGCGCCGGGCCCCGGGCGCCACCTCGACGGCCATGAACCCCGCCCACCGGCCGTCCACCACGCACCGGCCGATCGCCAGCGGCGGCGCGCCCGGCTCCCCGTCGACCGAGGCGAACCACACCGTGGTCCCGGGGGCCCCGGCCGCGAGGACCTGTCGCACCTCGGGCCCGGGCTCCCGGGACCGCTGGTAGCGGCGCAGCCAGTCGGCGTCGAAGTCCCGCTCCACCCGGACGACGGCGGCGGGCTCCGCGGTCCGCTCCGGGGTGGCCAGCGGGGTCAACGGGGCGATCCGCACCTCGGCGGACACCTCCCGCGTCCAGCCCCGTGCCTCCAGCTCCGCGCACAGCTCCTCCTGCGTCCCCCGCGCCCCGGTGGCCGTCTGGAGGTACGCGGGCAACTCCCGTTCCTCGTACCACTTCCGCACCAGGGCCAGGGCCTCGTCCAGCGGCACGCCCGGATCGCCCAGCGGCAGCACCGAGTTGGCCCGCCGGGTGAACCCCGCGGCGGCCCGCAGCTCCCAGTCGCCCAGCCGTTCGTGCTCCACCGGCTGCCAGGCGCGGGCGGTGACCCGGGCCAGCTCCGGGTAGTCCGCCGCCGGGCCCCGGCGGCGGGCCGGCGCGGCCGGCACGACCTTTCCCGCGACCAGGGTCGCCGCGTCGATCCGCACCGCCTCGCCGGTACGCCTGGTCACCACGAGGACACCTTCGCCTTCGTCCCAGGATGTGAGAACCCCGACCGTATCGGTGAACACCGCGGTGTCTCCGGGCGAGCGGTGGACCCGCCGAACGGAGACGCGTTTGCCCACGTCAGCCGGGGTAATTCGGATCTCAAGCAAACCTCGTGCGCCGAATTCCACGGTTCTGTCCACCCCTCCTGTTCGGATCATGCCCCAGAACGGAGATACTAGGTGCGGGCATCGACGACGCCGCGCTCCCGCGCGCCAGGCGGCGGAGCCTACTTCAGGCCCGCCAGCGCCCTATCGAGGAGGAACGACAGCGTGACATACGTCATCGCGCAGCCTTGTGTCGACGTCAAGGACAAGGCGTGCATCGAGGAATGCCCGGTCGACTGCATCTACGAGGGCTCGCGGTCCTTGTACATCCATCCGGACGAATGCGTTGACTGTGGTGCCTGTGAGCCGGTCTGCCCGGTCGAGGCGATCTTCTACGAGGACGACACCCCGGAGGAGTGGAAGGACTACTACAAGGCGAACGTCGAGTTCTTCGACGAGCTGGGCTCCCCCGGCGGTGCCAGCAAGCTCGGTCTGATCGAGCGCGACCACCCCTTCGTCGCCGCGCTCCCGCCGCAGAACCAGTAGGCGGCCCCGGCTCGTGCGCCACCCGGCCCCGTACGGTCGTCGCCGTACGGGGCTGAGGCGTCCACGGGTCCCGTGACACCCGCTCGTGGGCCACGGGCGGCACCGCCCGGAGCCCGTGCCGCCCGCCCCGCACCGCCTGCACGCCTGCACCGCCCGCACCGCAGAAAGCGAACTGATCCCGTGTCCGCGACCGAAGCGCCCGCCGACCGCCTCCCCGCCTTCCCGTGGGACAAGCTGGAGCCCTACAAGGCCACGGCGGCGGCCCATCCGGACGGCATCGTCGACCTCTCCGTCGGCACCCCCGTGGACCCCGTCCCGGAGCTGATCCAGAAGGCACTGATCGCGGCGGCCGACTCACCGGGCTACCCGACCGTCTGGGGCACCCCCCAGCTGCGCGACGCGCTCACCCACTGGTGCGAGCGGCGGCTCGGCGCGCGGGGGATGACCCACCGGGGCGTCCTGCCGGTCGTCGGCTCCAAGGAACTCGTCGCCTGGCTGCCCACCCAGCTCGGCCTGGGCCCCGGCGACCGGATCGCCTACCCGCGGCTCGCGTACCCCACCTACGAGGTCGGCGCCCGGCTGGCCCGCGCCGAAGCCGTCACCTACGACGATCCGCGTGACCTCGACCCCACCGACCTCAAGCTGCTCTGGCTGAACTCCCCGTCCAACCCGACGGGCCGGGTGCTGTCCCGCGGCGAGTTGGCCGACATCGTCGCCTGGGCCCGTGCGCACGGGGTGCTGGTGTTCTCCGACGAGTGCTACATCGAACTCGGCTGGGAGTCCGAGCCGGTCTCGGTGCTCCACCCCGAGGTGTGCGGCACCTCCCACGAGGGCCTGGTCGCCGTCCACTCCCTGTCGAAGCGCTCCAACCTGGCAGGCTACCGGGCCGCGTTCATCGCCGGTGACGAGAACGTGCTCGGCCCGCTGCTCCAGCTCCGCAAGCACGGCGGCATGATGACCTCGGCGCCCACCCAGGCCGCGGCCGTCGCGGCCCTCTCGGACGACACGCACGTCACCGAGCAGCGCGCCCGCTACCGCGCCCGGCGGACCGCGTTGAGGACCGCCCTGGAAGCGCACGGCTTCCGCATCGACCACAGCGAGGCGAGCCTGTACCTGTGGGCCACCCGCGGCGAACCCTGCTGGGACACGGTCGCCCACCTGGCCTCCCTCGGCATCCTCGCGGCCCCCGGCGACTTCTACGGGGAGGCCGGCGCCCGGCACGTGCGGATCGCCCTGACGGCGACCGACGAGCGGGTCGCGGCGGCCGTCGCCCGACTGGCCTGACCCGCCGCGCCCGGGGCCTGGCGCGGCACCACGGAACGGACACGAGAAGGGGCCCGGGAAGCCGCATCGGCTTCCCGGGCCCCACGCCGTGAACGTCAGCCGAGGGGCAGACCGCCGGGCAGTCCGCCCTTGCCGGCGGCCCCGGTCACCCCACCGAGCACACCACCCGCACCGCCGACGCTCCCGGCCGCCTTCTGCGCGGCGGGGGCGGCCTTCTTGGCGCCCTTGCCCACGGTCTTGCCTGCCTGGGGCACCGCCTTCTTGACGACCTTGGCCCCGGTGTTCCCGGCGACCCCGGTCGCGTTGGTCGTCGCGCCGTCCACGGTGTTGCCGACGTTCGCGCCGTCCAGCGCGGTGAGCGCGCCCACCGGCGCGTTCATCGGGAGGTCCACGGCGGCGCTCGCGGAGCCGGCCGCACCCACCACGGGCACCGCTCCCGCCGCCACGAGCAGTACGGCGCGGGCGATCCGACGGGTCAGGGGGAGGGACATGATGCTCCTTCAGACGAGGTTCAGCGAAGTCCGGTGGACCCGGCGGGCCCCTCGGACGCCGTGACTACCGAACGGAAGCCCCCGGAGGTTGCGGCACCCCGAGGTAAAGACTGGGCAACGCATCGCATAATCCGCTGGACGCAAAAACGGGCAAAGGTCACCCGCGCCGCAGTGCCTCGACCGGCTCGGAGCCCGGGTCCCCCAAGGGGTCCGGACGGTTCGCGGGAGGTCCGCGCACCGCACGCGCCCCGCTGCCCCGGGCCCCGGCACGACCGGGCGGGAATCGCCCGCCCGGGTGACCCCCGGCCGCTACTGTCCGGTGACGATTCGGACCCGTTCGGCGGTGGAGTCCACCCCGCTGCCGGTGCCCCCCTGGACGACCGGCCACTGACCCGGCGCGGTGCCCGGGGTCCACCGCAGACCCGCGTACGTCACTTCCTCGATGCCGAGCGCCGCCGAGTTGGCGACCGCCCAGTGCGCCAACTCCCAGCCGCGCTGCCGGTCCCCCGGCTCACCACCCGGCCCCCGGGACACCGGCAGCAGCACCTCGCGCCCGCCCGGCGCCGGCACCGGTGCCGGCGCGGCGGACGCGGTACCGCCGTCCTCGCCGTCCGGAGCGCGGGACACCTCGGCGCCCGCGGGCGTGAGCACCTCCTGGCCGAAGTCCCGCACCAGCGCGGCCCGTACGCCGGCCGCCGAGCCCGCGGCCCGTACCCCGCCGTCCTCGCAGGTCAGCGTGGCCTCCGACCGGCCCGTGAGGGCCGCAGCCAACAAGGTGGCGTCCGGCTCGTGCTTGGCGTACGCCTGCGGATAGCCACTGCGCTGCACCCGCTGCGCGGCGACCGTCAGCGGCAGCCGCGAGTACCCGGCGACCTGCTCCAGGTGCTCGTAGAACTCCGCTGACGAGTACACCGGGTCGCCGATCTGCTCCGCGGTGCCCCAGCCCTGGGACGGCCGCTGCTGGAACAGGCCGATCGAGTCCCGGTCGCCGTGGTCGATGTTGCGCAGCCCCGACTCCTGGAGCGCGGTGGCCAGGGCGATCGTCACCGCCCGCTCCGGCATCCCGCGCGCGGTGCCGACGGCCGCGACGGTCGCCGCATGGACGGCCTGCTCGGACGAGAACCGGTACGCGGCACCGTCGCCGTTCCCCGACACCACGGTGCACAGCGCCCCGCCCCGGGCCCCGTTCAGCTGGTGCACCACGACGTAGCCGGACACGGCGAGCAGCACGGCCAGGGCGATCCCGCGTCTGCCCGCGCGGCGCACCGGACGACGGCGCACGGGGCGACGGCGCCCGGCGGCAGCGGCGGACTCGGCGGCGGCAGCGGTATCGGACACGCGGCCCACGGTACTGGAGGGAGTGCCGGTGCCCCAGGGGACGGGGCGCCCCGGATCAGCGTCCCGCCCGGTGCCCACGGCGCCGGGAACGGGGACGCGGAGGTGGGGAAAGGAGGGAGTTAGGGTCGGGGCCATGGACCGCACCACGCCCGCCCCCGTACCGTCGACCGCTGCCGCGCACCCCGGCCCGGGCCCCGGGGAGCACGCCGCCCTGGACCTCGACCAGGACGCCGCGCTGCTCACCGCGCAGCTCGTCGACTTCCCCTCCGAGAGCGGTACCGAGAAGCCGCTGGCGGACGCCGTCGAGCAGGCCCTGCGCGCACTGGGGCACCTGACGGTCCACCGGTACGGGAACAACGTGATCGCCCGCACCGAACTGGGGCGCGCCGAGCGGGTGGTGCTCGCCGGGCACATCGACACCGTGCCCATCGCGGACAACGTGCCCTCCCGGCTCGACGCGGACGGCGTGCTGTGGGGCTGCGGCACCTGTGACATGAAGTCGGGCGTCGCCGTGCAGCTGCGGATCGCCCGGACGGTCCCCGAACCCAACCGCGACCTCACCTTCGTGTTCTACGACAACGAAGAGGTCGCCGCCGAACTGAACGGCCTGCGGCACGTGGCCGAGGCCCACCCCGAGTGGCTGGAGGCCGATTTCGCCGTGCTCCTCGAACCCTCGGACCAGCAGGTCGAGGGCGGCTGCCAGGGCACCTTGCGGGTGCTGCTGCGCACCCACGGGGAACGCGCCCACTCCGCGCGCTCGTGGCTGGGCTCCAACGCGATCCACGCCGCCGCCCCGATCCTCGCCCGGCTCGCCGCCTACCAGCCGCGCCATCCGGTCATCGACGGGCTGGAGTACCGCGAGGGCCTCAACGCCGTGCGCATCGAGGGCGGGGTCGCCGGGAACGTCATCCCGGACGTGTGCACGGTCACCGTGAACTTCCGGTACGCCCCCGACCGCAGCGAGGAGGAGGCGTTGGCCCATGTGCGGGAGGTCTTCGCCGACTGCGGGGTCGACGAGTTCGTGGTCGACGACCACAGCGGGGCCGCGATGCCCGGATTGTCCCACCCGGCGGCGCGTGCCTTCATCGAGGCGGTGGGCGGCACCCCGCGGCCCAAGTTCGGCTGGACGGACGTGTCCCGGTTCAGCGCGCTGGGCGTGCCCGCCGTGAACTACGGGCCGGGCAATCCGCAGCTTGCGCACAAGCGGGACGAGCGGGTGCACACCGGGCAGATCCTCGGCGCGGAGGAGCGATTGCGCCACTGGCTCACCTCCTGACCCGGGCGTGGGGCGGTGTCAGCACCCCGGACATCCTGAATTACGCCGTTCGTCATCCCGGTGGATCTAGGCTGAAGGGGCAACACCGTCAGTGGAAGGGGAGTTCTATGGGCGTTCCGGACGCACAGGGTCCGCCGGAGGAGCAGGTCGTCGGCCCGGTGGTGCGACGGCGGGGGCAGATCCAACCCGGCACCACCGACCAGCGGCTGCTGGACACCGAGGAGGACTCGGGATGGGTGCACACGGACCCCTGGCGGGTCATGCGCATCCAGTCGGAGTTCGTGGAAGGCTTCGGGGCGCTCGCTGAACTCCCCAGCGCCATCAGCGTCTTCGGCTCGGCCCGCACCCGACCCGGGACCCCCGAGTACGAGTCCGGGGTGGAGATCGGCAAGGCCCTGGTGGACGCCGGGTTCGCGGTGATCACCGGAGGCGGCCCGGGCGCGATGGAGGCGGCGAACAAGGGCGCGCGCGAGGCCCGCGGCATCTCCGTCGGCCTCGGCATCGAGCTGCCCTTCGAGCAGGGCCTCAACCCGCACGTCGACATCGGGGTGAACTTCCGCTACTTCTTCGTCCGCAAGACGATGTTCGTGAAGTACGCGCAGGGCTTCGTCGTCCTGCCCGGCGGGTTCGGCACCCTGGACGAACTCTTCGAGGCGCTGACCCTCGTCCAGACCCGCAAGGTCACCCGCTTCCCGATCGTGCTGTTCGGCTCCGCGTACTGGAACGGGCTGGTGGACTGGCTCCGCGACACGGTGATCGCCAGTGGCAAGGCCGCCGACAAGGACCTGACGCTCTTCCACGTGACCGACAGCGTCGAGGAGGCCGTGCAGCTGGTCACCAAGGAGGTGGCCCGCTAACCGCGCGCCGGGGTCCGGTGCGCGCGGTGCGTCCACCGGACCCGCAGCCGTCCACCCGACCCGCGGGCGTCAGGCGAGCCCGCGCCGGGCGACCGCCGGCGGGCGGTGACCCGCGATGGACGCCACCATGTCGAGCACCTGCCGGGTCTCGGCCACCTCGTGCACCCGGTACACCTGGGCCCCGAGCCACGCGGACACCGCGGTCGTCGCCAGGGTCCCGATGAGCCGCTCCTTCACCGGGCGGTCCAGCGTCTCCCCGACGAAGTCCTTGTTGGACAGGGACACCAGCACCGGCCACCCCGTGGCGACCATCTCGCCGAGCCGTCGGGTCGCCTCCAACGAGTGGCGGGTGTTCTTCCCGAAGTCGTGCCCCGGATCGATGAGCACCGACTCCCTGGGCACCCCGAGGGCCACCGCCCGCTCCGCGAGCCCCACCGTCACGTCGAGGACGTCGGCCATCACGTCCGCGTACTCCACCCGGTGCGGCCGGGTGCGGGGCTCGGCGCCGCCCGCGTGGGTGCACACCAGGCCCGCGCCGTAGCGGGCGGCGACCTCCGCGAGCCGCGGATCGACCCCGCCCCACGCGTCGTTCAGCAGGTCCGCGCCCACCTCGCACACGGCCTCGCCGACCTCGTGCCGCCAGGTGTCCACACTGATGACCACCTCGGGGAACCGCCGCCGCACCTCGGCGACGAAGCCGACCGTGCGCCGGACCTCCTCCTCGGCGGTGACCTCGGCGCCCGGGCCCGCCTTCACCCCGCCGATGTCGATGATGGCGGCCCCCTCGGCGACGGCCTGCTCCACCCGCGCCAGCGCGGGCTCGTCCCGGAACGTCGCACCCCCGTCGTAGAAGGAGTCCGGGGTGCGGTTGACGATCGCCATGACCACCGGCTCGTGCGCCCCGAACTCGCGCCTGCCCAGCCTGAGCATCCCCTGTGTCCCTCCGACGAACGTGCGGTCCCGCGGTACCGGGCGGTACTGATCGGTCGCCTGCGACCTTAACCGTCGGCGACGCATGGCACGATCGAGCCTGACACTTTTCGTGCCGGTCCCCGCCCGGGCCGGCCACCGGACCTGGGGACCGTCGAGATGGTCATGTTCTTGTTCCTGCTGCTCGCGCTCGTGGTCGTGGTCGGCGCGGTGACGCTCGCCGTGGTGGGCGGTGGCGAGAGCGGCCCGCTGCCCGCGGCGCCGCCCGAGCAGTACAGCGAGCCGCTCCCCCCGGACCGCCCGGTGGGCCGCTCCGACGTGGAGGCGCTGCGCTTCCCGCTGGCGCTGCGCGGCTACCGGATGGTGGAGGTGGACGAGGCGCTCGGCCGGCTCGGCGCCGAACTGTCCGAGCGGGACGCCCGCATCGAGGAGTTGGAGTCCGCCCTCGCGGGTGCCCGCGCCCGCCGCCTCGACGCTGCCGAGGCCCCCGGTGCTCCCGGGGCGACGGCCGGACCGGTGCCGGCCCGTACCGAGGAGCCCGGCTCCGACGCACCCCCGCAGGACCGCGCGTGACCCGCGCCGACGGGGCCGCGCACGCGAACGCCGCGCCCGTGCCGCCGACGGACGCGGTGCCCGGGCCGGACGGACGCCTGCGCTGCCCCTGGGGCCTGTCCGCCGACGACTACCGCGCCTACCACGACGAGGAGTGGGGCCGCCCGGTCCACGGCGACGACGCGCTGTTCGAGCGGCTGTCCCTGGAGGCGTTCCAGTCGGGCCTGTCGTGGATCACGATCCTGCGCCGTCGCGAGGGCTTCCGCCGGGCCTTCGCCGGCTTCGAGATCGCCGCGGTCGCCGCCTTCACCGAGCACGACGTCGAACGGCTGCTGGACGACCCGGGGATCATCCGCAACCGCGCCAAGGTGACGGCGACGCTCGCCAACGCCCGTGCGCTGGCCGACTGGCCCGCGGGTGAACTCGACGCGCTGATCTGGTCCCACGCCCCCGACCCCGCCACCCGCCCGGCGCCCAGGACCCTCGCCGACGTCCCGGCCGTCACCGAGGGGTCCACCGCGCTGGCGAAGTCCCTCAAGTCCCGTGGGCTGCGGTTCGTCGGACCCACCACCGCCTACGCCCTCATGCAGGCGTGCGGCCTGGTCAACGACCACCTGGACGCCTGCTGGGTCCGGACGCCCGCCGCGTCCGACCGCTGACGGGAGGGGGCTTCCCGCGGCCCGCCGGGCGGTCAGCGGCCGAGGAACCGCGGTCGGGTCTTGTGGACGAAGGCGTCCACGGCGATCCGGTGGTCCCGGGACGCCCCGGCCCGCCGCTGGAGCCGGTCCTCCTGCTCCAGGGTGTCCGGGAGGGCGTGTGCCTGGGCGAAGGCCAGCGACTCCTTGAGCGCCGCGTAGGCGAGGGTGGGGCCCTGCGCCAGCTCCCGGGCCACCCGCCGGGCCTCGGCGGCCAGCTCGCCGGCCGGCACCACCCGGGTGGCGATGCCCAGCTCGTACGCCTCGGCCGCCGCGATCGGCCGGGGGAGGAACAGCAGGTCGGCGGCGCGCCCGGGGCCCACCACCCGGGGCAGCGTCCAGGAGATCCCGGAGTCCGCGGACAGCGCGACCCCGGCGAACGCCGTGGTGAACGAGGCGGTGTCGGCGACCACCCGCACGTCGGCCGCCAGGGCGAAGCCGAAGCCGGCGCCCGCGGCGACGCCGTTCACCCCGGCCACCACGGGCTTCGCCATCCCGGTCAGGGCCCGCACGATCGGGTTGTAGTGGTCCCGGACGGTGCCCATGACCTCCCCGGCGTCCGGGCCGACGTCCGCCGCGAGCGTCGCGACGTGCTCCTTGAGGTCCTGCCCCACGCAGAACGCCCGCTCGCCGGCCCCGGTCAGCAGCACCGCACGCACCCCGGCGTCCGCCGCGGCCTCCTCGACGGCGTCCCGCAACGCCTCCTTGGTCACGGTGTCGAGGGCGTTCATCGCCCCCGGACGGTTCAGCGTGATCGTCGCGAGTGCGTCGCTCACCTCGTAGAGCACGGTGTCGGCCATGGCGGGTCCTCTCCGAGCAGGGGGCTTCCCGGTGCGCACGGGCACCTCGGGGCCGCCGGGGAACGCGGTCCGAGCCCAGCATGACGGAGGCCGCCGCGCATCCGCATGTGACCTGCATCAAACAATTCCGGGTCCCTCCAACCCCCCGGGAACCCGGAGTACCACGGCCAGGTCGGCGAATTGAGTGGTTTTGCGGGAGCACGTTGCCCAAGCGATGCAGACCGATGTTGGTCATCAGGTCCCGGCATGCGGGATAATGACCGGGAAGCAATGTGTTCGACGCCGGACGCTGGCCCTGTGAAAGGGAGCGTCGTCGGCTGACGATGAGCTGGTTTCAGGAAGGGGAACGAGCATGGCGGCCATGAAGCCGCGGACGGGCGACGGCCCGCTCGAGGTGACCAAGGAGGGGCGGGGCATCGTCATGCGCGTTCCGCTCGAAGGCGGCGGTCGGCTCGTCGTAGAGCTGACCCCGGATGAGGCCGACGCGCTCGGCGATGCCCTCAAGAAGGTCGTCGGCTGACGGTAGGTCCCGACCTTTTGCGTTCTCCCAGCTGCCCCGGCATCGTACGCGGTGTCGGGGCAGCTGCATGGGTGAAGCGCGCACGTCCTGCGGGTGCCGTGCACCACGCCCGCGGGCGGGGCCGGTCGAGCGCCGGCGCCCGGGGCGCCGAGGGGCGCCCACCAGGTTTCGAGGCTCCCGCGGTGGCTACCGCTTCACCGCGCACAGCAATCCGTCGCCGACGGGCAGCAGCGACGGCACCAGTTCGGCGTTCTCCCGCACCCCGCGCACCAGCTCGCGCAGTTTCAGCACCTCCATCGGCTGCGGCCCCGAGTCCACGGTCCGCCCGTCCGCGAAGACGCCCTCGAAACAGACCAGACCGCCCGGCCTCAGGAGCCGCAACGATTCAGCGAGATAGTCGACGCACTCCAGGCGGTCCCCGTCGCAGAAAACGAGGTCGTATCCGCTGTCCGCGAGCCGCGGCAGCACGTCCAGCGCCCGCCCCGGAATGAACCGCGCCCTATTCGTGGCGAAACCCGCGAGTCGGAACGCCTGCTTGGCGAACTGCTGGCGCTCCGGCTCCGGATCGACGGTCGTGAGTACCCCGTCCGGTCGCATGCCGTGCAGAAGATGTATTCCGGAAACCCCGGTGCCGGTGCCGATCTCCGCGACCGCCTTGGCGCCCGCCGTCGCGGCGAGCATCCGCAGCGCGGCGCCGGTCGCGGGCGACACCGGGCGCAGCGCGGCCTCACGGGCCCGGTCCCGGGCCCAGTGCAGCGCCTCCTCCTCGGCGACAAAGGCGTCAGCGAACGCCAAGCCCGTCTGCCGGTTGCCGGTAATGACCCTCTCCTGTCCCCCTGGGATGTCTGGCCGTGACTGTATCCGCTGGCGCCGGGAACCCGCAGATGGGACCGGGCGTTATAGGAGGGTGGGGAACGAGGTGCGACGGGAATCACGGACAACGGGGGCGGCGAATGGACGGGAGCGGGCGGCAAGTCCTGACGCATGACCAGAACCACGTACCAAATTCACGTAAAATTGCTTATCCGGAGCTAACGGGCGGGGTGGCTATGGTAGGGGCTCCACTGGACACCACCAGAGCCGACAGGGGAGGTGCGGCTGCGCCCGCGGAGAGGGGAGGAGTGCTGCGGCGCCTTCTCCGATCGGTGGGTGAGCCGAAATCCGTGACCAACACCGCTGACCGCGTTGCCCACTCCGCTCCGACAGCGACCTTCACCGCCGACGCGGACGCGCAGACGTGGACTCCGCCCACCTGGGAGGAGATCGTCAGCACCCACAGCGGCCGGGTCTACCGTCTCGCCTACCGACTCACGGGCAACCAGCACGACGCCGAGGACCTCACCCAGGAGGTCTTCGTCCGCGTCTTCCGCTCCCTGTCCACGTACTCGCCCGGCACCTTCGAGGGCTGGCTCCACCGCATCACCACCAATCTCTTCCTGGACATGGTGCGGCGCCGGCAGCGCATCCGCTTCGACTCCCTCGGGGACGACGCCGCGGAACGCCTGCCCAGCCGTGAGCCCTCACCCCAGCAGGTCTTCAACGACACCCACTTCGACGCCGACGTCCAGCAGGCGCTGGACACCCTCGCGCCGGAGTTCCGGGCCGCCGTGGTCCTCTGCGACATCGAGGGCCTGTCGTACGAGGAGATCGCCGCCACCCTGGGCGTCAAGCTCGGTACGGTCCGCAGCCGGATCCACCGGGGTCGCTCCCAGCTGCGCAAGGCCCTCCACCACCGGTCGCCGCACGCCCGCGCCGAACGTCGCGCGCCCGTGGCCGCCGGTGCCCCCGCGCTGGGAGGAGGAGGCGCGCCCGCGTGAGTGGATCCCGTCCGACACCTGTCGAGCAGCACCTCGGGGACCGGCTCGCCTCCTTCGTCGACGGCGAGTTGAGCCATGACGCACGCGATCGCGTGCTCGCCCACCTCGCGACCTGCCCCCGTTGCAAGGCCGAGGCGGACGCCCAGCGCCGCCTGAAGACGGCCTTCGCCCAGGCGGCGCCCCCGCCCCCGTCCGAGAGCTTCCTCGCCCGACTCCAGGGCCTGCCCGGCGGTGGCCTGCCCGGTGACCCGAGCGGCCTGGGCGGCCCCGGCGGTGGACTTCCGATCTTCGAGTCCGGTGGCGACCCCTTCGCCTTCGCCCCGACGCTCACCGCCACCTCCCCGGGCGACCCCCTCGGCTCTCCGGCGCACTCCGGTGCCCCGGGCGCCTCCGGTTCGGGTTTCCGCATCCACCCCGTGGGCCGGCCGGACACCGAGCGGTCCGCCGCCCGGGGCCGCCGCCGCTTCGCCTTCGCGGCGGCCGGAGCCGTCTCCCTCGCCGCGATCGCCCTCGGCGGGGTCACCACGGTCACCGCCCCCGTCGACGGCGGTGACGCCCGCGGCCCCAGCAGCAACAACGTCACCCCCCTGCGCACCCAGGGCAACGCCGTTCCGGCCGGGGACGCCCCACGCCGTCGCTCCGCCACGCCCATGCTGGGCCAGCGCACCGGCGGGGCGCTCGCCGGCCCGGTGGCTCCCGCCCCCGCGGCGGCACCGCTGCTCCCCGGGGCTCCCCAGTCGCACCTGCGACCGCTGGAGGCCGTGCAGGCGCTGGCGGCACCCCTGCTCGCCGGAGCCTCGGTGACATCCGGGCTGCTCCACCCGGTGCCCCCCGTCACCGGGCCGCTACCGGACCCCCGTGCGCTGGCGCCGCTGGCGCCCCTGGTGCGTGCGGGCGAGGGCGAAGCCCGAGGGTTCGGCGATCCGGCACCCGACGGCGTCCGGTCCCCCCGGACCGGCGCCCCGGCTCCTTCGCCGCACCCCGCGCCCGCCCATGCCCAGGCATCGGAGGCCACCCGCTGAGGTCCGGGCCTCCGGCCCAGGTCCGGGGGCGTCCCGAGGGGCCGCGGCCCTTCAGGCCCGCCCCCCGGACCTGATTGAATTCCCCGGGACGCGCTCCGCGGGGGACGGGCCGTCCAGTCGATGGTTCACGAGCGGTGACGACCGCGCAGCGGGGTGTGGGGAGACGATGGACGAGGGCAAGCCGAAGTGGTGGAGTCGGCCGGCGCCCGCGGCCCCCGGTGAGGGGACCGCGACACCCGCGCCCGCCCCGGGAACCCCGGCCGCTGCGGACGCACCGGGCGAGCGCGGCCGGGCCGCCGTGCCCCGGTCCGACGCTCACCCCGTCGACCTGACGAAACCCGTGTCGCCCCGCCCCGCCGCGCTCCCCGACGGCGCTGCGGAGCGGACTGCGGAGGCCGCTGCCGCCCCGCCGCCCGAGCCGCCCGCCGAGGGGCGTCCCGTGCCGCTGCACGCCCCGGACCCCTACGGCACCCCGCCGTACGGCCAGCCGGGCCCCTGGGCGCCCGCACCGCCCGTCCAGCACCCGGCGGCCACCCCCGCGCACGGCGTGCCCACGATCCCCGCCCAGAGCCCCGCCGGCCCCCCGCCCTACGGGACCCCGCCGCCCGGCGCCGCACCGCACGGAACCCCGCCTCCCGCCGGCCCCGTCCCGCCCGGGGCCGTCCCGCACGTCACGCCCGGTCACGGAACCCCGACGCACGGCGCACCCGCCCCGTACGGTCCGCCGCCGGGGCACCCCCAGCCGCCGGCCGGCCCGGCGCCGGAGGAGGGTGCGGGCGGGCCCTGGGCGCGGTACGACCCGTGGGCCGGGGCGCCGCTCCAGCCGGTCGGCGACGGCACCCACGGCGCGGCGGGTCCCCGGACGGGGGCGCCCGCGCGGCGCGGACTGCTCGTGGGGGCGCTCGTCCTGGGCTTGGCCGCGGGCGCGGTCGGCGGGGTGACGGGCGCGTACTTCGAGGCCAGGCGCACCACCCGGGTCGAACTGCCGCAAGCCGCCCCCGAGCCCCGGGACCGGGCGCCCGACAGCGTCGCGGGGATCGCCGCGCGCTCCCTGCCCGGAGTGGTGACCCTGCACGTGCGGGGCGGCTCCGACCAGGGCACGGGCACCGGGTTCGTGCTGAACGGCCGCGGACACATCCTCACCAACAACCACGTGGTCGAACCCGCGGGAGCCGCCGGGGAGATCACGGTGACCTTCAGCACCGGGGAGGTCGCCGAGGCCGAGATCGTCGGACGGGACGCGGGGTACGACCTCGCGGTGGTCAAGGTGACGGGGGTCGACGGGCTCAAGCCGCTGCCGCTCGGGAACTCCGACGACGTCCGCGTCGGCGATCCCGTCGTCGCGATCGGCGCCCCCTTCGACCTGGCCAACACGGTCACCTCGGGCATCATCAGCGCCACCGAACGGCCCATCACGGCGGGCGGCGAGAAGGGCGACGGCAGCGACGTCTCCTACGTGGACGCCCTCCAGACCGACGCGCCGATCAACCCCGGCAACTCCGGGGGGCCGCTGATGGACTCCCGGGCCCGGGTGATCGGCATCAACAGCGCCATCCGCTCCGCCGACGGCGGTGACGGTTCCCCGAGCGGGCAGTCCGGCTCCATCGGCCTGGGCTTCGCCATCCCCGTCAACCAGGGCAAGCGGGTCGCCGAGGAGTTGATCAACACGGGGAAGGCCACCCACCCGATCATCGGCGTGACGCTCGACATGGACTACACGGGCGACGGCGCCCGGGTCGGTTCCGAGGGCAACGACGGGGCGCCGGCCGTGGCCGAGGACGGTCCCGGCGCCCGGGCCGGCATCCGGCCCGGCGACGTGATCACCGAGGTCGACGACCAGCGGGTCCGCTCCGGCGAGGAACTGATCGTCAAGATCCGCGCCCACCGTCCCGGTGACCGGCTCCAGCTCACCTTGGAACGCGGCGGCCGGGAGCACCGGGTGACCCTCGTCCTGGGGTCGGCCACCGGCGGTTGACCTCCGACCCGGTCGGGATGGCGCCGACCGGGCCCGGACAGTACCGGACGCACGGGGTCGGCGGGTACCGTGGGAGCGGTCCGGGACCATGGAAGACCCGCTGCGGGCCGGAGGACATCGCAAGGGAGCGCTAGGTGTTCAATGACATAGGCTGGGCCGAGGTCCTGACCCTCGCCGTGCTCGGCATGCTCGTCTTCGGTCCCGACAAGCTTCCGAAGGCGATCCAGGACATTTCGCGGATGATCCGCAAGATCCGCGAGTTCTCCGACAGCGCCAAGCAGGACATACGGGACGAACTGGGTCCGGAGTTCAAGGACTTCGAGTTCGAGGACCTGAACCCCAAGGCGTATCTGCGCAAGCAGCTCGGCAACGACGACCTGGGGCTCCAGGACATCCGCGACAGCTTCGACCTCCGCAAGGAGATGGCCGAGCTGTCCGACTCGGTGAACGACGTGGAGAGCCGCACCGACGGCACCCGGGCCGCGGCCGGCGGGGCGTCCACCGTCGGTGGCCGGGCCGACCTGGTGAAGAAGCGCAACCTCGACGCGGGGGAGCGGCCCCCGTTCGACATGGACGCGACCTGACCCGACCCGCGCTCGCGCCCGTCCGGACCCGGGCCAGGTGACCCGTCACCCGGTCCGGTTGATCCGGTACGGGTGCGCTCCCGCGTGCTCCCCGAGTGCCCCCGGTGCGTCAACCCGTGGGGCCGGGTCGCTGACATGGGCCGGGAGTGCCGCCACTCGCCTGTTTGTGCCCGGTTTGCCCCCGGGCCGTGCGGTGGCGCCGTAACTCCGGGAATCCGGGTGGCTATTCTCCCTAGTTGTTGTGCGGGCCGACACCAGGTCGCCCGAGGGGGGCGGGCCGCTCCGGTCCGACGAGTGCGAGGAGGCGTCCGCAGATGGAGACGACGAGTCAGGTGGGCGCGCAAGCACCGCCCCGGGAAGGCGCCGCAGGCACCGAAGGCGCCGAAGCCACCGGGAGCGCCGGGGGCGTACGACCGGCCGTGCCCGCGCGCCGCACGGTGGACAACTTCCTGATGGCGCCGTTCCCCTGGTACGGCCTCGACGGGGCGTTCACCGGTCCCCGGTGGCTGCTCCAAGCCGGGACCTCGGCCGAGGCGGTGGTCGAGCACGGTTCCATCGGGCACGGCGACGAACCCTCGCTGCGGGCCGCCGACACCCGGGACGCCGCCGAACGCGACCGGTTCGCCGTGGTGGTGACCGTCGCGGCCAGCCCGGTGCGCAGGACCGCCGACGGCACGGGGGTGCTGGAGGCCACGTCGGTGTCGTCCGCGGCCTGGCTCGCCGGCTCCGGGCTGCTCGCCGTCACCTGGCCCGCGCAGATGGACCACACCCTGCGCGACGACTGGCTGACCCAGCAGACCGAGACCGCGTGGGTGCTGGCGGACGACCTCGCCAGCGACGACTGGGCCTCGTTGTCGCTGCCGGTGGACGGGGTGCCGACGCCGTTCCACTACCGCGAGTCCGAGTACGGCTGGGTGCTCGCCGGGTCCACCCGCGAGGGCGTGCACCTCGGTGCGTACGGGCGGGGCATGAGCGCCTACGGGCTCGGGTTCTCGGTGATCAAGGACATCGAGGAGTACGCCTGACACCCGTCGGGCCGTGACCCGTCCGCGCTGACCCGGGCCTTCACGGCCGGTCGTGGTCGTGCGGGCCGAGCTCCTTGACCAGGAAGACGGCGGGCCGGTACCCCAAGCGGGCGTACCGCTGGAGGTGGTAGGAGACGGCGCTCGACGAGGGCAGGGCTTCTTCCAGCGGGTGCAGGTCTTCCGCTCGGCAGGTCGTGATGCGCATGGGCGTCATGATGCTGCCCGTCGGGCGCCGGGGGCGAGGCGATCACCCCCGGGCCCGCACCCGCGTCAGAACTTGTTGCGGGGCGTGATGCCCAGCGAGAGGCCCGCCAGTCCCCGCTGCCGGCCGCCCAGCTTGCCGGCGATCGCGTGCAGTGCCGAGCCCGCCGGGGAGCCCGGGTCGGAGAGCACCACCGGGGTGCCGTCGTCGCCGCCCTCCCGCAGCCGCACGTCGATCGGGATGGAGCCCAGCACCGGCACGTTCGCCCCGGTGATCCGGGTCAGCCCCTCGGCGACCGTCTGCCCGCCGCCCGTGCCGAACACGTCGACCATCTCGTCGCAGTGCGGACACGGCAGACCGGACATGTTCTCGACCACGCCGACGATCTTCTGGTGGGTCTGGACGGCGATCGAACCGGCCCGCTCCGCGACCTCGGCGGCGGCCTGCTGCGGGGTCGTGACGACCAGGATCTCCGCATTGGGCACCAGCTGCGCGACCGAGATCGCGATGTCACCGGTGCCGGGCGGCAGGTCGAGCAGCAGCACGTCGAGGTCGCCCCAGAACACGTCCGCCAGGAACTGCTGGAGTGCCCGGTGCAGCATGGGCCCCCGCCACACCACGGGCTCGTTGCCGGGCGTGAACATGCCGATGGAGATCACCTTCACCCCGTGCGAGGAGGGCGGCATGATCATGTTCTCGACCTGGGTGGGCCGTCCGTCGACGCCCAGCATCCGCGGCACCGAGTGCCCGTAGATGTCGGCGTCCACGACCCCGACCTTCAGGCCGTCGGCGGCCATCGCCGCCGCGAGGTTCACCGTCACGGACGACTTGCCGACGCCGCCCTTGCCGGAGGCCACCGCGTACACCCGGGTCAACGACCCGGGCTGGGCGAACGGCACCTCGCGTTCGGTCTGTCCGCCGCGCAGGGCGGAGGCTAGTTCCTTGCGTTGTTCGTCGCTCATCACGTCGAGGGTGACGTCGACCCGCGTGACGCCTTCGACCCGGGCCACCGCCTCGGTCACGTTGGTGGTGATGGTCTCGCGCATCGGGCAACCGGAGACCGTGAGGTAGACGCTCACGGCGACCACGCCGTCCGCACCGATCTCCACCGATTTGACCATCCCCAGCTCGGTGATGGGTCGCTGGATCTCGGGGTCGTTCACCGTCGCCAGTGCTTCGCGCACCGCGTCTTCCGTAGCCATACCGTCGATGGTACGGCGCCCTACCAGGGCTCCGGTAAGGCCCGTCAGCGATCGGTTGCGTCACGTCCCGGGGGCCGGCGCACGGCGGGCTCCACGGGTCTGTCGCGCCGCTCGTCGAGCTCCCTCAGCAGCCCCTCCAGCTCGGAGCGCATCCAGTCCCTGGTCGCCACCTCGCCGAGCCCCGTCCGCAGCGCCGCGACCTCACGGCTCAGGTACTCGGTGTCGGCGATCGAGCGCTCGTTCTGCTTGCGGTCCTGCTCCAGGTTGACCCGGTCCCGATCGTCCTGCCGGTTCTGCGCGAGCAGGATCAGCGGCGCCGCGTACGAGGCCTGGAGCGACAGGGCGAGGGTCAGGAAGATGAACGGGTACTGGTCGAAGCGCACCGCGGGCGGCGCCCAGATGTTCCACGCGACCCAGCAGATGATCGTGAACGTCATCCAGACGATGAACCGTCCGGTGCCGAGGAACCGGGCGATCCGCTCGGTCAGCCGCCCGAAGGCGTCCGGGTCGTAGTCGGGCCACAGCCGGCGGCGCGGGGCGAGCGGCTGGTCGAGCCGGACCCGGGGCCGGGTCTGCTCCCGGTCAGCGGCCATGTCCGGGTGCCTCCTCGCCGCCGGTCTCGCCCGCCAACTCGTGGAACTCGTGCTCCCGCCAGTCCTCGGGCAGCAGATGGTCCAGGACGTCGTCCACGGTCACCGCCCCGAGCAGCGAACCGCCGTCGTCCACGACCGGCGCGGCCACCATGTCGTACGTCGCGAAGAACCCGGCGACCGCCGGCAGCGAGTCCTGCGGCGACAGCGCCTGGAGGTCGTCGTCGAGGATCGAGCTCACCAACGTGTACGGGGGGTCCCGCAGCAGCCGCTGGAAGTGCACCGTCCCCAGGTACTTCCCGGTCGGCGTCTCGTCCGGTGGGCGGCACACGTACACCTGGGCGGCGAGCGCCGGCGACAGATCGGGGTTGCGGACCCGGGCCAGGGCGTCGGCGACCGTCGCATCGGGCCGCAGCACCACCGGCTCGGTGGTCATCAACCCGCCCGCGGTGCGCTCCTCGTACGCCATCAGCCGCCGCATGTCCGCGGCGTCATCGGGCTGCATCAGGCTCAGCAGCCGCTCCTGGTCCTGCTCGGGCAGCTCGGACAGCAGGTCGGCGGCGTCGTCCGGGTCCATGGCCTCCAGCACGTCCGCCGCGCGCTCCTCCTTCAGCTTGCCGAGGATCTCGATCTGGTCGTCCTCGGGCAGTTCCTCCAGGACGTCCGCGAGCCGGTCGTCGTCGAGCGCGGCGGCCACCTCGGCGCGACGCTTGGCGGACAGGTGGTGCAGCACGTTCGCCAGGTCGGCGGGGCGCAGCTGCTCGAAGGTGGCGAGCAGGGTCTCCGCGCCCTGCCCCTGCTCGTCCAGCGAGAAGCCGGTGACGGCCTCCCAGCCGACGGTGAGCGCCTCGCCCTTCTGCCTGCGGAAGCCCGCGGTGCGGCGGGGGGCGCCCCGGCGGACGAAGATCCGGTCGATCTCCCAGTCGCGGCGGGCCGGCAGCTGCCGCACGGACAGGTCGAGCACGGTGACCTCCTCGCCGGTGTCCACCAGCCGCACCCGTCGGTCCAGCAACTCCCCGAAGACCAGCCGCTCGGTCGGCCGCTGTTCGAAGCGCCGCACGTTCAGCACCCCCGTGGTGATCACCTGGCCGGCCTGGACGCCGGTCACCCGCGTCATCGGCAGGAAGATCCGGCGCCGTGAGGTCAGCTCCACCACCAGCCCCAGCAGTCGCGGCGGCCGGTGCCCCACCCGCAACATGGCGACCAGGTCCCGCACCCGTCCGACGTGATCACCGCCGGGATCGAACACGGTGACGCCGGACAGGTGGGAGACGAAGATCCGAGGAGCACCCGCTGCCATGTACGTGCCTCCCTCGTGTGCGCCGCGCCGCGTACGTACGTCTCGCCCGCACGTCTCGCCCGTACGCGCCGTCTGCATGGGCCGTCTGTATGGGCCCTTCTTGGTCTTTGTCCGGTAATCCGCGCTTCAGGCTAGCCCGTCCGGGTAGGTGACGCCCGCTCACGGGAACCGGAAGGACTGGGTCGGGCGGGTACGGACAGCACCGGTACGCTGCCGTCCACCGTCGTTCATCGCGACGGTCCCCCCGTACGAGAGGCAGCCCCGTCTGTGTCAGCGGTTCCCCTGCGCCGGGGTCGGCGCGCGGCGATGGTGAGCATGGTGTGCGCGGGAACGATGGTCGCCACCCTGGGGCTCGCGGGCTGCGGCGGCGACGCCCCCCCGGACCCCGACCAGGGCACCAACGGGGTCGGCAAGCTGTCGGCCACCGAGATCCAGAACAAGACCCGGCTCGCCGCGGAGCGGGCCGCCGCCGTCCGGCTGTCGGGCACCGTCCGGGTCAAGGGCCAGGGCTACCGCCTCGACATGCGGCTGTCGGACCGGGGCGGCACCGGTTCGGTGCGCTCCAAGGGCGGCACGATCCGCCTGCTCAGGATCGGCGAGAAGCTGTACCTCAAGGCCGACTCCTCGTTCTGGACCCACGGGTCGAAGGGCGCCAAGACCACCCCGGAGAAGGCCGCCTCGGACCGGGCCGCCGCAGAGAAGCTCGACGGCAAGTACGTGAAGGTGCCCGACGGCGACCCCTCCTACCAGCAGCTCAGCGGCTTCGCCGACATGGATCTGCTGCTCGACGGGCTGATCACCCTGCACGGCACGCTGGAGAAGGGCGAGCGGGGGGCCGCCGGCGGGGTCAAGACCATCCGGCTCACCGGCGACCAGGGAGCGGGCGGCACCCTCGACGTCTCCCTGGAGGGCACCCCCTACCCGCTGCGCCTGGTCCGGGCCGGGGGCGCCGGGACGATCAGCCTCAGCGACTGGAACCGCGACGTCCCGCTGAAGGAGCCGGCGCCCTCCGAGGTCGTCGACTACGGTCGGGCGCTGCCCGCGTCCTGACGGCGCGCCGGCACCGGCTCAGCGTCCGCGCCACCGCCGCAGCAACAGCTTGGGCAGCGCCGCGGGAGCGGGCTGACGGGTGGTCACCGGGGTCTCCAGCGGCACCGCCGCGAGGGACCCCGTCGGCACCTCGGCGTCGACGGCGCCCGCCTCCAACCGGAGCACCCGGCACTCCCGCGCCCACCGTCCGGGCGCGTCCTCCCCGTCGGGCGCGTTCAGCCGCTTGCCCTTCAGCTCCTGGACGGCCGCGGTCCACTCCTCGCCGTCCGGCGCGAGTTCCACCACCCGGGCGGTCCAGGCGACCAGCCGCCCGCCCTTGTCCTTGCTGCGCACGGTGACGGTCGCCGTGCCCCCGTCGACCAGCCCCGGCAGCGGCTGCTCGCCCGGGCCGTCGCCCAGGACGAGCGCGGCGCCCTCGTGCCACACGTGCCACAGCGGTCGGTCCGGGCCGTCGCCCCGGACCCAGATCAGTCCGGACTTCTTGGTGGCTTCCTCGACGAGCGCCCGGTCGAGAGGTGATTCCGTCATGGGGCAAGAGTAGACAGCGCGCGCACCGCCCCGGCCACGCGCGGCGCCCCCGCGGTCACAGCCAGCCGTTGCGCTTCAGGGTGCGGTGGATGGTGAGGCAGATGACGACCGTGACGCCGAGCACCATCGGGTACCCGTACCGCCAGCCCAGCTCCGGCATGTGCTCGAAGTTCATCCCGTACACCCCGCAGACCATCGTCGGCACCGCGATGATCGCGGCCCAGGAGGTGATCTTCCGCATGTCCTCGTTCTGCGCGACGGACGCCTGCGCCAGATTGGCCTGGAGGATCGAGTTCAGCAGCTCGTCGAAGCCGGTGACCTGCTCCTGCACCCGGGTGAGATGGTCGGCCACGTCACGGAAGTACTTCTGGATGTCCGGGTCGACCAGCCGCATCGGCCGCTCGCTCAGCAGCTGCATCGGCCGGGCCAGCGGGGCCACCGCCCGCTTGAACTCCAGCACCTCCCGCTTGAGCTGGTAGATCCGCCCGGCGTCCACCCCGCGCGCCACCCCGCGCCGACCGGGCGAGAACACCTCGGTCTCGACCTCGTCCACGTCGTCCTGCACCGCGTCGGCGACCGCCAGATAGCCGTCCACGACGTGGTCCGCGATGCCGTGCAGCACCGCCGAGGGGCCCTTCGCGAGCAGCTCCGGTTCGCTCTGGAGGCGACTGCGCAGCGCCCGCAGCGAGCCCTGGCCGCCGTGTCGGACGGTGATGAAGAAGTCCGCGCCGGTGAAGCACATGACCTCGCCGGTCTCCACGATGGCGCTGGTCGCGGTGAGTTCGTCGTGCTCGACGTAGTGGATGGTCTTGAAGACGGTGAAGAGGGTGTCGTCGTACCGCTCCAGCTTGGGCCGCTGGTGGGCGTGGACGGCGTCCTCGACGGCCAGCGGGTGCAGCCCGAACTCGGCCGCGATCACCGCGAACTCGGCCTCGGTCGGCTCGTGCAGGCCGATCCACGCGAACCCGCCGTCCCGCCGCACCTGGAGCATCGCGCCGTGCGGGGTCAGGCACTCCGCCGAGTCGACGCGGCGGCCGTCGCGGTAGACCGCGCAGTCGACGATCGCCGAGGGCGTCGCCGGATCGCGGGTGGTGTCGTAGGCGCTGTCGTCCTTGCGGTGGGCGGGCCGAACGGCTGCACGCAGGTCACGGATCATCGACATGGGCGGACTCCTTCGCACCGGGGGGCCGCGGACGACGGGTGGAACTGCCCGGAATGGGGACGTCCGCGCCGCGGTGTCCCGGTCCGATCGCAGGGATCGACGGAACGGTCGATGTGTGGCACGTCCACAAAGCGGGGAGCACCGCACCGTGGTGGCGGCTCCTTCGCGTTTCGCTACTGGTTCACAACTGCGGGTACTGCGTGCGCGGCAGCGGCCTTGCACCGCTGACACGGCCGTACGGCACCGGGCCGGGCAGGGCGGGGCACGGTGGACGGGCCGGGGTGGGCCCGGTGGGAACACTGTGCTCTTCCGTCACGCGCGACCGGTCGCCGGTGGTGGACCGGCGACGGAACGGGGGACCCGGTGTCCGTCCCCGAAGGATGACGGGGCGGACCGAACGGGAGGGGGCCCGAAGGGGGCGCGTACGCGAAGCGGTAGGAGCCGGACGGTGCGTGGAGCGGGACCGTGACCGGCGGAGCTACGGACTCAGCGACCGGAAGAGCGGGTGATACTGCACGATCGACTTCGATCCATGACAGCCCCACCTCCTCCGGCCGGTCCCCCGTGGGGGATGTCCAAGGTCCCGGGACGTGAGCGCGACGCCGATGCGTACCGCTGGGAAGACCGTCCCGAACAGCGGCCCAGACTAGCAGTCGGTTGACGTGTCAAGGGCGCCTTCCCACCGTTCCGCTACGGCTCCCTGACGCCCGCCGCCCCCGGGGTTCCGCCCCGACACCCCTGTGACATGCGGATTCTGACGACCGGACGGGCGTTCTATGCTCGCGGGCATGGCAGATGTTCTCCCGCTCGTCGAGGCCCGTTTGCGTACGACCTTCGGGGAACCGGACGCCCGGGCGGCGGTCACGTTCCTCGGCACCGACCGGATCGAGGTCCTGCGTTTCGTCGAAGGCCCGCCGGCCGGCCCCGGGACGCCGGGGGAGCCCGGCCCGTACGTCCGCTACGTCACCCTGGGCATGTCCGCCCGCCCCATGACCGACCCCACGGCGGTGGTCGCCGACCCCGAGCGCGGGCCGCGGGCCGAGCTGGTCCTCACCGTGCGCCGGGGGCTCGCCGAGACCGACGGGGTGCTGCGGGCCCTGGCCGTGCTGGCGGCTAGCCCGCAGGTCGAAGGACTGGTGGTCGCCCCGGGTGCCTCGCTCGACGTCGGCGGACCGCTGTGGCCGGGGGCGCCCTTCACCTCCGTGCTCGTCGCCGAACCCGGTGGACTCGTCCCCGATCTGGAGCCGGACCCGCCGCGCGAGGCCGTCGCCTTCCTGCCGCTGCTGCCGATGACCCCGAACGAGGCCGCGTGGAAGCGGGTGCACGGTGCGGGGGCCCTCCACGAACGGTGGCTGGCGCGCGGCACCGACCTGCGCGATCCGCTGCGCGCGGGCGTCCCGCTCGACTGAGGCCCCGCTCGACTGAGGCCCCGCTCGACTGAGGCCCCGCGCGACCGGCGTCCCGCCGCGGCGAGGGGCGTCACCGAGGGCGCGGGGCGCGCAGTCGGGTGATCATCCTTTGATCTTCCTTGACTCGCGGACGGTCAGGGGGGACCGTTGACGGCTATGAGGGGCGAACCCAGTTGCCCGAAGTGTGGAGGCCGGGTCAGGGCTCCCGGACTCTTCGCCGATACGTGGCAGTGCGCCCTGCACGGGGCGGTGCAGCCACTCCAGCCCGTGATCCCGCCCAGCGTCGAAGCCCTCGGCGTGGTCGTGAACCGCGCCCGGGTCCCCGTCTGGATGCCCTGGCCGCTGCCCGTCGGCTGGCTCTTCACCGGCGTCGGCTACGCCGGTGACGACCGCAGCGGCGGCCGGGCCACCGTCGTCGCCTGCTCCGGCCCCGGGCCGCTCGGCGGCATCGGCGAGCTGCTGCTCGTCGCCGAGGAACTGGGCGTCGGACTCGGCGCCCGGTACGCCGGCGTCGACGGCCCCGACCCCGGTCCGCACCTCAGCGTCGAGAAGCCGCCCGAGGCCAAGGTCCTCGCCTCCGGCCGCCCCAGCCCGCTGTGGCACGTCTCCGGAGCGCCGCCCGACCGCGCGGTCTTCGCCGGCGAGGCCCGCGGCCTGTGGCTGTGGGCGGTCGTCTGGCCCGAACAGTCCGGCCTGCTGATGTACGACGAGCTGGTCCTGACCGATCTGCGGGACGCCGGCGCCGAAATGGACCTCCTGCCCTGCGGGGCACTGTCCCCCCGGCTGCTGTCACCCTGAACGGCCCCCGACCCCCACCGAGCACCCCGGAGTGTGGCCACCGCCTCAGCATCCGGACGGTCGGAACGCCGCTACGGCCGGTTATTCTGGAGCGTCCCTGTGTCCCGCGTTCCCCGTGGGGCCGAGTCGGTTTGGAGTCCGTCGTGCGCATCGACCTGCACACCCACTCCACCGCGTCCGACGGCACGGACACCCCCGCCCAACTCGTCCGCAAGGCCGCCGCGAGCGGGCTCTCCGTCGTCGCGCTCACCGACCACGACACCACCCGCGGCCACGCCGAGGCCCGGGCCGCCCTCGCGGACCCCGCATCCGACGCCGCACACCTGACGCTGGTCCCCGGCGCGGAACTCTCCTGCCGCCTCGACGGCATCGGCCTGCACATGCTCGCCTACCTCTTCGACCCCGACGAGCCCGAGCTGCTCGCCCAGCGCGAACTGGTCCGTGACGACCGGGTGCCGCGCGCCCAGGGCATGGTGGCCCGGCTCCAGGACCTCGGCGTACCGGTGACCTGGGAACAGGTCGCCCGGATCGCCGGCAACGGCTCCGTGGGACGTCCGCACGTCGCCGAGGCGCTGAGGGAACTCGGCGTCGTCTCCTCGATCTCCGAGGCGTTCGCCCCCCAGTGGATCGGGGACGGCGCCCGCGCGTACGTCGCCAAGCACGAACTCGACCCCTTCGACGCGGTCCGCCTGGTCAAGGCCGCCGGCGGCGTCACCGTCCTCGCACACCCCGGTGCCGCCCACCGCGGCGCGACCGTGTCCGAGGCGACGATCGCCGCGCTGGCCGCCGCCGGACTCGACGGCATCGAGGTCGACCACATGGACCACGAACCCGCCACCCGGGCCCGGCTGCGCGGACTCGCCGCCGAACTGGGGCTCCTGGGCACCGGCTCCAGCGACTACCACGGCAGCCGCAAGACCTGCCTGCTCGGCGAGTTCACCACCGACCCCGAGATCTACGGGGAGATCACCCGCCGCGCGACCGGCGCGTTCCCGGTGCCCGGCGCCGGGGGAACCCCCGCCCCGCTGACCACCGACGGCTGACCCCGCCCACGCGCCGTACGCGCCCGGGCCCCGCGCCGCCCGCCCGCGCCCGCTCCCGGGCCGTGCACGCCGGCCGGCCGTCCTCACCCTCCGCTCCCGTGCCCCGTCCGGGACGCAGGTTCCCTCCCGTACCGCTCCGAGCTGCGCCGAACGGCGCCCGCTCCCTCCCGCAAGGCACTACCTACCGTGTTCGACCTCGCTGTGTTCGGGTCCCTGTTCCTGACCCTCTTCGTCATCATGGACCCGCCGGGAATCACCCCGATCTTCCTCGCGCTGACCTCCGGACGCCCCACCCGCGTCCAGAAGCGGATGGCCTTCCAAGCGGTCTGCGTGGCCTTCGGGGTGATCGCCCTGTTCGGCGTGCTCGGCCACGAGATCCTCAACTACCTGCACGTCTCCGTGCCCGCCCTGATGATCGCGGGCGGACTGCTGCTCCTGCTGATCGCCCTGGACCTGCTCACCGGCAAGACCGACGAACCGAAGCAGACCAAGGACGTCAACGTCGCCCTGGTCCCGCTCGGCATGCCGCTGCTCGCCGGGCCCGGTGCGATCGTCTCGGTGATCCTCGCCGTGCAGAAGGCCGACACCGTGGGCGCCCAGGTGTCGGTGTGGGTCGCGATCCTCGCGATCCACCTGGTGCTCTGGGTCGCCATGCGGTACTCGCTGCTGATCATCCGCGTCATCAAGGACGGCGGAGTGGTCCTGGTGACCCGGCTCGCCGGCATGATGCTGTCCGCCATCGCCGTGCAGCAGATCATCAACGGCGTCACCCAGGTCATCAAGGCGGCCTGAGCCCCGGGGGCGCCCGGACACGCGACAGGGCCCCCGGTGACGACGTCGTGTCGTTCGCGGGGGCCCTGTCACACACCGGGCGCGGCGACCGTAGGCCGCGTGCCCGTCGGCGCTGTTACGAGGCGGACGGTTCCGCCGGGCGGATGTACAGCCGCTGCCCGATGGCGGCGGCCTGTTGGACGATCCGGTTGACGGAGGCGGCGTCCACGACGGTCGATTCCTCGGCGCTGCCGTCAACGTCGTTCAGGCGCATGATCTCGAAGCGCAAGAGCTTCTCCCTTCGTCTGCGTGATCCTCCCCGGGGGGAGAACTGGTCGTACGGACCGGACGCGCACCCGCACGACCACCGGATTCCGGGGCCGGGGGCGAGCCGGTCCGTCAAGAGCGCGTCGCACGCCGGGCAGCCGCAGGGGGCCCCGGGACGTGCACTCACTCCCCGTACAGCACGATGTCCACCGTATTCATTCCCTACACTAAGGAAAATTTTCGACGGACTAAAGAACGCCGGTGTCGCGGGACGGGTTGTGCCCCCTCCGGCGCGCCCCGGACAATGGGGGCGATGAGCGAGGAACAGCAGGGTGCGCCCTGGTCGGGGCCGGATGCCACACCCGTGAGAACGTCCGGGACGCACCGGGGTGACCCGGGCGCCCCGGCCCCCGGCGCCGAGGAGTCCGCCGCCCTGCTCGCCCGGCTCGACCTCACCAACGAACTGCTGCGGCGCATGGTCGCCGAGGTGGCCAAGACGCCCGCCACCCACGCGATCTTCGTGGACGCCGGCTACGTCTACGCGGCGGCGGGCCGGCTCGTCGCGGGGACGGAGGACCGGCGCGCCTTCGACCTGGACGCCGAGGGGCTGATCGAGGCGTTCATCGACCGGGCCCGCACGATCTTCGCCGACAGCCGCCTGCTGCGCGTCTACTGGTACGACGGGGCCCGCCGCCGCATCCACACCGCCGAACAGCAGACCATCGCGGAACTGCCGGACGTCAAGGTCAGGCTCGGCAACCTCAACGCCAACAACCAGCAGAAGGGCGTCGACTCCCTGATCCGCACCGACCTGGAGTCGTTGGCCCGGCACCGGGCGATCAGCGACGCCGCCCTGCTCGGCGGGGACGAGGACCTGGTGTCGGCGGTGGAGGCGGCCCAGGGGTACGGGGCACGGGTCCACCTGTGGGGCGTCGAAGCGCCCGAGGGCCGCAACCAGGCCGAGCCCCTGCTGTGGGAGGTGGACAGCCAGCGCGTCTTCGACCTGGAGTTCTTCAAACCGTACGTGTCCCGGCGGACCGTCTCCTCGTACGAGACCCAGAACACCCCCCGGCCCAGCCGGGAGGACGTGCGGTTCGTGGGGGCGCAGATCGCCGCGAAGTGGCTCGCCGCCCGGGGTCGCGAAGCCCTGGCCGACCTGCTGCCGGGACACCCCTACCTGCCGGGCTCGGTGGACCAGGACCTGCTGGTGGAGGCGGAGGGCAAGCTCCAGTACTCGCTCCGCGGACACTCCGACCTGCGACGCAGCCTGCGCGACGGTTTCTGGGAGCACCTGCGCACCCAGTACTGAGCACGTCACCACCCGGGCGGCACGGCCGGTCCGGGCGCCGGGCCCGTCAGAGCGGGACCGCGTCCCAGAAGTCGGCGAGGGCGGTGGCGGTCTGCGCGGGGCGCTCGGTGTTGGGGGAGTGTTCGGCGCCCACGACGACCGTGCGGCGCGCGGCGAGGCGGTCGGCCATCTCGTCGAGCAGCGGCACCGGCCAGGTCTCGTCCCGCTCGCCCGAGATGACGTGCCGGGGCAGGGGGAGCGCGGCCAGTTCGGGCACCCGGTCCGGCTCCGTGCACAGCAGCCGCCCGGCGGCGAGGATCTGGGCGGGGCTGTTGCGCAGCCAGCGGGCGCGCAGCGCCGCCTCGTCCGTCGCGGACCCGTCTGCGGACGCGGCGGCACCGGTGGCGGCGTCCTCGGGCGCCGGGGCCTCCAGGGACTGCATCGCCTCCCACACCCGGCCCATGTCGAGCACGGCGAGGGCGTCCCGCAGCAGCTTGACGCGCTCGCGTTGCGACGCGGATATCTCGGCGGGGCCGGAGGCCATCAGGGTGAGCGACGCGAACGCCGCCGGCTCGGCCAGGACCGCCGCGCGCGCCAGCTGACCACCGAACGAGTGCCCCAGCAGGTGGACCGGGCCCCCTCCGGTGGCCGCGAGGGCGTCCCGCTGGGCCAGTACGTCACGCGCCAACTCCTCCTGGGCGTAGGGCGCCGGATCGTCGTGCGGGCCGGGAGACTCGTACTGGCCGCGTCCGTCGACGGCCACCGTGCGGTAGCCCCGGGCGGCCAGCGGCAGGAGCAGCGCGATGAAGTCCTCCTTGCTGCCCATGAACCCGGGCAGCAGCAGCGCGGTGCCGCGCAGGGGACCGTCCGGAGGGTGCGCTCCGTCCGTGTCGAGGGCGGCGAACTCGCCGCGGGGCGTGGAGAGCACCCGTGCGGTGACTCCCGGGGGCGGCACGAACGTCGAGGGCCTGCTCATACCCGAAGGCTAACGGCCGCCGGTCGTCAGGTGCGCGACCTCAGCCCTCGGGGGCCTCGGCCACCTTGCGGGTGCGGCGCCGCCGGGGCTTCGCCTCGGGGTCCGCGGCCTCGGAAGCGGCGGGCTCGACGACCGCCGCGGCCTTCTTGGCGCGCGTGCGGCGCGGCTTGGCCGGCGCCTCCGTGGGCTCCCCGCCGTCGGCCTCGGTGGCCGGGGCGGCGGCGGTCTCCACGGGGGCGACCGCCTTCTTGCGGGTGCGTCGCTTGGGGGCGGCGGCCGGCTCGGCAGCCTCCTCGTTGACGGGGGCGGCGGGGGCGACGGGCGCCTCCGGCTCCGTGGCGACGGCCTTCTTGCGGGTGCGGCGACGCGGCTTGGCCTCCGCGGCTTCCCCCGCGTCTTCGGCTGCCGGGGCCGCCACGGCGGTCGGCGTTGCCTCGGCGGTCGGCGCGACGGCCTCCGCCTCGGGGGCGGCCACCGCCTTGCGGGTCCGACGGCGCGGCTTGACCTCGGGCTCCGCGGTCACCGCTTCGACGGCCGCCTCGGTGCTCGGCTCCGCGACCTCGGCCACCACGGCCGGCGCCTCGACGGCCTTGCGGGTCCGACGGCGCCGGGGCTTCACCTCGACCTCCTCGGCTACGGGGGCCTCGGCCACCGTCGCGGAAGCGGTCACGGCCTCGACGTCCGCCACAGCGGCCACGTCGGCCACAGCGGGTGCCTGCGCTGCGCCGGCGGTGGCACCGGAACGCGTCCGGCGGCGACGCCGGGGCGCCTCCACGCCCTCGGGCGAGGGCTCGACCGGCGACTGCGGGCCGGTGTGCGACGCGGTCGGGTTCGCGGCGGCGTTCTCCAACGGGGTCCCGCCACGGGTCCGACGACGGCTGCGCGGCGTGCGGGCGGGCCGCTCGCGTTCCTGCGGGGCGGCGGCGACGGGAGCCCGTCCACCACGACCGCGCGGGCTGCGCCCGGTCTCGCCGAGGTCCTCGACCTCTTCGGCGGCGAGCCCGGCCCGGGTCCGCTCCGAACGCGGCAGGATGCCCTTGGTGCCCTCGGGGATGCGCAGCTCGGCGAAGAGGTGCGGGGACGTGGAGTACGTCTCCGGCGGATCGGTGAAGGGCAGGTCCAACGCCTTGTTGATGAGCTGCCAGCGCGGGATGTCGTCCCAGTCGACCAGGGTGATCGCCGTACCCGAGGCACCCGCGCGGCCGGTGCGGCCGATGCGGTGCAGATACGTCTTCTCGTCCTCGGGGGACTGGTAGTTGATCACGTGCGTGACGTTCTCGACGTCGATGCCGCGCGCGGCCACGTCCGTGCACACCAGCACGTCGACCTTGCCGTTGCGGAACGCCCGCAGCGCCTGCTCCCGGGCGCCCTGGCCCAGGTCGCCGTGGACGGCACCGGAGGCGAAGCCGCGCCGCTGGAGCTGCTCGGCGATGTCGGCCGCGGTGCGCTTCGTCCGGCAGAAGACCATCGCCAGGGCGCGGCCCTCGGCCTGGAGGATGCGCGCGACCATCTCCGGCTTGTCCATGGAGTGCGCGCGGTACACGTGCTGCGAGGTGTTCGCGACGGTCGCGCCCTCGTCGTCCGGCGCGGTGGCGCGGATGTGCGTGGGCTGCGACATGTAGCGGCGCGCCAGACCGATGACGGCGCCGGGCATCGTCGCGGAGAACAACATGGTCTGCCGCTTCGGCGGCAGCATGTTGATGATCTTCTCGACGTCCGGCAGGAAGCCCAGGTCCAGCATCTCGTCGGCCTCGTCCAGGACGAGGCACCGGATGTGCGTGAGGTCGAGCTTCTTCTGGCCCGCGAGGTCGAGCAGGCGTCCGGGGGTGCCGACGACCACGTCGACGCCCTTGCGCAGGGTCTCGACCTGCGGTTCGTAGGCCCGGCCGCCGTAGATCGCGGTGACCCGGACGTTGCGCACCTTGCCCGCGGTGAGCAGGTCGTTGGTGACCTGGGTGCACAGCTCACGGGTCGGTACGACGATGAGGGCCTGCGGGGCGTCGGTCAGCTGGTCGGGGGTGGCGCGTCCCGCCTCGACGTCGGCCGGGACGGTGACCCGCTCCAGGATCGGGAGGCCGAACCCGAGGGTCTTGCCGGTACCGGTCTTCGCCTGGCCGATCACGTCCGTGCCGGAGAGGGCGACGGGGAGGGTCATCTCCTGGATCGGGAAGGGCGTCGTGATGCCGACGGCCTCAAGGGACTCGGCGGTCTCGGGAAGGATTCCGAGATCTCGGAAAGTCGTCGCTTGCGTCTGCGTAATCAGGGTGGTGCCTCTTCTGTGAGACGCGGTGCGGAGTGAGCGCTTGGGGGTCTTGTACCGTGCCGATGAACCCCGGCCGCCTTCGCGAACCGGGTGGCGCGGGACCACAGCCGACGCTCGAAACTCTCGTACCGCTATGAGGGCCCCTCCATCGTCGGTACGCACTGTGCCGTACCTGGGAGGGCTGTCTGGTCGGAGCCGATCGGGCCAGCGACCGGGCATCCTCATTCCTGTGCCCGTCGTGTTCGCCGACTCAACCTGCCGTGGTCACCCGTTCACATGACCATCGTGGTACATCGGCGCACTCAGCGGGCGCATTACCACCATACCCCGGAATCGCGCAGGTGCGGTGGCCGAATTCGTCACGTCACGGTCGCAGGGTGGCTCGCGCACGCCCCGTGCACCGCTCGTGCGCCCGTCGCCACACTCCTTGACCAGGGCCTTCCCGGGTCGGCCGCGCGGGCTATTGTGCGCTTCATGACGACGCCTGACCACGCTGCCGAAACGCCCGCCGAACCCACCGGGGTCGCCGCCCGGGACTGGGACCGCGCCTCTGCCGACCCCCAGTACCGGGCCGCGGTCGTCGATCTGCTCGGCGCGCTCGCGTACGGGGAGCTGGCGGCGTTCGAACGGCTCGCGGAGGACGCGAAGCTCGCGCCCACCCTCGCGGACAAGGCCGCGCTCGCCAAGATGGCGTCCGCCGAGTTCGCCCACTTCGAGCAGTTGCGGGACCGGCTGGCGGCGGTCGGGGTCGAGCCCACCGAGGCGATGCAGCCGTTCGTCGCCGCGCTGGACGGGTTCCACCGGCAGACCGCGCCGTCGGACTGGCTGGAGGGCCTGGTCAAGGCGTACGTGGGGGACTCCATCGCCAGCGACTTCTACCGCGAGGTCGCCGCCCGGCTCGACTCCGACACCCGGGCGCTGGTGCTCGCCGTCCTCGACGACACGGGGCACGGCGGGTTCGCCATCGAGAAGGTGCGCGCGGCCATCGACGCGGATCCCCGGGTCGGGGGGCGGCTCGCCCTGTGGGCGCGGCGGCTGATGGGGGAGGCGCTGTCGCAGTCCCAGCGGGTGGTCGCGGAGCGCGATGCGTTGTCCACGATGTTGGTGGGTGGGGTCGCGGACGGGTTCGACCTGGCCGAGGTCGGGCGGATGTTCTCGCGGATCACCGAGGCGCACACGAAGCGGATGGCTGCGTTGGGGTTGGCGGCTTGATGCGCGCGGTGCGCTGTCGTTCTTCGCGTCGTTCCCCGTGAGGTCGGCTGCGGGTGCGCTGCGGCTCGTCGCGCCGTTCCCCGCGCCCCTGGGTGGTGCCCCTCGCGGTGCGCTGTCCCGTGCGGGTGCGCGGTGCTCACTCGCGCAGTTCCCCGCGCCCCTTACGGGCGCGTCTCCCGCTGGGGTGCGCTGTCCCGTGCGGGTGCGTCGTGGTTGCTCGCGCAGTTCCCCGCGCCCCTAGGGGGTTGCCTCTTGCGGTGGGCTGTTGCCTGCGGGGGTGTTGTGGTTGCTCGCGCCGTTCCTCGCGCCCCTATGGGGCTCCCCCTGGGGAGCTTCGCCGGGCTGAGGGGCTCCCGGGGCCCCGATAGGGGCGCGGGGAACTGCGCAACAGCGGGACGCACCCGCCCGGAACAGCGCAGGTCCATCGGGACGCACCGGAGGGCCGCAGCGCACCCGCACGGGACAGCGCAGCCCGACCAGGACGCACCCGAAGGGGGCGCGGGGAACTGCGCGAGCAAGCACCGCGCACCCGCAGCGCACCCTGGTGCGACGTACCCCGGAGGGTCAGGCGGGAGCGGAGCGGCGTACGCGGTGGGGGCGCAACAGCAGGGACAGCAGCGCCACCGCAAGCGTCGCCGCACCGAAAAGCGTCGTGGCGACCCCGGGATCCCCGAGAGCCGTACGCGTCACGAACGCACCGAACAACGCCCCCACCACCCCCGTGGTCAGCACCAGCCGAGCCGCGGGCAACCGATCCGCCCGCAACCGCAGTACGGCCAGCGCCAGCCCCAGTCCGATCACCGCGGAACCCACTGCCACCCAAACCATGTCGTGGTCCCTCCCACGCGGTTCCGCCGCATCCGTCGTTCCGTGCAGCGGATCTACCCCCGCCGTCGAGCGGGCAATCCTGTCCCGGTGCGCACACGACGGAGCGGCCCGGCGGGATTCAC
Source organism: Streptomyces sp. NPDC127068 (assembly GCF_042724695.1). Lineage (NCBI taxonomy): Bacteria > Bacillati > Actinomycetota > Actinomycetes > Kitasatosporales > Streptomycetaceae > Streptomyces > Streptomyces sp. NPDC127068. The sequence goes on along the minus strand of NZ_JBHXEN010000069.1, from coordinate 4,484 downwards.
CCCACCGGACCGCTCCGTCGTGTCTGCGGGCCCGTGTCACCGCACGGGCGGACGGCCGCCTACAGCGCGCTGAAGCCCACCTTGCGCTGCGTCGGCTCACCGAGCTCCACGTACGCGAGCCGGTCGGCCGGCACGAGCACCTTGCGGCCGTGATCGTCCACCAGGCTCAACAGCTGAGACTTGCCGGACAGCGCCTCGGCCACCGCGGTCTCGACCTCCTCGGCGGTCTGGCCGCTCTCCAGAACGATCTCGCGGGGCGCGTGCTGCACGCCGATCTTGACCTCCACGGCTATGTCCCTCCGACGGTCTTGATGTGCGCGACCCTCCGCGCCGTACCTGGCACACACTAGCCCGGTGCGCCGGGGGGAAAGCCACGGTGGGGCACGCCGGTAGCGAACAGCGCGCGGGTGCGGTCCGGTCGTCGTACCGGGTCGACCGCTACGGCTGCTCCGTGCCGTGCAGCGGGAAGCCGGCGATGCCGCGCCAGGTCAAGGAGGTCAGCAGGTGCACGGCCGTGTCCCGGGGGATGTCGCTGCCGCTGGACAGCCAGTAGCGGGCCACCACCTGGGAGACGCCGCCGAGCCCGACCGCCAGGAGCATCGACTCCTCCTTGGGCAGGCCCGTGTCCTCGGCGATCACCTCGGAGATCGCCTCCGCGCACTGGAGGCTCACCCGGTCCACCCGTTCCCGGACGGCCGGCTCGTTGGTCAGGTCCGACTCGAAGACCAGCCGGAACGCGCCGCCCTCGTCCTCCACGTACGCGAAGTAGGCGTCCATCGTGGCCGCCACCCGCTGCTTGTTGTCCGAGGTCGAGGCGAGGGCCCCGCGCACCGCCTGGAGCAGCGCCTCGCAGTGCTGGTCCAGGAGCGCCAGGTACAGATCGAGCTTGCCCGGGAAGTGCTGGTACAGCACCGGCTTGCTGACCCCCGCGCGCTCCGCGATGTCATCCATCGCGGCCGCGTGGTAACCCTGGGCGACGAACACCTCCTGAGCGGCGCCCAAGAGCTGGTTGCGCCGGGCACGCCGCGGGAGGCGGGTGCCCCGCGGGCGGGCCGCGTCTGTCTGCTCGATGGCTGTCACGCCGCCTCCCAAGATCGACCGTGTGCGGTGTGCGCCGCGACGCCCATCGTACTTTTCGGTAACCCCTCGGCGCGCGGCGCGAGGGCAGAATTTCACGTACCGGACGGGGCGGGAACGCCCCGGACGCAGGGGGAACCGTACACAGGGCGTGCGGCGGGCGCCCCGCCAGCGGTACCGGTACGCGCCCGCCGGCGGCTCGCGCGGTCGTGCGTCAGCGGTGTCCGGTCAGCGGTAGTCGTCCTCGTCCAGTGCCACCACGCGGGCCTGCTCGGCGCGGTCCCCCTCATCGGCGGAAGCGGGATCGGAGCCCGGGACCGCGTCGTCCTGCTCCGGTGCCAGCTCGGTCAGCTGCTCCGCCGTGTCCGCCTCCGGCGCCTCGACGTCGTGGGCGGTCCTGGCCTGCGCGGCTTCCCGGGCGTCCTCGGAGCGCCGGGTCCCGGGGTCGGTGGGGTCGGTGGCCATGCTGTCCTCTTCCCGAGCGGTGGGGCGTCCGGCCCCTCGATGGGGGGAGGGTGCCGGTGCACCCACGCTACGCCCAGTCTGTGACGGCGAACACAGGAAACCGGGCGTGATGGTCTCGTAACATTGCCGCATGTCTTCGTCGGAGTCGCCGCACCTGTCAGCCGCGGCCGTGCCACGGGTCGGCGCGGTCAGGGCCGCGGAGGGGGAACGGCTGCACTCCGTCCGGCTCCCCGGGCTGTCCCTCGCCGTGCGCTCGCGCCCCGCGGCCCGTCCCGGCCTGCCGCCCGCGCTGTACGTCCACGGGCTCGGCGGTTCCTCGCAGAACTGGTCGGCCCTGATGCCCCTCCTCGACGACCTCGTGCACAGCGAGGCGCTCGACCTGCCGGGCTTCGGCGACTCGCCGCCCCCCGAGGACGGCGCCTACTCGGTCACCGCGCACGCCCGCGCCGTGATCCGCTACCTGGACGCCGCCGGCCGCGGCCCCGTGCACCTGTTCGGCAACTCCCTGGGCGGTGCGATCACCACCCGGGTGGCCGCCGTCCGGCCGGACCTCGTACGGTCGCTGACCCTGGTCTCGCCCGCCCTGCCGGAACTGCGCGTCCAGCGCACCGCGGTGCCGACGGCCCTGCTGGCCCTGCCCGGGGTCGCCGCGCTGTTCACCCGGCTGACCCGGGACTGGTCGGCCGAGCAGCGCGTCCGCGGCGTGGCCGGTCTGTGCTGGGGCGACCCGGAACGGGTCACGCCGGAGGGCTTCGCCGCGGCCGTCGCGGAGATGGAGCACCGCCAGGCGCTGCCCCACTTCTGGGACGCGATGGCCCGCTCCACCCGCGGCATCGTCGACGCCTACACCCTCGGCGGGCAACACGGACTGTGGCGGCAGGCCGAACGGGTGCTCGCCCCGACCCTGCTGGTGTACGGCGGGCGCGACCAGCTGGTCTCCGCCCGCATGGCGGAGCGGGCGGCACGTTCCTTCCGGGGTTCCCGACTGCTCACCCTGCCGGACGCCGGGCACGTCGCCATGATGGAGTACCCCGACCTCGTCGCCACGGCCTTCCACGACCTGGTCCGCGACCTCGCCACGGCCGCCGCGAGAGCCGACGGCACGGACCGGAACGCCGGTGGGCGGGACAGCGGACGCGCGACTGTGGGACCCTCCGGTACGGATGAGTCCGCCGACGCGCAGACGGGGAGCTGAGACGCCGCGTGGGACGCCATAGCCGCAAGGGCCCTGCGGCGAAGAAGGGCGACGCCGCGCCGCGTGCTGCCGCGCCCCGGTCCGGAGAGCCTTCCGCCGCCGCTCGCGAGCCGCGGGCGGGACAGCCGCGGACCCCGCAGGCACCGCGGTACGCCGAGGAGACCCCCGCCCGGGGCGTGCCCTTCGTACGGGGCGGACACCCCGAGCAGCGGGAGGCCGGAGGAGGCTGGGGCACCGTTCCCGGCGCCGCGGCCCCCGGTCCCGCCGCCGGCCGCGCCCCGTCGCCTCCCGGGCGCCACCAGGTGCCCGGTCCCCGACAGGACTACGTCGACGCGTTCGGGGACGACGGCGCGGACGACGTGTTCGCGCCGGGGGCGCACGGATCGGCCCCCGGCGCCGCGGGCCCGCGGACGGTCCTCCCGGGGCCCTACCGTTCGGGCCCGTACGGAACCGGGCCCGCGACCCACGGCGCCCCGTCCGCCGGACCCCCGTCCGCCGGCCCGTACACCCCCGCCGACCCGTACGCCTCCGTCACCCGGTGGGACGACGTCGAACTCGCCGACCCCCTCGAATCCACTGCCGCCGCCGGGGAGGTCGAGCACCGGGCCGACCCCGGGCGGCCCGCCGCCGGACGTGCCCGGCGCCGGGCCGCGGTGCCACCGCCGCGCGGGCCCGGCGAGGAGCGGGGTCACGACCTGTCGGGGCCCGCGGGCCGGGGCGGCAAGAGCCGGACCTTCACCGGGATCACCGCCGCCGCGGTGACCACCGTCCTCGCCGTCGTCGTCGCCGGACAGGTGGCCGAGCGGGACAGCGACACCACCGGGCACACCCGCGCCGCGGAGGAGGCCGACCGGCAGCGCGACGATCCGCCGTCGCGCTCCGACAGCCGGCCCACCCCGTCCGACAAGCCGGCCGTCGCGAAGCCCCCGACGTACGCCGAGCAGATGGGGCGGACCTACCCGCTCGACCCGAAGCTCACGGCGTCCGGGAAGTTCGACGCCGTCCCCGGTTTCGTCAAGGCGCCCGGCAAGGGACAGCGGTTCCGCTACCGCGTCGACGTGGAGCGGGGCCTCGGCCTCGACGGTCGGCTGTTCGCCGACGCGATCCACAAGACCCTGAACGACGAGCGCAGTTGGGCCCACGGCGGAGCCCGTACCTTCGAACGGGTCTCCTCGGGGGAGGCGGACTTCGTCATCACCCTGGCGAGTCCCGGGACCACCGGCGCGTGGTGCGCCAAGTCCGGCCTCAACACCACCATCGACAACGTCTCCTGCGACTCGGCCAGCACCGAACGCGTGATGATCAACGCCTACCGCTGGGCGCAGGGCTCCGAGACCTACGGCAAGCGCATCCACGCGTACCGGCAGATGCTCATCAACCACGAGGTGGGGCACCGACTGGGCTTCGGTCATGTGAGCTGCCAAACGGACGGCGAACTGGCCCCCGTGATGCAGCAACAGACGAAGTTCCTCGCTCACGACGGCATCAGTTGCCGGGCCAACCCCTGGGCCTACCCGGAGAGTTGACCGATCATCAGGAGAGCGTCCGGCCCGACCCGGACGTTACTCCATGCGGTCGTCGTGATCCATAGCGCGACCGAACGCCGTCCGCACGCGAAAGTTACGTCTCTTCACCCCTTCCGGTGGGGGGGGGGGGGGGGCGCACAGGGGGAGGCCGGCGCAGGCCGCGAGATATGTGAGCCGGGGCGCGGGGGGCGGGCGGCGGCCCGCGCCCGGGGGACGCGGTG